>NC_003317.1:745428-1088357 GCF_000007125.1 Brucella melitensis bv. 1 str. 16M | reverse complement strand
CAGCCGATGCCAGACTGGACAATGTTCCTGCGAAAGTCAGCATGACGGAGCCCGTGGACCGCTCCGGCCCGGCAAAGCGCGAGCAGAAGATAAAGCTGGAAATAGACGACAAGACCCGCAATGCGGTCTTTCCCGGCCTGAATGCCGTTTTCTCCGGGCCGATGTCGGTTGATCTGGGGATGGAGAATGGTGGCAAGCGCCATGTCTCGGCTGATCTTTTAAAAACGCAGATCGATCTGCCCTGGCTTGGATGGCGCAAAGGCGCAGGCATTCCCGCCAAGGCCACCTTTGATCTTGTCGAACATAGTGACAGAGGTGAATTTGAAATCAGCAATCTGGTATTTTCCGGCGATGCTTTCGGTGCGAAAGGCAATCTCTCCATCGCCAAGGGTGACTTTCAGTCGGCGGATTTCAGTGAAATTCGACTTAACCGCAGCGATAATCTCTCCGTAAAGGCGACAAAAAGCGGGAACAGCTTCCGGGTCAATGTGCGCGGCTCGCAATTCGATGCGCGGGCGCTCATCAAGCAGATTTCCGATCTTGAAGCAAAAAAGAGCGGAGGCGGTCGCGCCAACAGTCCGCGTGTCGTGGTAAGTGCGCAGGTTGATGAGGTTCACGGATTCAACAACGAAACGCTTCGCAATGTTGCTGTGTCTTATGAAAGCGCAGGCTCGAAAGTTTCCGGCATTTCCGTCAATGCCGTCACCTCGTCGGGGCAGCCCTTCGTGGCCACCAATAACGATCAGGGCGATGCGCGCTCCATATCGCTTCAGTCGAACGATGCGGGTGCGGTCCTGCGTTTCTTTGATTTTTATGACAAGATGCGGGGCGGCAAGATTACGGTGGGCCTGGCCGCTCAGGGAAACGGGCCGCTGCGCGGCCAGATCGATGCGCGCAACTTTTCCATCGTCAATGAACCGCGTCTGGCGAAAATCGTTTCCAGCTCGCCATCAAGCGGCGGCGCCAGCCTCACCCAGGCTGTCAAACGTGATATTGACGTGTCGCGGGTGGATGTGGAGCGCGGCTTTTCCCTGATTGAAAAGGGCCAAGGCTATCTCAATCTGTCGAAAGGTGTCGTTCGTGGTCCTGCGGTCGGAACGATATTTCAGGGCACGCTCTATGACCAGCAGGGCAATATGTCTATCACAGGCACATTCATGCCGGCTTATGGCGTGAACCGTATCTTTGGCGAAGTGCCGATTTTCGGCGCGCTTTTGGGCAATGGCCGTGATCGCGGCCTGCTTGGTATTACTTATAAGCTCGTGGGCAATGCGAAACAGCCACAGGTGATCGTCAACCCGATTTCGCTCATCGCGCCGGGCATTTTCCGTTCCATCTTCGAGTTCCAATAAGGCCCGATAAACAAAACCGGGCGCGAGGCCCGGTTTTTTTGATGCTTTATTCTGCCGCTTTATGCGGGGCGGATCAGAACATGGCGTTTCTTGCCGAGCGACAGCTTGATGAGGCCCTGATCGTTTAGTGCTGCAGCATTGACAACCATGCGCGGATCGCTGACCGGCTCATCGTTGATGCGCACCGCCCCGCCTTCCACATGGCGGCGTGCTTCGCCGTTGGTGGTGCAAAGTTCGGCCAGAACCATCAGCGCCAGAACACCGATCCCGTCATTAAGCGTCGCCTTGTGCACGCCGACTGTGGGCAGGTTTTCCGAAAGTTCGCCGTCTTCAAAGGTCTTGCGTGCGGTTTCGGCTGCTTCTTCGGCGGCATCGCGCCCATGCAGCATGGCGGTCACTTCGGTCGCCAGTATCTTCTTGGCTTCGTTGATTTCCGCGCCGCCGAGTTCTGCGAGCCTTGCGATCTCGTCCAGCGGCAGCGTCGTGTAGAGCTTGAGGAAGCGTTCCACGTCCGCGTCTTCCGTATTGCGCCAATATTGCCAGAAGTCATAGGCACTGAGCATATCTGCATTGAGCCAGATGGCGCCGCCAAGCGACTTGCCCATTTTCTGGCCGGACGCAGTGGTCAGGAGCGGCGAGGTGAGGGCGTAAAGCTGCGGTGTGCCCATCCGGTGGCCGAGGTCAATACCATTGACAATATTGCCCCATTGGTCCGAGCCGCCCATTTGCAGGCGCAGGCCGTAACGCTTGTTCAGTTCCACGAAGTCGTAGGCCTGAAGGATCATGTAGTTGAATTCGAGGAAGGAAAGCGACTGCTCACGGTCGAGGCGCAACTTCACCGAATCGAAGGAGAGCATCCGGTTGACCGAAAAATGCCGCCCCACATCGCGCAGGAATTCCAGGTAATTGATATTGCGCAGCCACTCGCCATTGTTGACCATCAGCGCATCGTTCGCTCCGTCACCAAAGGTGAGGTAATTGGCGAAGACGCGCTTGATGCTCGCCATGTTTTCGGCAATCGTATCCTCGGTCATGAGTTTGCGCGCTTCGTCCTTGAAGGACGGATCGCCCACCATGCCCGTGCCGCCGCCCATCAGCGCCACCGGCTTGTGGCCGGTCTGCTGGAGCCAATAGAGCATCATGATCTGGATCAGGCCGCCGGCATGGAGGCTGGGCGCCGTGGGATCAAAGCCGATATAGGCCGTCACGGTCTCCTTGGCCAACAATTCGTCGAGGCCGCTTTCATCGGAAATCTGATGGATGAAGCCACGTTCGGAAAGCGTGCGAAGAAAATCGGATTTGAAACCGGACATGCCCTTTTCCTGACTGATGAGGCGAAATTGAAATTGACGGTAAGCAAGTACTTACTGCCTTGTGATATGTCCGCCTTTAGCATCAATCAACCGGGAATAACAAGGAAACTCCCGCATGCCCGATTTGAAACGCGCAATAGGACTGATGAGCGGCACCTCGATGGATGGGATCGACATTGCTCTTCTTGCTACCGACGGCGAAAACTGGATAGAGCGGCGCGCTTCTGCCTCGATGGATTATTCGGATGGTTTTCGCGCGCGGCTGAAAGCAGGGCTTGTCGATGCGCGCGCCATCAAAGACAGGGCCGAGCGTCCCGGCCTGCTGCGGCAGCTTGAGCATGACCTGACATTGCTCCATGCCGTTGCTGTTCATGATTTCCTTCACGAACAGGGCTTGCAGCCGCACGAGATCGACGTGATCGGTTTTCATGGCCAGACGGTGCTGCATCGCTCGAACGAGAGCCTGACTGTCCAGATCGGCGACGGCGCGCTGCTGGCTCGCGAAACGGGCATTCCTGTCGTTTATGACATGCGGGCGGAAGACATGCGCCATGGTGGTCAGGGTGCTCCCTTGATTCCCGCCTACCATGCCGCTTTGGCGGCCAATCTGCCGCTTGGCCTCAAAGGCCCGGTCGTCTTCGTCAATATCGGGGGCATCTCCAATCTCACCTATGTCGGCGAGGATGGCGCGCTGATCGCCTATGACAGCGGGCCGGGAAACATGCTCATCGATCAATGGATGGAACTGCATGGGCATGGCCGGTTTGATCCGGGCGGTGCAACTGCGATGAGCGGAAGTGTGGACCGAAACACCGCCCACCGATATCTCGAACATGAATTCTTCAAGGGAAACCACCGCCGTTCGCTCGATCGTGGCGATTTCGCCATTCCGGCCAAGGGTGAATTGAACCTTGCCGATGGCGCGCGCACACTTGCATTTGTAAGTGCGGCGGCAATCCTCAAATCCGCTTCGCATCTGCCTGCCCGTCCGCGCACCTATGTGGTGAGCGGTGGAGGGCGCAAGAATGGTGCGCTCATGGACGAGCTGACCGCGCTTGCCGAGCGCCAGGGCGCGCATGTGATCGATGCGGATAATGCCGGTTTCGATGGGGACGCCATGGAGGCAGAGGCCTGGGCCTATCTTGCAGTGCGTTCGCTTTGCGGCCTGCCGCTCACCTATCCCTCCACGACGGGCTGCGACAAGCCCGTTTCCGGCGGCGTTCCTGTTAGGCCCTAATGCTGAGCGGTGTTGGAAAGCAAATTCAAGACGATCACGCCCGCGATGATGAGGCCCATGCCGACAATTGCGGGAAGATCCAGCTTCTGCCCGAATACCAGCCAGCCGATGAGCGCCACCAGCGTTACGCCAACGCCGGACCAGATCGCATAGGCGACACCGACCGGGATTGTTTTCAGCGTTAGTGACAGGAAATAGAAGGCGAGGCCATAGGCGACCACCACCACGATGGATGGGCCAAGGCGCGAAAACCCTTCCGATGCCTTGAGGCTTAGTGTGCCGATGACTTCGGAAAAGATTGCAATGGCGAGAAAAGTATAAACCGGCATGGCGCGCTCTCGAATAACGGGGGAAAAGATTGTTGAATAATAATACTATAAAAAATCCGGCGGGCAGCCCGCTGGATGAGGCGTCGCAAATCTGGTAAGCGACTGAAAAATCTAGCGAAGACGCTTCGGGCGCGCTTCTACCAGTTCGCCCGCAAGGCGGCGATCCAGATATTCCGAACATTCCTCGATCAGTTCTTCGCCCTGACCGGTAAAGAAGTGGTTTGCGCTGGCAATGGTCTTCTGCGTGATGGTGATGCCCTTCTGGGTCTTGAGCTTGTCAACCAGCGCCTGCACGTCTTTCGGCGGAGCAACCTTGTCCTGGTCCCCGTGAATGATAAGGCCGGACGAAGGGCAGGGTGCGAGGAATGAAAAATCATAGGTGTTCGGTTGCGGCGCGACCGAAATAAAGCCTTCGATTTCCGGCCGGCGCATCAGAAGCTGCATGCCAATCCATGCGCCGAACGAATATCCGGCCACCCAGCAGGTCTTGGAGTCGGGATGGAGCGCCTGCACCCAGTCGAGCGCGCTTGCCGCATCCGATAACTCGCCCGCACCATGGTCGAACTCGCCCTGACTGCGCCCGATACCGCGAAAATTGAAGCGGAGCGTGGTAAAGCCGCGCTGCTGGAACATATAGAAAAGATCATAAACGATCTTGTTGTTCATCGTGCCGCCGAACTGTGGGTGCGGATGCAGGATGAGTGCGATCGGCGCGTTCTTTTCCTTGGAAGGCTGATAGCGGCCTTCGAGGCGTCCGGCAGGTCCGTTGAAAATGACTTCTGGCATGTGTACTCCGCTCGTAACCGGCAGATCGGGTTCCAGGCAGCGAGCTTGACGGAAAGGGACGCCGCTTCTAGAACCGACTGAAAATTTTGAATGACTGAAACAGGTTTCAGTTTCTCAAGCGGCTTCATAGGCCGTTCTTGGTTGAAAATTCAAGAAAATTGCGACTTCAGATATCTCGAAGGCGTTGTTAAGGAGATAGGTAAGGTGGTCGGGAGCGGCAAGAGGCTCTATCTGGATTATAATGCCAGTGCGCCTTTGCTTGATGAAGCGCGCGATGCGATCATCGCGGCATTGGGCATTACGGGCAATCCATCCTCCGTTCACCGCGAGGGGCGGGCTGCCCGTGCGCTGGTCGAATCCGCCCGCCGCAGTGTTGCGACCCTCGTTAATGCCAGGCCGGAGCATGTCTTTTTTACGTCCGGTGCGACAGAGGCGGCCTCGACGCTGCTGACCCCCAATTACATGATGGGGCGTTCGCCGGTGCGTCTCTCACACCTTTATGTCAGCGCCACCGAACACCCATGCATGATCGCCGGCGGACAGTTTTCGCCCGATGACATCACCGTTCTTCCGGTTGATGCCAATGGCATCCTGCGCCTGGACATTTTGCGCGGCCTGCTTGCCGCCCATGACAGGAGCAAGGGTCTTCCGCTGGTTGCAGTACAGGCAGCCAATAATGAAACGGGCGTGATCCAGCCGGTGGCGGAGATCGCAGCCATCGTAAAGGCTGCGGGCGGCATTTACATCGTCGATGCCGTGCAGGCTGCAGGGAGAATTAAATTAGATATTACAGATAATTGCGGTGATTATCTCATAATTTCCTCACACAAGATCGGTGGCCCGAAGGGCGTCGGCGCGGTCATTGCGATCTCCGACCTCATGATGCCGCGGGCGCTGGTGCGCGGCGGCGGGCAGGAAAAAGGCCACCGGGCGGGAACAGAGGCGCTGCCCCTGATTGCCGGTTTTGGTGCGGCTGCCGATGTGGCAAAAGCGCGAATCGACGGCGAAGGCTGGTCATCCCTCATGCGGGATCGTCTGGAGCGTGGCCTTGCCGAAATTGCGCCAGCGGCGATCGTTCATGGCAGTGCTGTGCCGCGCTTGCCGAATACGACTTTCTTTTCCCTGCAAGGCCAGAAGGCTGAAACGGTGCAGATCGCTTTTGATCTTGCAGGTATTGCGCTTTCGGCCGGGTCGGCCTGTTCTTCGGGCAAGGTGGGGCCGAGCCATGTTCTTGCTGCCATGGGGCAGGAAGACGGGCCGGGAGCCATCCGTGTTTCGCTTGCAACGGATGCGGGCGAGGAAACAGTGGATCGATTTCTTGAAGCCTTGCGCAAAATCGTCGAGCGTCACCAGCGCACGAAGCACGAATTGGGCGCGGTTTGAGCCTCTCTGATAAATAATTCTTGAATTTTATTGGCAAATTTAAATCCGGCGCTTGAAATTCAGTTTAGAGAGGTTTTAAAGAAGCTTCACGCATACTATATTGAGGCGGTAATCAAGACTACCATCGCCTTGACGTTTGCAACTGTTGGGCCTTGACCCCGACGAGGATGGAGAACGCCAATGCCTGCAGTGCAGGAGACCATCGATCAGGTCCGCGGCCTTGACGTGGACCAATATAAGTACGGCTTTGAAACGACGATCGAAGCAGACAAGGCCCCGAAGGGCCTCAACGAAGATATCATTCGCTTCATTTCCGCCAAGAAGAACGAGCCGGAATGGATGCTGGAATGGCGCCTGAAGGCTTATGAACGCTGGCTCACCATGGAAGAGCCGACCTGGGCGCGCGTTGATTATCCGAAAATCGATTTTCAGGACGCCTATTATTATTCGGCGCCCAAGAACCAGTCCGGCCCGAAGTCGCTGGATGAGGTGGATCCCGAACTTCTCAAAACCTATGAGAAGCTGGGCATTCCGCTTCGCGAACAGGAAATTCTGGCTGGCGTGCGCAAGCAGGGTGAGCCGAGCGAGATCGACGGCAATCCGGCCGATAATGTTTACGCTTCCGGCCGCGTGGCGGTGGATGCCGTGTTCGACAGTGTTTCGGTCGTAACCACCTTCAAGGAAGAACTGTCGAAGGCGGGCGTCATCTTCTGCTCGATTTCGGAAGCGATTCGGGAACACCCGGAACTGGTGCAGAAATATCTGGCCTCGGTCGTGCCGGTATCGGATAATTATTACGCAACGCTGAACTCAGCAGTCTTCACCGACGGTTCGTTCGTTTATGTTCCCAAGGGCGTTCGCTGCCCGATGGAGCTTTCGACCTATTTCCGTATCAACGAGAAGAACACCGGCCAGTTCGAGCGCACGCTTATCATCGCCGATGAAGGCGCTTACGTTTCCTATCTGGAAGGCTGCACCGCACCGCAACGCGACGAGAACCAGCTTCACGCGGCGGTTGTCGAGCTGGTTGCGATGGAAAACGCCGAAATCAAATATTCGACGGTCCAGAACTGGTTCCCCGGCAACAAGGACGGCAAGGGCGGTATCTATAATTTCGTCACCAAGCGCGGCGATTGCCGTGGTGACAATTCCAAGATTTCCTGGACGCAGGTGGAAACCGGCTCTGCAATCACCTGGAAATATCCGTCCTGCATTCTGCGCGGCGACAATTCACGCGGCGAGTTTTATTCGATCGCCGTTTCCAACGGTCATCAGCAGATCGACAGCGGCACCAAGATGCTCCATCTCGGCAAGAATACGTCGAGCCGCATCATCTCCAAGGGCATTTCGGCTGGCAAGTCGAACAACACCTATCGCGGTCAGGTTTCGGCCCATCGCAAGGCGGAGAACGCCCGCAACTTCACCCAGTGCGATTCGCTCCTGATCGGCAATGATTGCGGCGCGCATACGGTGCCCTATATCGAGGCGAAAAACGCCACCGCGCAATTCGAGCACGAGGCGACCACCTCCAAGATTTCGGAAGACCAGCTTTTCTATGTGATGCAGCGCGGTATCCCGGAAGAGGAGGCAATCGCCCTCATCGTCAATGGCTTCGTGAAGGAAGTCATTCAGGAATTGCCGATGGAATTCGCCGTCGAAGCGCAAAAGCTGATCGGCATCTCGCTTGAGGGCAGCGTCGGTTAAAAGCCGTATTCACCGTTCCGATTTTTCTGGCCAGCCTTTTCCTGGCATTAGAGCAAGGTTTAAATTTATGCTTGAGATCAAGAACCTCCATGCAAAGATCGCCGATACGGATACCGAGATCATCCGCGGCCTGAACCTCACCGTGAACAAGGGTGAAGTGGCGGCGATCATGGGTCCGAACGGTTCGGGCAAGTCCACGCTTTCCTATATTCTCGCTGGCCGTGATGATTATGAGGTCACCGAAGGTGACATTCTCTATAATGGCGAGTCGATCCTCGAACTCGATCCGGCTGAACGCGCTGCCAAGGGCATCTTCCTTGCGTTCCAGTATCCGATGGAAATTCCGGGCGTTGCCACGATGGAATTCCTGAAGGTTGCGATGAACAGCCAGCGCAAGGCGCGCGGCGAGCCGGAACTGAATATCCCCGAATTCATCAAGCGGGTGAAGGACGCCGCCGGCGGCCTCAACATCGATATGAATATGCTGAAGCGCCCGCTTAACGTTGGCTTCTCAGGCGGTGAAAAGAAGCGCGCTGAAATTCTTCAAATGCAGCTTCTGGAGCCAAGCCTTTGCGTTCTCGACGAAACCGACTCCGGCCTCGATATCGATGCGCTGAAGATCGTTTCGGAAGGTGTCAACGCATTGCGTTCGCCTGATCGCGCCGTGATCGTCATCACGCACTATCAGCGCCTGCTTGAACATATCGTCCCGGACAGCGTGCATGTGCTCTACAAGGGGCAGGTCATCAAGTCCGGCGACAAGAGCCTCGCGCTGCATCTGGAAGAAAATGGTTATGCCGACGTAATCGGCGAAGCCGCCTGAGGAGGGTTGGATCATGAATATCCAGGCCACTTCGGCACCCAAGCCGCGCACCCCGGCTGAAAGCGTGCTGATCGACAGTTTTGCCGAGCGCATGGGCGATCTGCCCGGCAATGGCGATGTCGTGATCGCACGCGACACGGCCCTTGAAGCCCTCAAGGTTCAGGGGCTTCCCTCGCGCCGCATCGAAAGCTGGCATTACACCGATTTCCGCACGTTGCTGAAGGGCGTTGCGGCATTCGACACATCTGCCGGAACACAGGCTCTGCCGGCGCTGATTGCCGGTTCGTCCATCATTGCCGCCAGCAATGGTGTCGCGCTTGCCGCCAAGGCCCCCAAAGGCGTTTTGCTGACGCCGGTTCGTGAGGCGCTTGCCGATGGTTCGCTTGTCTCGCAGCTTAGGTCGCGTGGCTTCGACGATACGATCGGCCAGATCAACGCTGCCTATGTCAGCGACGGCTGGATGGTTTCGATTGCCGATGACACGGAACTGGAAGAGCCGCTCGAAATACAGAACATCCAGAATGCCGGGCAGGGGCATACGCGGTTTCCGGTTCGCATCGGCGCCAACGTCAAGGGCACGATCATCGAACGCCAGAATGGCGGTGAGGGGGATGCCTTCTCCACATCCGTCAACCATGTGACGGTCGGCGATGGTGCGCAGATCATCTGGGTGATTCTGCGCGATTTCGGCCAGGCAACACAGCTCTCGCAGTTCAATGTGACAATCGGCAAGGGGTCTAGGCTGACGCTTTACATCGTCAATGCGGGCGGCAAGCTGGTTCGTCAGGAAGTGCATGTGAATGTCGAGGGCGAGGATTCCGATTTTGAGCTTCGCGGCCTCAATCTTCTGGCCGATGACAGCCATACGGACGTCACCATGACCGTGGGCCATTTGGTGGAGAATACCCGCTCCACCGAGATTGTGCGCAATGTGGTGAAAGACCGTGCACGCGGCGTTTTCCAGGGCATGATCCGTGTCGCCCAGATCGCCCAGAAGACTGATGCCCGCATGGCCTGCAACACACTTCTGCTTTCGGATGAAGGCGAGTTTGATGCCAAGCCTGAACTTGAAATCTTCGCGGACGATGTGGCCTGCGGCCATGGCGCGACGGTTGCGGAACTGTCCAGGGACTATCTCTTTTATCTGATGGCCCGTGGCATCCCCGAAAATGAAGCGCGCGGCCTGCTGATCAAGGCGTTCATCGCCGAGATCATCGAGGAGCTGGAAGACGAAACGCTGGTTGAAGCACTCGAAGGGGTTCTTTCCAACTGGCTCGCCGTTCATGCTTGAGTGAATTGGGCCTGATTGAACAGGACGGGGCGGGAGTTTCCCGCTTCCTCCTTTCCTGCCGGGAAGGCAGAAGGAACGATCATGGATCAGAAGAATCCGCTCACCATGGCCTATGATGTCGAGGCCATACGCAGGGATTTCCCGATTTTGTCGCGGCAGGTGCACGGCAAAACGCTCGTTTATCTGGATAACGGCGCTTCCGCACAGAAGCCGCAAAGCGTTATCGACGCGGTAACTCATGCTTACGCGAATGAATATGCCAATGTTCATCGCGGTTTGCATTTTCTCTCGAACGCTGCCACCGACGCTTATGAGAAGTCGCGTGAAACCGTGCGACGTTTTCTCAATGCCGGTTCTGTGGACGAGATCGTCTTCACCAAGAATGCGACAGAGGCGATCAATACCGTCGCTTATGGCTATGGAATGCCGTTCATCGGCGAGGGCGATGAAATCCTGCTCTCGATCATGGAGCATCATTCCAACATCGTGCCGTGGCATTTCATACGCGAACGCCAGGGCGCGAAACTGGTTTTCACACCAGTCGACGATAACGGTGTTTTCCACATCGAAGAGTTCGAGAAGCGCCTGAGCGAACGTACCAAACTCGTTGCCATCACGCATATGTCGAATACACTCGGCACGGTGGTCCCGATCAAGAAGATCGTGGAGCTTGCCCATGCACGCGGCGTTCCGGTTCTGGTCGATGGCAGTCAGGGTGCAGTGCACCTGCCGGTCGATGTGCAGGATCTGGGCTGTGACTGGTATGTCTTTACCGGCCACAAAGTCTATGGCCCTTCGGGCATCGGCGTGCTTTATGGACGCGCGCAAATGCTGGAAAAGATGCGCCCGTTCCAGGGCGGGGGCGAAATGATCGAGGAAGTGACGGAGGAAAACGTCACCTACAATCATCCGCCACACCGCTTTGAAGCAGGCACGCCGCCTATCGTTCAGGCGATTGGTCTGGGTGCGGCGCTTGAATATATGGAAAAGATCGGGCGTCATGCGATCCTGGCTCACGAGGCAGACTTGCGTGATTATGCGCATGAACGGCTCGGCCGGATCAACAGCTTGCGCATTTTCGGCAATGCGCCGGACAAGGGCGCAATCATCTCCTTCGCGCTTGAAGGCATTCATGCCCATGACGTGTCGATGGTGATCGATCGGGCGGGGGTCGCGGTGCGCGCGGGAACGCATTGTGCGCAACCGCTCTTGAAACGCTTTGGCGTCACCTCTACATGCCGTGCATCCTTTGCCCTTTATAATACCCGCGCCGAAGTAGACGCATTGGCTGAAGCCTTGGAAAAGGCAAGGAAGTTTTTCGGATGACCGATATGGAACAGAAAGTTCAGGACAAGGCTGAAACCGGGCCTGCCAGTGAAACGGCAACGGCTGAAGGTAGTGCCGTGTTTTCCGCTTCAGCAATTCCGCAGGATGAGTTGCTGCGGATGACGGACGATATCATCGCCGCATTGAAGACCGTCTATGATCCGGAAATTCCGGCGGATATCTACGAACTCGGCCTCATCTACAAGATCGATATTGAGGATGACCGCACGGTCAAGATCGAAATGACGCTGACGGCTCCCGGCTGCCCGGTCGCCGGCGAAATGCCGGGCTGGGTGGAAAATGCGGTCAGCGCCGTGGAGGGCGTTTCGTTCGTGGAGGTCACCATGACCTTCGATCCGCCATGGACACCGGACCGTATGTCCGAAGAAGCGCAGGTTGCCGTCGGCTGGTACTAGACGCCCTGTTTTAACAGAATCGTCGGAGCTGCCCTAAGAACCGGTTGTTTCCTTATAATGAAGCTGCTGTTTTCCGCAGCAGGCCTGGACCAGCCCGACAATTCCGCCCAAAGCCATCGCCAGCGAAATGAGAGCCTGTCCCCCCTTGAATGGCAGGGTGAGGATTGCGGTTAGCAGTTTCCATACACGACTGAGAATGCGGGAGGGAAGCCGCATCCACGCGCGTCGGGGGCTTTTGCTATACAGAAGCGTAAACTCTGTTGCGTTATGATCCCGGTTCCGGCGGAAATGATAGGAAAAGCTGATCCTGCAATAAGGCACGGTTTCATAGACGATTGCATCTGGCGCCCAGCCCGTTTTTGCGCCGAGCTTCTTGGCTTCAAGCCAAAGGTTCCAGTCTTCCCCACCGGTCAGGCCAAGTTTTGAATCGAATCTGAGGCCGGTTCTGCGGAAGAAATCGATCCTTCCAAGCCAGCTTCCGGTCGCTATCTTGATCGTATCAGCTTTATTTTCCTGCCATTTCCTGCGTGCCCGGTCCTCGGCCCTCGTGCCGTTCCGTTCCACGCCGGACCAGACAAATCTTTGCCATAAGCTCAGTTTGCTGTTCTGGGGAACAGGGCGCACCGGAGAGCCGACCAGATCGAGATCCCGCCTTTGTTGCTCGGCGAAAAGTTGCTTCAGCCAATCGGGTTCGACAAATTCATCATCGTCCACAAAGGCCAGAAAATCGGCGCCAGCTTCCTGGGCATAATCAAGCGCACGATTGCGAGCGCAGGAAATACCGATACTTGTTTCTAAAATATAAACCACCGCAGACGGGGAAATGCTGGAACGGATTTCATGAAGCCAGCTTTCAGAAGTGCTGGTCCTGTTGTTTTCTACGATCAGGAATTCGACATCAATATTAGAGGGTATCTCTAAATCGCCCAGCGATTTATAGAGATTAATCAGCATCTTAGGTCTGTTGCGCGTGGTGGTCGCGATAATTATTTTAAATATAGGCATCTTATAAACTTTATAGATTCGATTTTTTGAAATTTAGCATATGCAAATATAAGCGGTAAATGTAAAAGTGAGTGATAATTTATAAGCTGCGTATTACGACAATATCGGAAAACGGTATCGAGAGCGGGATTAAAAAGCCGCCTCTCATTATAGAGGTGACGATACCAATGTAAAAAGACCGATTATATACGCTATCTGTCGAAAAGTGGTGCCCCCAGAGAGACTCGAACTCCCGACCCCCTGATTACAAATCAGGTGCTCTACCAACTGAGCTATAAGGGCACAGGCGCCCGATTAGCATAAATACCGCGCCTGTAAAATGAAAAATCACCATGTTGAGATTATGGCAACCATGTTTTGCATGTGATAGCCAATAGGCGGCGGGAAAAAATAGCGGCAGATTTGCCAGAAACGAGACCTGAGAGCATGAAAGACACATCGCTTGCGCTTCATTTTGTTTCATCTGGCACAAAGGAATCGCTATCGGCCCAGAAAGATCTGGTAGAAAGATACGGCCATGTTGCAGCGGAAGACGCCGATATCATCGTCGCTCTTGGAGGCGATGGCACCATGCTTCAGGCACTGCGCGATTTCATGAATACGGGCAAGCCGATCTATGGCATGAACCGTGGTTCTGTCGGCTTTTTGATGAATGAGTTCGTGATCGAAAACCTGCCCGAGCGCATTCTGGCCGCGCAGATGGAAACGATCCGCCCGCTTGTCATGGTCGCGGAAACCGACGATGCGCCGCCTGTCGAGGCGTTGGCGATCAATGAAGTTTCACTTTTCCGCCAGTCCTATCAGGCTGCCCGCATTCGCATCACCATTGATGGCAAGGTGCGCCTGCAGGAACTGGTATGCGATGGTGTGATGGTGGCGACGCCAGCCGGATCAACGGCCTATAATCTTTCCGCGCAAGGGCCTATCCTGCCACTGGAGGCGCCCTTGCTGGCGCTGACGCCGGTCAGCCCGTTTCGCCCGCGCCGATGGGGCGGCGCACTTCTGCCAAAACATGTGACTGTCAGAATGGATTTGCTCGAAACAGAAAAACGCCCTGTCAATGCTGTAGCGGATAATAACGAAGTCAAATCGGTTACGTCCGTTACTGTACGCGAAGCGCCAAACAGCCAGGTTACGATCCTGTTCGACAAAAATCATTCCTGGGATGAGCGAATTCTCACAGAACAATTCAGGCATTAGGTGTGGTGGATTTGAAGTTCCTGTCATTTGCGAGGCGTCCGCGTTGAGGAATTTCAAATGTCGGGACTAAATATCTGGTGCAGTATGACTTGAATATTTTCACCGGATTTGCCTCGGTGATGCGATGGAAAGGCCTATGGGACAAAGCAATTTGAGCCCTGTGGATGGTATTTTGGTTGACTTTTGCACGCTCTGGACGTAGGCGATGCTACAAGATAACGCTCCATGCGTTAAAGACGCCTTTACTGCCTCGGCTCCTGCGCCCGAAAACGCGGCCGCAATGACAGGACAGGTGGAACTTATTCCGAACAGAGAGCTACGCCTCCATTGACGACATTTGCCGAACTCGGTCTTTCCCCGAAAGTGATCGCTGCTGTAGAAGCAGCGGGATACACTGCGCCCACTCCAATTCAGGCTGGGGCCATTCCGCCCGCGCTTGAGCGCAAGGATGTGCTTGGAATTGCACAGACCGGAACGGGCAAGACGGCTTCGTTCGTTCTGCCGATGCTGACGCTTCTGGAAAAGGGCCGGGCGCGGGCGCGTATGCCGCGCACGCTCATCCTTGAGCCAACGCGCGAACTGGCAGCGCAGGTTGAAGAAAATTTCGTCAAATATGGTATCAATCACCGCCTCAACGTGGCCCTGCTTATCGGCGGCGTATCGTTTGAGGAGCAGGAGCGCAAGCTTGAGCGCGGCGCGGATGTTCTCATCGCAACGCCGGGCCGTATGCTCGATCATTTTGAACGCGGCAAGCTTCTGCTTACCGGCGTCGAGATTCTCGTCATTGATGAAGCCGACCGTATGCTCGATATGGGTTTCATCCCGGACATCGAACGTATCTGCAAGCTGATCCCCTTTACCCGCCAGACTTTGTTTTTCTCGGCCACCATGCCGCCGGAAATCACCAAGCTGACGGAACAGTTTTTGCATTCGCCCGTGCGCATCGAGGTCGCCAAGGCTTCCTCCACGGCCAAGACCGTGACCCAACGTCTGGTGAAATCGGGCAAGAAGGATTGGGACAAGCGCGCCGTGCTGCGCGACCTGATCCAGTCCGAAGGTGATTCACTCAAGAATGCGATCATCTTTTGCAACCGCAAGAAGGACGTCTCGGAGCTTTTCCGCTCGCTGACGCGCCATGAATTCGATGCCGGCGCCTTGCATGGAGACATGGACCAGCGGGCTCGCATGGCCATGCTGTCCAGTTTCAAGGATGGCAAGCTGCGCCTTCTGGTAGCATCCGATGTTGCCGCACGTGGCCTCGATATTCCCGATGTAAGCCATGTGTTCAACTTCGATGTCCCTATCCATGCGGAAGATTATGTCCATCGCATCGGCCGCACGGGCCGTGCGGGCCGTTCCGGCAAGGCGTTCACTATTGTGACCTCGTCTGACACCAAATATCTCGCGGCGATCGAAAGCATGATCGGCGAAAAGATCGAGTGGCACGATGGCGATCTGTCCACGCTGGCCGTATCCGAGGAGGCTGATGAGCAGCCACGCAAGGGACGCAACGCGCGCGGCAAGGGCAAGGAAAAGCCGAAGGAAAAGGCCAGCAAGCCTGTTGCGGCTAAAACCGTTGATCCGGCCGGACAACCGCAGCCGGTTATTGAAAATCAACACCGTCGCGAAGCGATTCGTTCATCAAATGAAGAACGCCGCGGCAAGCCGCAGACCGAACAGCACAAGCGCCGCCGTGATCGCGATGATGACGGTCCGGCTCCGGTTGGTTTTGGAAACGATATTCCGGCCTTCATGCTGATTCCAACCGGCGTGTGATCGGGTAAGCAGAATAACAAAAGCGCCGGTCTGTCTGGTCAGACCGGCGCTTTTGTTTGTTTGCTTCCTGGGCTCGACCTTTGTGCCGGTTCACAGGCAAGGCGCGCCCAATCGCCTATTATGCCAGGATCGTCAAAGGTTTTCGCGGGAATATTCCAGTAAGGCTTGGCTCAAGCCCATGCAGAGAAGCTCGCGGAGCGTTTCGTCGTCCGTCTGCGTAGCGCCGTTTGGCGGAATCAGGCTGTACCCTGCATCTGGCGCAGGCTTTCTGGCGAGGCGGGTTTCAACTCGACGGATTCGCCACAGCCGCAGGCGGAGGTCTGGTTGGGGTTGTTGAAGACAAACCCCGTGCGCAGCGTTGTGACTTCAAAATCCATCTGCGTTCCCAGAAGAAAAAGAACGGCTTCCGGGGCAATGAAAACTTTCGCGCCGTCCTTTTCGATCAGGTCGTCGCCGGCTTTTGCCTCGGTGACGAGTTCGATCGTATATTCCATACCTGCACAGCCGCCCTTTTTCACGCCGACGCGGATCCCAAGCGCATCTTCACGCGAGGTCATGATCTCGTGGACGCGGTTTGCCGCGGCGTCTGTAAGCGTTATGACTGCAAAACGGCCCATCTCAAACTCTTCCGGTACTGGCTGGCATATGGCTGGAGAATCATCCAGTCTGCTGTGAGGCAAGCGGCTTAAAACCACTTTTGCCACGTTTTCACTATAGTTAGTGTTGTAACATCTTTGCTGCAAGACACCAAATCAGGAGTGCGGTTCGCGTGCCCTGCAAACGGATAGTGCCAGGATAAGGAAAAGCGGATGTCGAATGATCGGATAAAACCTCTGGTACTGGTTGCTTTCGCGACTTTTCTGGCTGCATCCGTTGCGCAGGCGCAGGATAAGCCCAAGGAGCCTGCGGCCAAAAATGAACCAGCCAGAAGCGAACAGAAGGCTGATCCCGTAAAGCCCGTCGAAGAGACGAAGCCATCCGAACAGACGCAGGACGCGGCTGGCGGGCTGGCCATGCCGGATTATCGCGATGACCGTTCGACCCCGCAGGCGCTGATGGAATCCTATTACAATGCGATCAACCGCAAGGAATATACGCGCGCCTATAGTTATTATTCGGAAGAAGGACGGGAACCGGACTTCAAAACCTTTGTCAAAGGGTATGAGAAGACCAAGAGTGTGAAGGTTGCCCTCCGCAAGACCGAGCCGGATCCGGGTGCGGGCCAGATTTACTGGAGCCAGCCGCTGGCAATTGAGGCGGAAGATGAAGACGGGAAAAAAGAAGTTTTTACAGGCTGCTACACCATTCATCTCACAAATCCCTCCATGCAGGAAGAACCACCATTCAAGCCAATGGAGATCATGACCGGCTCCTTGACCCGGTCGCCTCTGAGCCTTGAAAAGAGTGTGCCGGAGACTTGCGAGGCTCCGTGACGGCCGGTCTGATTTTTTCGCTTGACCTTGCCACGATGGGAAGCTGCATGATGCGGGTCAAGCTGAAAGGAGTTTAGCAAATGATGAAGTTTTCCATCCCCAAGATGAAATGCGGCGGCTGCGCGGAAGCGGTGACTGCGGCCTTGCGCAAGCTTGATGCCGAAGCGCCGGTTGTCGTTGATCTTGCAAACAAGGAAGTCGCCTACGGCGGTACGGTTGCGCCGGAAGCGGTTCTTTCCGCATTGGCGGCAGCGGGCTATCCTGCGACGAGCGCGCAATAATGTGATTTTGGACCTGCTTGTAAACCGGTCCGGCAAATTGTAGGTGCCGGGAAGCCAGATGCTTCCCGGCATTTTCGTTGTTTCACGCGGCAAATTCGAGGGGGGGGCGAGACGATGAGCCGCAAATGCTGTGTAGCGCACAATATCTGTGTTTGATTGACTGGAACGGCGATTTTTGCCACATCAACGGCAAATCTCGTTTATGGTATCGCCGTGTTGCGAAGCCGGGTGAGGCGGGGCAGTTTTGGTCCGGCTGTAACGGTTTCGATCACAGGATGCCAGCAGGCATGAAACATCGCATTGACGCGATAAGGAAGGGTTTAGGGCTATGGTAGCCGATTTCCAGGATCTTCGCACAAAGATGGTCGATAACCAGATCCGCACGACGGACGTGACTGATCTGGCGGTTATCGATGCGTTTCTGACCGTTCCGCGCGAGGCATTCGTTCCGGCAAGCCGTCAGGCTCTGGCCTATATCGATGAAGATCAGCTTCTGGAAAGCGAAGGCCCGGCCCCGCGTTATATCATGGAGCCTTCGCCCTTCGCCAAGCTTGTGCAGCTTGCCCGTGTCAGCAAGAGCGATGTCGTTCTCGATATCGGCTGCGCATCCGGCTATTCGGCGGCTGTCCTTTCCCAATTGGCTGGATCGGTCATCGGTTTGGAAAGCGATTCCTCGCTTGCAGCCGCCGCAACGGCGCGTCTTCAGGAATTCGGTTATGACAACGTTGTGATCGTTTCGGGCGAGTTGAGGGCAGGCTATCCGTCCGAAGCACCCTATGATGTTATTTTCATCGAAGGTGCAGTTGATTTCGTCCCGGACGTTCTGTTCAATCAGCTCAAGGAAGGCGGTCGCCTGGTTGCGGTCGAAGGCCGTGGAAATGCGGGCGTTGCGCGTCTTTACGTCAAGGAAAGCGGCGTGGCTTCCGGGCGTACCGTTTTCAATGCAGCGATCAAACCGCTCCCCGGTTTCGAGTGTGAAGAGCAGTTCGAATTTTAATTCGGGAATTGGTACAATTCTGCAACGTTATGAAATTTGTTTGTGAATGCGGGCTTGGCGACAATGGAAATGACCCGGTTTACGGGTTACTAAATTTCCCGAACTGGTCGGTTCGATGATGGATTCGTTTGTTCTGAGATGAGGTACACGGTGTTCAAAGCGTGCAAGGAACTGGTAGCGGCCGCAGTATTGTTGTCTGGCACCGTTTTAACGGGGCAGGCCGCTCTGTCGGAGACGCTGACTGGCGCTCTCGTCAAGGCTTACAAGAATAATGCTCCCCTGAATTCCTCGCGGGCAGGGGTGCGCATTCAGGACGAAAACGTGGCGATTGCCAAATCTGCCTACCGGCCACAGATTACCGGTTCTTATAATATATCGAGAGGCAAGACGCCGGCCACCGATTATCGTACGACTGGTACGGTTGGCATCCAGTTGAACCAGATGCTTTTCGACGGTTTTCAGACCAGGAACAATGTTGCCGCCGCTGAAACGCAAGTCTTCGCGCAGCGCGAAAACCTCCGCAATGATGAGCAGAACACGCTCTATCAGGCGGTAGCCGCCTATATGGATGTTTACCAGCTTCGCCAGATTGCTGCACTGCGCGAGAAGAACCTTGCCGCCATGAACGAGCAGGTGCGTGCCGCACGCGCTCGCCTTGATGTGGGTGAGGGGACGCGCACCGACGTTGCTCAGGCAGAGGCCAGCCGCTCCACAGCCATAGCCGCTCTCAACGCCGCGCGTGCAGACGTGAAAACGGCGGAAGCCACCTATATGCAGGTCGTTGGATCGCTGCCGGACAAGCTTACCCCGGCTTCTGCGGCCAGGCATCTTCCCCAGTCGCCGAGCCAGGCCTATGCGTCTGCGCTCGCTTCTCATCCCGGCATCCTCGCCACGAAATATGCCGTCAATGCCGCCGGTTATAATGTCAAGGCCAAGGAAGGCGCACTGCTTCCGACCATTGGCCTGACGGCAAGCGCCAGCCAGCTTGACACTATCGCAGGGACGGATATGGGCGACGGTAACACGGCATCGATCGGCGTTGGCGTCAGCATTCCGATCTACACGGGCGGCCGCACGTCAGCGCAGATCCGCCAGTCCAAGGAACAGCTTGGTCAGGCGCGAATCGAGGTTGATGTCGTGCAGGACAAGGTTCGTCAGGCCATCAGTTCAGCCTGGTCGCAGCTGGAAGCTGCCCGTGCCTCGGTCGCAGCAAACCGTGATGGTATTGCCGCCGCACAGCTTGCCCTCGATGGCGTCATTGAAGAACGCAAGGTTGGCCAGCGCACGACGCTTGACGTGTTGAATGCCCAGAACGATCTCGTCGCAGTGCAGATCGCTCTAGTTCAGGCCGAACATGATGTTGTTGTGGCGAGCTATGCTCTTCTGAATGCCACGGGCCGCATGACTGCCGACCAGCTTGGTTTGCAGGTGGCCCAGTATAAGCCGGAAGAGCACTACAAGGCGGTGAAAGACAAGTGGTTCGGCCTGCGTACGCCTGATGGCCGCTGATCGGCTCTGCAAACAATATTTCGATGGCGCCTGTGGGCGCCATTTCTGTTTGTGGCGATTCGCATCGTCCAATTTCTTAATAAATCCATAAAGCTGTGAGTTTGGATGATGCGTTATCACAGAGGGATTCTCAAATCACCGAACGTCCGATACCCTTAATCCATTGATTCTCTGTTCTTGGAGCAGTTCACGCAAGTGCATTGTCAGCCTCCGGTCAGCAGTTTGGTAACAAGGGAAAGTCGGTAAGCCATGGCCCAGACATCCAGCGCGGCACGCGAACCGTCCATGGAAGAAATTCTTGCTTCCATTCGGCGGATTATCGAAGACAGCGATGTTTCCCGTCATCCCGTTCCCGGCGCGTCTTCTTTCCCGGCGCGTGGCGAAGTGGCGGAATTTCGCCGTCCCGCTGCACAGCAGGATGAAAAGCCAGAAACTGTACTGCCCGAAAATCCTTCGATGATGCAGGGCATCTTCAATGAGCAGCCTTCATTGCGCGGCCCGCTCGCAGAAGCTGCCGAAGAGGTGGTGGTTACCGAGGCGCTTGAGCAAGACGAAGAGGACGACATCGTTCTCGATGCCCAGAATGATGATCGCCGCGACGAGGAAGTTGCTCCGGTTGCAACGCGCGCGGCCCCTGTCTCAGAGGAAGCTGCTCATAAGGCCGAACCTCTCGGTGCTCCGGTTGAGGCTGCTCTTGTGGAGCCCCGGCCGGAAGAAAATTTCGCGAAGGGGGAAAGCGAAATGTCCACAAACGGGAAGGAACCTGCCGCTATTTTATCGGAAGCGACGCAACGCCATGTTGCCGCAGCATTTCAGGATTTGAATCATGTGGTTCATTCCGCGCCGCGCCGGTCCTTCGATGAGATCGCCGCGGAACTGCTGCGCCCCATGCTGCAAGACTGGTTGGACAAAAATCTTCCGACACTGGTGGAACGCCTCGTGCGTGAGGAAATCGAACGCGTGGTACGCGGCGAAAAATAACCGGCAGTTGGTGCGGTGCCTGTTTTGAACGGGAACGTTGAACTGCTCTGACTTTTTGTTTCGCGCATGATCTGAGGCAAAACCATTTGGCATTTTGGGCTCGGAAATATTCCGGCCCGCGCTATTGGAGCGCATCCCGAAAAGTGTGAAACGGTTTTCGGAAAAGATGCACTCTAGAAGCTTGGCCCGTCTGCCCCACAGGCGGGTTTTCACTTTTAAGGTGATTTGCCGCCCGTTAGTTGTTATTGAGCCTTCAATCCTTTTATCGCGCATAAAGACCGGACAATTCCATGCTTGAGAAGACCTATGACGCCGCGGCTACAGAGCCGAAAATTGCCGAACGCTGGGAAGAAGCTGGTGCATTCAAGGCAGGCGCAGGCGCAAAGCCCGGAGCCGATCCGTTTGCTGTGGTCATTCCGCCGCCGAATGTGACAGGCTCGCTGCATATGGGCCATGCCCTCAACAATACCATTCAGGACATCATGGTCCGTTTCGAGCGTATGCGCGGCAAGAATGTGCTGTGGCAACCGGGTATGGACCATGCGGGCATTGCGACCCAGATGGTTGTCGAGCGCCAGCTTGCCGAACGCAAGGAGCCGAACCGCCATGCCATGGGCCGTGAAAAATTCATCGAACGCATCTGGCAATGGAAAGCCGAATCCGGTGGCATGATATCCAATCAGCTTCGCCGTCTGGGTGCTTCCTGCGACTGGTCGCGTGAGCGGTTCACCATGGACGAAGGGCTGTCCCGCGCGGTGCTGGAAGTCTTTGTCACGCTTTACAAGCAGGGCTTGATCTATCGCGACAAGCGCCTTGTGAACTGGGATCCGAAACTTTTGACCGCGATTTCGGATATCGAGGTCGAATCCCGCGAGATCAAGGGCCATTTGTGGCATTTCCGCTATCCGCTGGAAAATGTTCCTTTCGACCCGGAAAACCCGCATACCTATATTATCGTCGCAACGACCCGCCCGGAAACAATGCTGGGCGATACTGGCGTGGCCGTCAATCCGAAGGATGAGCGTTATCATGCTCTTGTTGGAAATGACGTCATCCTGCCGCTTGTCGGGCGACATATTCCCATTGTGGCGGATGATTATGCCGATCCAGAAGCCGGTTCCGGCACGGTCAAGATCACGCCGGCGCACGACTTCAACGATTTCGAGGTCGGCAAGCGCAATAATCTGCGCGCTATCAACATCCTCACGCCCGAAGCAGCCATTACGCTCAAAGATAATGTCGATTTTCTTGAAGATCTTGAGCTGACAGCGGAACTGAAGGCACTTATCGTCGAACTCGACGGAATGGACCGCTTTGCCGCGCGCAAGCGCATCGTCGAACTGATGGATGAGCGTGGCTATCTTGAAAAGATCGACGATCACACCCACGCGGTCCCGCATGGTGATCGCGGCGGCGTTCCCATTGAGCCATATCTTACCGACCAATGGTATGTGAATGCCGGTGAGCTCGCCAAGCCTGCCATGGCGGCGGTTCGTGATGGCCGCACACAGATTGTCCCGAAGAACTGGGAAAAGACCTATTTCGACTGGATGGAAAACATCCAGCCATGGTGTGTCTCGCGCCAGCTCTGGTGGGGACACCAGATTCCGGCCTGGTACGGACCGGATAGCCATTGCTTTGTGGAAAAGAGCGAAGCTGAGGCCAAGGCCGCCGCACGCGCCCATTACGGTGAAGACGTTGCGCTGGAGCGTGATACGGACGTTCTCGATACGTGGTTCTCGTCTGCCCTCTGGCCGTTCTCCACGCTTGGCTGGCCGGACAAGACACCGGAACTTGCAACCTATTACCCAACCAGTGTTCTGGTGACGGGGTTCGATATCCTGTTCTTCTGGGTTGCCCGCATGATGATGATGGGCCTTCATTTCATGGAGGAAATCCCGTTCCATACGGTCTATCTGCATGCACTCGTCCGCGACAAGCATGGCGCGAAAATGTCGAAGTCGAAGGGCAACGTCATCGACCCTCTCGAACTGATGGACGAATATGGCGCAGATGCCTTGCGCTTCACGCTGGCCATCATGGCAGCGCAGGGGCGTGACGTTAAGCTCGATCCGGCCCGCATCGCCGGCTACCGCAATTTCGGCACCAAGCTCTGGAACGCGACGCGCTTTGCGCAGATGAACGGCGTGAAGCTTGCCCCCGATTTCCGCCCGGAAAATGCAAAGCTTGCCGTCAATCGCTGGATTTTGACCGAATTGACCCGGGCAACACGCGCAGTGACAGAAGGGATTGCCACCTATCGCTTCAATGAGGCGGCGGGTGCGGCCTATCGCTTCGTATGGAACCAGTTCTGCGATTGGTATCTGGAGTTTCTGAAACCCATCTTCATGGGGGATGATGAGGCAGCCAAGGCAGAGGCACAGGCAACAGCCGCCTATTGTCTGGATCAGGTCTACAAGCTCCTGCATCCTTTCATGCCGTTCATGACGGAAGAGCTTTGGTCGCTCACTGCTAGCGAAGGCAAGAAGCGCGACACCGTTCTGGCATTGGCTGAATGGCCGGAATTGTCCTTCGAGGACGAAGATGCGGCTGCCGACATCAACTGGCTGGTTGATCTTGTGACCGGTATTCGCTCTGTTCGTGCGGAAATGAACGTTCCTGCAGGTGCGATTGCGCCGGTCGTGGTTCTGGACGCCAATAAGGTGACAGTCGATCGCTTTGCCCGCCACGATGCGGCAATCAAGCGGCTTGCGCGCGTGGAACGCATTTCCTTTGAGCAACAGGCGCCAAAGGGGGCAGCGCAGATGCTGCTGGGCGAGGCGACGATCTGCATCCCGCTTGGCAGCCTGATCGACCTCCAGGCCGAAGCGGCTCGCCTTGCCAAGGAAGCAGGCAAGATCGCCGCTGAAATGGATCGTATCGAGAAAAAGCTCGCCAATGAGAAATTCGTTGCCAATGCGCGCGAAGAAGTCGTTGAAGCTGAGCGCGAGCGGCTGCTCGAACTCAAGGAGGCAGCGCAGCGCGTTGCAACTGCCGAGTCACGCATCCGTGATGCAAGCTGATTTGATCTGACAGAATTTGGAAGTTTTCCTGCCGAATCAAACACCCGGCTGCCATGTGCAGCCGGGTGTTCGCTTATTGGCTTTCAAATTCGGCTATAAGCGGCTCTCAAAAAGGTTATCGAGCCGCCGCGTCTTATAATTTTCTGGCGATGTTGCACTTTGGCAACAAGGCGAAATATTGGCTAAAAATGGGCTGATTTAGGCGGATTTCAGGCGCTGATGTGTCGAAAACTCCAATAGAACAGCAAGGTATTTGATGTTTTAGGCAATTTAACGCGACACGCCAAAACCACGGTGGCTCAAATCCAGTTTCTTGTATCTTGCGGGTTGAATCCTTCCTGATTTACGTTTTCGTCAAAGTTAATGCCTTTGCTGTCTGGGAGGACATTCATGAAGATGGGACGCGTGAAAATAGCTGGGTTCGTAGCTGCTTTGCTGGGCAGTACGGTTATGGCTCATGCGGGTGGGTTTGAGCGTGGCTCGCAGGATTTCGATATTCTTTTTGAAAATGGTAACGCCGTCGAAGCTGGCGGAACCTTCGTTGCGCCACAACGCAAGCTGAAGAATATTCGCGGCTCTGCTATGGAAAAAACCCCTCAGCGGACCGGGGGACAGAATTTTGTTCCGGCTGGCATTAATCCCACGACCCGGCGTCCGTATGAAACAGAAGTCGATGAGGCCAAGAGCTACTAGGTTCCAAAGGTTTCCGCCAAATTCGACATCACCAGCGATCTTGCCTGTGCGGCGCAATATCGTCAGCCCTGGGGTATCCAGACTGATGTCGGTACCGACACAGTTCGCATGTTCACCGCAATCGAGCAGAAGATTTCGTCTCATGATTATGGTGTGAACTGTTCCTATCGCTTTGTAGCAGGGGAAAAAGGTTATTTCCGAATTCTTGGCGGCGTCAGCTATCAGGAACTGAAGGGTGAGCAGACCCGTCTGATTCCTGGCATTAGTCCAAACATGAATCCGACGAAGTTTCCTTTTCCAGGGCCGGTTCGGGTAGCATCGCTTGATGCTGAAGATCAGTCGGTTGGCTGGCGTCTTGGTGCTGCTTACGAAATTCCTGAATATGCGATGCGCGCCACGCTCGTCTATCAATCGGAAGTTAAGTATGACCTTGAAGGCACGATCGACAATCTTGTGCTGAACCCGATAACGGGGCGGGGCATGCCGCTTAATGTGGAGAGCGATGTTGCTACGCCGCAGTCGGTTGAATTCAAGTTCCAGACCGGTATCGCCCCGGACTGGCTCGCATTCGGCTCGGTCAAGTGGACCGACTGGTCGAGCATCACATCGGTGGACTTTGTTTCTTCTGATAACAAGATCGCTCCCAAAGGCACGAAGATCACCAGTTTGAACCTTTACTATCAGGATGGTTGGACGGTTAGCGGCGGTGTCGGTCATAAGTTCAATGACCAGTGGTCTGCGGCTGCAACTGTTACGTGGGATCGTGGAACGAGCACCGGCCTGACGTCGCAAACAGATGTCTGGCTCTTTGGCCTTGGTACCAATTACAAGCCAACGGATCAGTTTGAAGTGCGCTTGGCCGGCGCTGCTGGCTGGCTTTCCGCTGGTGATCTGGATGATACCATGATTGCTGGTGTGTCCAACCCAACGGGTTCCAAGGGCGAATTCGGAAACGACTTCGTTGGTGCGCTTTCGCTCACTGCCAAGGTGAAATTCTAAGCTTTGGATGTTCATGCAAAAGCCCGGCAGCGATGCCGGGCTTTTTTGATTTGGAATGGTATTGCTTACTGTTCAAGCCGGGCGAGAAGCGAAGATGTATCCCAGCGCCCGCCGCCGATCTTCTGCACTTCCTTGTAAAACTGGTCCACCAGCGCAGTTACGGGCAAAAGCGCGCCATTGCGATTTGCTTCATCAAGGCAGATGCCCAGATCCTTGCGCATCCAGTCAACGGCAAAGCCGAAATCATATTTGCCCTGGTTCATGGTGCTGGAGCGGTTTTCCATCTGCCACGACCCGGCCGCGCCCTTGGAGATAACCGCGATAAGCTTCTCGATATCGAGGCCCGCTTTCTTGCCGAAATGAATGCCTTCCGCAAGACCCTGCACAAGACCTGCAATGCAGATCTGGTTCACCATTTTCGCAAGCTGGCCTGAGCCAACCGGCCCCATAAGGCCGACAGAGCGGGCATAAGCCTCAATGACCGGCTTTGCACGCTCGAAGACTGGCTCGGATGCGCCAACCATTACCGTCAATACGCCGTTTTCGGCACCTGCCTGTCCGCCCGATACAGGCGCATCCATGAAATGAAAGCCGCGCTTCTGCGCTTCTTTATCAAGTTCGCGCGCCACTTCAGCCGATGCGGTGGTGTTGTCGATAAAGATTGCGTCCTTTTTCATGGTGGAAAAGGCACCATCTGCGCCAACGGTGACGGAGCGCAGATCGTCGTCATTGCCGATACAAGCAAAGACGAAATCTGCGTTTTTTACGGCATCTGCCGGAGTGGCGGCATAGTTGCCGCCGAATTGTTCGGCCCATTTGGCCGCCTTCGCTGCGGTGCGATTATAGACCGTAACATCGTGCCCGCCCTTGGCTTTGAGATGCCCCGCCATGGGATAACCCATCACACCGAGACCAAGAAAAGCCACTTTCACGTTTGTCATTGCATCATTCCTCTGGATTTATTCATATCAGGTGAGGGGTGTCATAACCGCCGCGCGATAGGCCGTACGCTGTTGCAGGCGATGATACCAGTCTTCGAGGCGCGGCAGGGACGGTCGCTCAATCGGGAACTGGAGCCACCCATAGGCATAGCACCCCAATGGAATATCGCCGATCCCGAAATCCGCACCGGAAAACCAGGGCTGGTCTGCAAGGCCCGCGTCAGCAATGCGCATGGAGCATTCAAGCCCCTCGATCCCATGCTTGAGTTTCGCCGGATCGCGCTGTTTTGCGGGCAGGCGGATCAGGTGCATCATCACATCGCGAAAATCACCGGCTACCGATGGTCTTGCCTGCAAGGTCTTCCTTGGTTACGCCCTTGATATCCGTATCCTTCGGAGCGGCGATGCCGGGTGGCGTATTGTAATATTTATTGGTGAAATCCACCTGCTTCTTGCGCTCGTCCGTGATGGACATGGAGGCGATGAAGGCATCGAACTTGCCGGACTGAAGTGCTGGAATTGCGCCATCCCAGTCCTGGGTCACGAACTCGCACTTGGCTTTCATTTGGTCACAGAGCGCGCGGGCAATGTCAACGTCGAAGCCCGATAGCGTGCCATCCGGCTTGATGAAATTGAAAGGAGGATAGGCGCCTTCGGTGCCGATTGTGAGCTTGAGCGGTTCTTCTGCATTGGCGACGCCCGCAGCCATGCTGCCAACCGTGATTGCCAAGGCTGAAACCGATGTCGCCATAGCGATACGCTTCAATACGCGCATTTTCAGTCCTCTCGTTTTGTTCTGGCTGGTTCCCTGATTTTTTGTTCTGGTTCAGCCGTTTAGTAGGGCAATAACGACCGTGAAATCTTCAAATTGCACGTTTGGTTGCACATACCCCAGTTCGCTACCAATAGATGGTCGAGCCGATCACACGCAATATTTTTTCGCACGTCCGCCTCCCGCATCTCATCTGACGGCGATATTCCCACCATTACGGGATGATTGGCAAGATGGTTGCGTAATTAAATTGTGTGCTAAACCCGTGTGAAACACCGTAGATGCGGGGCAAGTAGCGGATATAGCCGTGGATAGCCCGGTAAAAGTATAAAGTCATAGGGAGTTTTTCAAATAGCCATCTCCTGCTCGATAAAATCAGCTATTTCATCGATTGCGTTGATATCGAAAACTGGAAGGCTTTCATCGTTTTGCGGCATATCGCTGACCACAGCTACGATGCCGGGGTCGGTTTTTGAAAGGTGAGGCCCTTCATGCCCACCATTGCGACGTATTTCGATCTTCTTGTGCGGCTCGCGCTTATAACCTTCGACCAGAACGAGATCGCAAGGGCCAAGCTTTGCGACGATCTGGGAAAGCGATGGTTCACCGTCATCCAGATTTTCGTGCATGATAGCGAAACGGTGCGATGAAACGATGGCCACTTCCGCTGCCCCGGCCTTTCGGTGCCGCCAGGAATCGGTGCCTTCATGGTCAATGTCAACGCATGATGTGCATGTTTGATCGTTGAAATGCGGTGGCCGCGCGCGGTAAGACAGCGCACCAGCCGTTCCGTTAAGGTGGTTTTGCCGGAATTCTTCCATCCTGTAATGCCGAAGATTTTCTGGCTCATGCCTGCAAGGCCTCGTTTATTTCCCGCGCCTTCAAAAGATCGTCGGGTAGGTTGATATTGAAAAACGGATCGTAACTTTCCGCCAGGCGCGGTGCATGGGCAAGAGGAATATTCACAACCTCAAATCCGATATGCTTTGCGAACCAGAAGATACTTGCTTTTTCAGCGTATTGAAGCCATTTCTCAAGGTCTGGAACGAGGTCCGTATGCCAAAGGCCGACAATGGGATGGACGCGCTCATTGGAGCAGGCGAGAATAATCCGCGCGCCTGTTTCGGCCTGTTTTCTGATGAGATTCGATGCCAGGTCGCAAGGCAGAAAAGGTGTGTCGGCGGCACTTGTCAGCAGTAAACGGCAGGGGCTTGCATGGGCAAGGCAGGTCAAAAGCCCGACCAGCGGCCCGCCATGGTTCATTGCTATATCTTTGACGGCGGGCAGGCCGAAAGCAGCAAAGCGGGAAAGATCACCTTTGGAATTGATGAAAAGCGTATCGACCTGCGGCTGAAGCCGCGCAATGACATGTGCAATGACTGGCGCGGAACCGAGCGGTTGCAGAAATTTGTCACCGGAAACGCCGCCTGCCTGCATCCGGCTCGATTGTCCTCCGGCGATGATTGCCCCTGTGATTTTCGCCCCTGTGATTTTTGGTTGGCCAGCTCTCATGATGGTTCCACCGTGGTCTGGCTGCCGGTCAGGGTGGTTGCGAGATAGATCATATAGATACCGCTTTCGATGAAAAGGACCGAACCGGCAACAGTATAAACGCCCGGCGCTTTGCCTTGCCGCAGGCTGTCGAGACGAATTAAGTGACCGCAGGAGATTTAAAAACTAAATCCCGTCATCCGCCCGTAAGGCTCATGTGGCGGGCCACGGACGGGCGGTTATGCTCACGGTCGATAATGAAATCATGCCCTTTCGGCTTGCGGGAGATGGCCTCGTCTATGGCTTGGCTCAGATGCTCGTCGCTCTCGCTTTCGCGCAGCGCCTTGCGCAGGTCGGCATCGTCGTTCTGGCCAAGGCACATATAAAGCATCCCGGTGCATGTGAGGCGGACGCGGTTGCAGCTTTCGCAGAAATTATACGTCATCGGTGTGATGAAACCAAGCCGTCCGCCCGTTTCGCTGATCGTGACATAGCGGGCAGGGCCGCCGGTGCGATAGGGAATATCGGCAAGCGTGAACTGGCTGGCAAGATCGGCACGGACCTGCGAAAGCGGCAGATATTGATCGGTACGGTCAAATTCTATTTCTCCCATGGGCATGGTTTCGATCAGCGTCACATCCATGCCGCGCCCGTGCGCCCAGCGGATCAGTTCGGGAATTTCGGCGTCGTTGAAGTCTTTCAGCGCGACCGCATTGATCTTGACGTGGATGCCGGCCTTTTGGGCGGCGTCAATGCCTTCCAAAACACGGGACAGATCGCCCCAGCGGGTGATCGTGCGGAATTTTTCCGGGTTGAGTGTGTCGAGCGAAACATTGATACGGCGAACGCCGCAATCGGCAAGCTCCCCGGCGAAGCGGGCAAGCTGCGATCCGTTGGTGGTCAGTGTCAGCTCATCCAGCGCGCCCGATTTGAGATGGCGCGAAAGATTGCCGATCAGATGCATGATGTTCTTGCGCACCAGCGGCTCGCCGCCGGTGAGCCGAAGCTTGCGTACGCCCTTTTCGATGAAAACACTGCAAAGCCGGTCCAGCTCCTCCAGTGTCAGAAGGTCTTTCTTCGGCAGGAAGGTCATATGTTCCGCCATGCAGTAGGTGCAGCGGAAATCGCAGCGATCCGTCACTGAAACGCGCAGATAGGTAACGGCGCGTCCGAACGGATCGATCATCGGTTCCGTTGGAGAAACAAGGGGCTGAGCTTGAACATTGCGCATAAATTAAGCCGTTGTTTTCGCATGGCACGGAACAATATCCGCGCTTCCTGATAGAGATAGGTTTTCGATCATGGATTGTCCAGTTTGTCCCTCGCATGAAGTTGCCTCAATGCAGGCGCGGCTATTGCGGTATTTCCGCGCGGGGACTATCACCGGTGTTGATTATATTGATCGGGGAGAGCGGCAATGAGCGAGCTTTGGCCTACGCAATTGCGTGTTTCACGCGACCGCAAATTGCTGAGCGTGGCATTTGACAACGGCCAGAAATTTGACCTCACGGCAGAACTGCTGCGTGTTCTGTCGCCTTCGGCGGAGGTGCAGGGCCATTCGCCGGAACAGCGTGTGACAGTTGGCGGCAAGCGCAATGTCGAGATCATGCGGATCGATCCCATCGGCAACTATGCCGTGCGCATCACTTTCGACGATATGCACGACACAGGCCTGTTTTCGTGGACCTATCTGCACAAGCTCGGTGTCGAGAAGGATACGCTCTGGCAGAACTATCTCGATGAACTGGCAAAAAAAGGCCTGACAAGAGACCGCTGAGCCAGGTTGGCCCGCGACTGGAGCGGTTCCGGTTAAAACGGAATGGTTGGAACCGCTCTGGTCGAAATCAGAAATTGCCGTCCCGCAAGGGGCCGTATGTTGCCTCGTAATTGCGCGGCCCGACAATGGGCAGGAGCAGTTTTTGCGCAAAGGACGGAATCTTGGCTGCCTTGGACATCTTGTCCGTCATGGCGACGACATGGTTGACGCGCGGACGATGCAGCTTTTCAAATTGGTCGAAAAGCTCCGGCTGTTCCACCTTTTGCGAAACGAGTTTTGCAAGGGTGAGGGCGGCTTCCATGCCAAGTGCTGCGCCTTGCGCCCAGACGGGTGCCGTGGCATGGGCGGCATCGCCGAGCAGCAATACGTTTCCGGCTGACCAGCGATCCATGCGGACTTCCTGCAAGGGAGAATTATAGACGTCCTGGGGCGTCTTGACCGCATTTTCGATGATCGACCTCAGATCGGAGGGGAAATCGGAAAAATGCTCGCCGCTAAGGCGCACCTGGCCGCTATCGGTCCGGTTTCCGGTAAGTGTCGCCCAAACATAAACGCTTTGCTCGCTCACCGGAATAAGCAGGATCATGCTTTTTGAGCCCACCCAGAGCGACCAGCAATCGACGCCCGGATTTGGCGCCATGAAGCGCCAGCTAAAATTGGATAAAGCTGCCGCCCTGACGGCATTGCCATTGAATGCGAGAGTGCGGGTGATGGAATTGATGCCATCCGCGCCGATCAGGCACGCCGTCTCCATTGTTTCATTGTCGGAAAGCGCCACCGAAACGCGCCCGGCATCTTGCGAGATTTCAACGACTTCCTTGCCATAGAGAAGATTGTCTTGCGAATTGCCTTCTTGCAGGATGCGCAGCAAGTCCGAGCGCAGGATGCAGCGCGGCTGATGGCGCTCGCCCCAGAAATCGGTCTCGTTGACGGAAAACAACAATTTCCCCTTTGCTGTCCGATATTCGCGCCGCTTCGTCGGATATCCAAGCGCATCAACCTGTTCTTTCAGGCCAAGACGTTCCAGTGCCTGAATGGCATTGCCCGGTAGATTGATGGCCAACCCGGCTTCTGCATGTTGATTGCGCTTGTCGAGAATGCGCGTTTCAATATCGAATTGCCGCAGCGCACGCGCCAAAGCCAAACCAGATATACCGGCACCGACGATCAACATCTCTATCCCCTTAAATTGTTGTTCCACCATGCTTCAATTGAACGTTGATCGAAAATCCACGGCCATATGATGCAGGCAGATGAAAATAACTGGCTGATGAGAGGAGGTTATCCCCTCATAAAGAAATGGTGACGGCTTAAATCCCGCAGCCCGATATGCGTATTTCACGCTGTCGTTGCGACTTAGTCGAACTTCTAACTTGGGTGCAATCCTTTATTATTGCCCCCCCCCTAAAAATTTGGGAAGTATGTGCGTAAGAACAGATATTTGACCGGCAATCGCCGGAGAGGCCTTATGAGGGGAATAAAGAAAAGGCCGGGTTCTGGTCCCGGCCTTTTCTGTAGCGGTCAACTCAGGTTGAATTCCTTGAAGAAGTCATTGCCCTTGTCATCGATAACGATGAAAGCCGGGAAATCTTCGACTTCAATGCGCCAGATGGCCTCCATGCCAAGTTCCGGGTACTCGACGACTTCCACCTTTTTGATGCAGTCTTGCGCAAGACGTGCGGCCGGCCCGCCGATGGAGCCGAGATAGAAGCCCCCGTGCTGGCCGCAGGCTTCGCGCACCTGGCGCGAACGGTTGCCCTTGGCGAGCATGACCATGGAGCCGCCGAAAGACTGGAACTGGTCCACATAGGAATCCATGCGGCCTGCCGTTGTCGGCCCGAAGGAGCCGGAAGCATAGCCCGCGGGCGTCTTGGCGGGGCCCGCATAATAGATCGGGTGGTTCTTGAAGTAATCCGGCATTGGCTCGCCGTTTTCCAGCCGTTCGCGGATTTTCGCATGTGCCAGATCGCGCGCCACGATGATCGGGCCGGAGAGCGAAAGACGCGTCTTGACCGGATGCTTCGAGAGTTCCTTGAGTATTTCCGACATCGGCTGGTTGAGGTCGATCTTGACCACATGCGCGGTCAGCTTTTCCTCGTCGATATCCGGCATGTATTTTGCCGGATTGGCTTCAAGCTGCTCAAGGAAAATGCCGTCCTTGGTGATCTTGCCCTTCGCCTGACGGTCGGCCGAACAGGAAACGCCGATGCCGATCGGCAGCGAAGCGCCGTGGCGGGGCAGGCGGATGACGCGCACGTCATGGCAGAAATATTTGCCGCCGAACTGCGCGCCGACACCGAGCGACTGGGTCAGCTTGTGAATTTCTGCTTCCATTTCAAGGTCGCGGAAGGCGTGGCCGGTTTCCGAGCCTTTGGTCGGCAGGCTGTCGAGATAGCGCGTGGAAGCAAGCTTCACCGTCTTCAGGTTCATTTCCGCCGAAGTGCCGCCAATGACGATGGCCAGATGATAGGGCGGGCAGGCGGCTGTGCCGAGGCTCAGGATTTTGTCCTTGAGGAAATCAATCATGCGGTCATGCGTCAGAAGCGAAGGCGTTCCCTGATAGAGAAACGTCTTGTTCGCCGAACCGCCGCCCTTGGCAACGAACAGGAACTTGTAGGCGTCTTCGCCTTCTTCATAGATATCGATCTGCGCGGGCAGGTTGTTCTTGGTGTTCTTTTCCTCGAACATCGAAAGCGGGGCGAGCTGCGAATAACGCAGGTTCTTCTTGTTATAGGCGTCCAGCACACCGGCGCCGAGCGCATCGGCATCGCCGCCTTCGGTCCAGACGCGGCGGCCCTTCTTGCCCATGATAATGGCCGTGCCGGTATCCTGGCACATGGGCAGCACGCCGCCGGCTGCGATATTGGCGTTCTTCAAAAGGTCGTAGGCGACGAAGCGGTCATTGTCGGTTGCTTCGGGATCCTGAAGAATCTTTGCAAGCTGTTGCAGATGGCCGGGGCGCAGCAGATGGTTGATATCGGCAAAGGCTGCTTCTGAAAGCAGGCGAAGCCCTTCCGGGTCCACAGTCAGGACTTCCTGCCCCTTGAACGTGTCCACCGACACATAATCCGAAGTCAGTTTGCGATAAGGGGTGTCGTCTTCGCCAAGAGGGAAAAGATCGGCGGTGCTTGCTTCTGCCATCGTGGTACCTCGCTTGCTTGCCGCACCGGCCAGAAAACTGGAATGCACGATGCGCTCTGAACCCGGAAGCTGGAGCTTCAAGGCATATTCCGCGGGGCTTTTAGCGCGATGCGGGGAGGTTGCCACTGCGTCACTTTGTTCAATTGGCCCCTTCTGGAACGGCTACCCAAGAAAGTGCGTCAAACAATTGTGATAATCGAGAAGCGCAAAAAGCATTAGCGTTAAAAGTTTCTATACGAGATTCATAAATTCTATTCACAAGTTTGAATGGATTCGCTTGTCGCGAACGGATGAATTTTGGCGGTTGAAATGCAGTTTTCCAAAAAGTTGCGAGCAAATGGGAAGATCGGCGCCCGGTGCAGGGCTGCCGTATGTAGCGCAGCCGCGCTCGGTCTGGCCACTTCGGTGCTTCTTCCTCCTGTTCAGGCGCAGGCAGCAAATTCCCTGCTGGAACTCTTTCAACAGCGCCGCCAGACGCAGACGCAACCGGCACAACCCCAGACCGCTGCTCCTGCATCCAATGCCCCCAAAGCTGTATCCGCGCCGCAAGCCCCTGTACGCGCCCTTCCGCCCGTTCAGCAGCGCGTGACGGTGCAGGGCCCCCAGATTTACGATTATAAGCCGCAAGCGCTCGTAAAGGTGGATTTTGATGCGCTCGACATGCAGGTGACGGCCGCAACCGAGCCGGTGTAGATCGATCCCCTGACCTCCGGCATGTCGCCCATTCGCCCACAGGCGAAAAATCAAACGCCAGGCAAGCGCGCTTTTGATGCGGCGATGGGCTATTTGAAATCCATCGACGTAAAGGCCGAAAAGCCGATAGCCGAGGCCCTCGTTGCCTTTTATTCCAGCAATCGCACCTTCCTCTGGTCGGCAGATGACAAGGTTCTGGACCGTGCGAAACAACTGGCAGCCTTCTTTGCGCGTGCCGACGAGGATGGCTTGAACCCGGATGAATATGCGGTAACGATTCCTGCCGATAATTTCGATCCTGACAAGCGCGATGAGCGGCAGCAAAAACTGGCCGAATTTGAAATCCGCATGTCGGCGCGCGCCCTGCGCTATGCTATCGACGCGGGCGAGGGGCGCATCATTGCCGACCGGCTGAGCGGTTTCCACGATCTGCCGCGCACACGTGTCAATCCGAAGGCTGTTCTGGAACAACTTGCAAGAGAATCCGACCCGAGCGCCTATCTGCACGGTTTCCAGCCCGATAATGCGCAATATGCTGCACTGAAGCGCGCCCTTGCCGATACGGAACCGCCGCGCGGCAAGCCGATTCGTATTTCGTTCGATGGCGTCATCAAACCCGGCGATAAAAGTGAGCAGCTTTCCAAGGTTGTCGCCCTGATCTCCCGCCATGCGCCGGCTGACTATCTGGCGCAGCACCGAGATGTGCTTGCCGCCCATGCGGATGCGAGCGTTTATGATCCCGAACTGGTTTCCGCGATCAAGGATTATCAGAAATTGTCGGGCGGCACACTGGACGGCCTGATCGGACGGGCGACGATTTCCGCCCTTCAGGGCGAGCAGACGTCAATCAGGCGCGACCGCATCCTCTATTCGATGGAGCGTCTGCGCTGGTTGCCGCATGATTTCGGCAAACGCTATGTCATGGTCAACCAGCCTGCCTACCATGCCGGATATTATGAGGATGGCCAGCAAAAGCTCGGGATGAATGTGGTTATCGGCTCGCCGACCCATCAGACCTATTTCTTCTATAACAAGGTTCAAACGGTCGTATTCAACCCGTCCTGGGGTGTGCCGCGCTCGATCATTCTCAATGAAATGCTGCCAAAGGTCATGCGGGATACGAGCTATCTCGACCGTAATGGCTATGAGGTCTATGCAAACGGCAAGAAAGTTTCGGCAAGTGCGGTGAACTGGAGTGCGGTTGCAACGGGCAAGGCCCATATCGGGATCCGCCAGAAGCCGAGCCTCGACAATTCGCTTGGCGAATTGAAGATTCTCTTCCCGAATGCGCACGATATCTACATGCACGACACGCCTGCAAAATCCTATTTCAAGCGGGATATGCGCGCCTTGAGCCATGGCTGCATCCGCCTTGAACGTCCTCGCGACATGGCGGCTGCCGTTCTTGGTACATCAGTGAAGAATCTCGACAAATATTTCGGCAAGGATGAACGCGGCATAAAGGTACCCGAGCCGGTGCCGGTCTATATTGCCTATTTTACGGCATGGCCGGATGCTGACGGCAAGATTCACTATTACGGTGATATCTATGATCGCGATTCCGGCTTGCAGAAGGCTTTCGACAAAACGGCAACCACACGCCTGGCAGCCATTTAGAACGGCTTTAACTAAAACCATCAAAGCGCGTTTCCGTTTGCGATAATGCAGGCAGAAACGCGCTTTTGTTTTTACAGGGCGATGAGATTGGCTTGTGCCAAGGCACCGAATAATCACAAGCTGATTTTCTTGGGAAAAATGGTGGGCGCGACAGGGATTGAACCTGTGACCCCTCCCGTGTGAAGGGAGTGCTCTCCCGCTGAGCTACGCGCCCTTCGAGCTGTTTTTCAACGCTCAACTGAAGGTGCGGCGGATATACGAGGTGAGGGTGGTACAAGTCAAGCGCAACATGAGCGCGTTTCACCGATTGTAATCAGGAAAGGAGGAAAATATCTATATTCCATGGCCTTGAACGCTGCCCTTCATTCGCAAAAGGGCATGTAATTCCGAATTTAGCCGGATTTTTTATACCGGGAATCGGTTTGCAAAACGCGCATTGTTAAAATGAGCTCTATCCGCGAATATAATTAAGGTTCGGGCAGAAAACTTATGGGCTACTCAATAAATCCAGGGGTGAGGGCAAGGTTTTGATGGCGTGGTGATTCCCTTCGGATTCTTAAAATAAGCCATTGAAGCATATGCGCGGTTCGGCTAGAAACGCGCTTGCAATATTGCCGCAAGGTTATCTATGCACCCGTAGCTCAGCTGGATAGAGCGCTGCCCTCCGAAGGCAGAGGCCACAGGTTCGAATCCTGTCGGGTGCGCCATCCTTCTCAAAAACTGTAAGATTGCCGTATCGACCGGTTAAAACAGAAAAACCCTGCGCAGGGCAGGGTTTTGGTTGGTGATTGGTTTGCTGATTACCCGCCTATCGCGCGGCCTAGCCATATCAGGATGCAGGCGCCGATAAACCCGGCAACCAGATAGCCGAGCCATCCTCCGAAGGACACACCCAGAAAACCAAAAATGAAGCTGGCTACCGCCGCTCCGATGATGCCTAGAATAATGTTCATGAATATGCCGGTGTTGCTATTCATGAAGTTCGACGCGATCCATCCGGCAATGCCGCCAATGATGATTGCCGCAATCCAGCCAATACCTGCTTCACCCATCGTAAGTTCCCTCCGTGATCAGATAGAAGGGATATGTGGCTGCTTTTTCTTTCGGTAAGGGCAGGGTGCAGCAACGGACGGATCGTTATAGCGCGAGTGGAGCCGTCAACGCGGTGTGTGCGCGATCGAACTTGTCATGGTGTGATCGACAATATTGGGCAGTCTCGAATTTGTGTTCGAGAGAAGCACGATTATCGCGAGCATCAGGATTAACGGGGCGGCCAGTATGCCGCTGCGGACTGCCGGTTCGAGGATTTTGCTGCGCGAAGAGGAACGGTCGTGTTTCATGCAACCGATAGTGGAGCAGCAGGCTTAATTTGATGTTAAATGAACTGGTTAACGAGCAATATTAAGAGTGGAGCGGGTAGCGGGAATCGAACCCGCGCGTTCAGCTTGGGAAGCTGACAGGCTACCATTACATCATACCCGCAAACTGTAAATTATTTCAGTGCTTTATGACGAAAATTTATGTCGATCATCTATAAAGTTTTACAGCGTATTTTACAAGCTACGTTCTCTTTCTGGCCTCGTCAATCTGTTTTATCGTGGCCTCTATAGCAGCCGTTTTGCTCACATACCGCCGGATAATGTTCCGCACGGTTTCTTCTTCCCACCCCATGATTTCAGCAATTACACGTTCGGACAGACCGGCGATATAGAACTTTGTCGCCGCCGTCCCACGGAAGTCGTGAAAGTATAAATCTCTATCGCCAAGCTTTGCTTCTTCGCGGCAGTCTGAAAACGATGACCCAAACCCGTTTACCGTCCAAGGTGCTTTCCTGGTGTTTGTCAAGACAATAGGAGACCGGCGTGGGATCGTTTGAAGCAAGGCCCTCAATTCCGCGTAAAGAGGAATGACCGCTTCCTTCGTGTGACGACTTTTCCCGGTGGGTAGGATTATTGCGTTATCGGTGATATGAGACCATGACAGCCGCAAAAGATCGCCAGCGCGCAAGCCTGTGTGGGCTGCTAGATCAACCGCCCATGCGACTTCGGGTGAACATTTCGTTTTGAGCCGCGCGATATCCTGATCTGTCCATATGATGGCGGCACGGTCGTTTTTGTATAGCTGCTTAATGCCTTCACATGGATTTTGGCTAATCTTGCCAAGAGGGTCTACAGCATAGGACAGAACGCGGGAAAGGACTTGCATTCCATAGTCCGCAGTTCGTGGCTTATCGGCAAACTCCCCGCGCCATTTTCGAATGACTGGCCGTATTTTCTGAGGTAGATCAAACTGCGTTATGCTCAAGTCCCCGAATTTTTTCCCGATCCTATCCAGCCATCCATTCCAATTGCGTTTCGTGCTGTCGGCTAGCTTCTGGTAGTCGTGGCTAGACTTATAGGCCGTGATAACGGCGCGAAACTTTGAAGCATCTGGAATTACCCGACTATCATTTGCTTCTTGAAGCGAAGCCATAAATTCAGCCGATCCGGGTTCTCCACGAAGGGCCGGGCCGCCACGCCATGCATAATAATACGTGCGGCCCTTTGCGTTAACTTTGTGGATGCCTTTCAAATCAACTGTAACCATGCTTTGCTTCGAATGCCCTTAGCTCTTTGTTCAGATCGCTATCCTGATCGATGACCCGTTCATCATTGTCTGAATAAATCAGGATCGCCCCATCGGTGCATAATTTAAGCATGACACCTAGGTCTTTGGCTACTGAGGCAGCACGAGCTATAATATCTGCCTTTGTGAAACGAAGTGGTTTCTGTCCCATCCTCACTCCCTTTCCTGCAGTGCGGCGCGGCCTTCAAGGTGATCCATGCGCGCAATGAGTTTGTCTATTTTGGCTTCCAAGCGTTCAGCTGTTGTTTGTGTGCCATCCTTGCGGTGACATTCCGCTTGGTCGCCATTGATGGCACGGTTCCAGCATCCGGGGACAAGGAACCGGCCTCCCGGCACATCTGGGTCAGTTATCCATCGGCAACGGCTCATTCGCCACCGCCTTTCAGGGCTTGGCGACCAGCTTCGGTGATGCGATACCAGAAGCCACAGCCAATAGTTTTCGGCTCTCGCGATATCAGGCCCATGGAGAACAACTGCTTGAGTGTGGCTGGCATAAAGTCACCCGTCATGCCAAAACGATTTCCAGCAATCGTTTCCAGAGCCTTTACTTGGTTCTTGGTCAGCTTCATTCGCTCTGCTCCCCAAGTGCGGAGGCGGCTACGGGGAGGGAGTTATTTCGTGAGGCGTTTCGGCTGCTTGTCCTTGGTGGCAAGCTTGGAAGACGGACGCTTCACGCCTTTGAACTTCGCTTCCCGGCGCTTCGCCTACCGGGAAGAGCGTTACAGGCGTAACAAAGCGTCACAAGTGACGCAAAGTGACGCCACAGAGGAAATTCAAAAAGAAGGGTTTCCCCATACCCCTTCCGAAGAAAATACCCCTAAAGAGGTCCAAAAGAAATCCCCCCGTTCGGTACTCGAAGCTGTCCTTTCCCAGCCGATAGCCGTCGCAGTGGTCGAGCACAGGGCCAAGATCAAAAAACCTTTGACCGAGCGCGGTGCTGAACTGCTCGCCAAGCGGCTGGCCGCCGCAAAGGATGCCTGCGGCCTCACAGCCGATCAGGCGGCGGACCCGATGATCGAGCGCGGATGGCAAGGCTTCGACGCGGAATGGGCGAAAAATGCCATGCAGTCTGGGTGGAAGCCGGAAGCCCAGCGACAGGCCAGCAGCTACAAGCCGGACAGCGAGCTTTCCCAGGAGGAACGCGACGCCCGCTGGAAGAAATTCATGAACTACGCCCGCAACAATCGGTGTTGGCACTCTGACGTGTGGGGGCCGATGCCGAATATGCTGGGTTGCCGCGTCCCTGCGCATCTCATCCTCCCGACAGATGGTCGAAAGTCGAACGGCGACCCGTGGACGGAGCAGGGGAGGATTGCAGCATGATCGCCGCCTATCACGCAAAAACTGACCGTTCGGCGTCGTATTACTGGTCGAAGAAGGATCAGGAAATTTTCAAGCCCTTACGCCTTTTCCGACAGGGCAAAGACACGCTGGAAATAGCTGAAATCATGGGCATCACCGAAGCAGATGCTCTCATGCGTGTTCACAGAGCGATCAGTTCCACGAAGCGCAAGAAGGTCCGCACCGTTCCACATGGAGAGCTAGCATGACGCCGGAGACTGCATTGATCAACGAGTACCTCGCCAAGCATGGTGCACGCCGGTTCGAGCAGGGCGCCACCAGTGGCATTCACGGGATAGCGTCATTCATGGCTGAATATGGCTACGAGGTAGCCGGAGCACCGAAAGGCGGCGTCAAGGTTCGTCGTGGCAAAGGCCAGTGGAAACGTATGTCCATGCCAGGGCTAATCGCAATGGCAGATGAAATTCGCCTTGCGCAGGGGCTTGAGCCTTTCAGCGCAGCGCACAAACAGGCAGCATAACCCCAGTCAGCGAGGAACGGACATGGCGAGGACGAAAGCGGCGAAGCTTCAAGCCAAGCGGTCGAGAGGAAGGCCAAAGAAGGAGGGAGTTTTGCGCGCACCTTCCGGTCAGATCAGCAGGGCAAAGGAACCGCCCGCAAAGGTGGCGCAACTGGCAAGGATGAGGATATTCGGCATGAGCGCATCGGAAGCATTAAGCGACTTGGCGGGGGATAATCTGGGGCGCTTGCATATGGCATGGAAGCGAGACAAGGCGGAGGGCATCAGCACGAGCCAGTATGACGCCGCAGAGCGCTACAGGGAAGTTTTCAACGACAAGCGTAAGGCGGAGTGTTCCGCTGGCGCGCACTATGACCACATAGGTTCGATTGGTGCTTCCGACCCCGATGAGTATGAGGCGTGGGTAAAGCGCGCCAAGCAGGCTTATGCCGACGCTCGTGGGGCAATAGATGAAGCACAGGCCGAAACGCGAAATAGCAATCTCTATGCTGCCGTTCAATTCATGCTTGAGAATGATCAATTCCTCCCGCATATGCTTGGAGATATTCGTCTCGCCTGTAACGCACTTTATCGTCATTTTTTCACACATAACCGCAAGAAGGTCGCATGATTGTCTTTCCATATCGAGCAAAGCAGAATAATCTGCGCATAGTTTCAGGATGCAGAATTGCGACATGAGGATTACAGCGGCTTTTCGGGCCGCTTTTTTACTGTTTGGTTACTATGAAATGTGTGGCGTTCAGTATGAGCGTTATGGTTGCAAGTGTTGCTGAAAAACTACAGACATTTCACTCGGATGATATAATTAAGAGATCAATGAATATTGGAATGTTTGGAGGGAACCGTGAACATTAAATCGCTTCTTCTTGCATCAACTGTCGTTCTCGTTGCTGCGACTGGCGCAAAGGCTGCTGACGCCGTCATTGAACAGGAACCTGCACCGGTTGTTGTTGCTCCGACCTTCACCTGGAATGGCGCCTATCTCGGCGGCCAGATCGGTTATGGTTGGGGCCGTTCGACGCTGAGCGATGAAGACACATCTATCCGAGTAAAGCCAGACGGTTTCCTCGGCGGTCTTTATGCCGGTTATAACTTTGACATGGGGAACAACTTCGTCCTCGGTGTTGACGGTGACATTACCTATAATGATCTAGATGCTAGCCACAGTGACACCGACCCAGATCTTGATCTCACCACTGGTGTTGACAGCAAGCTCCGCTGGTCAGGCGCTGTTCGCGCTCGCATGGGTGTCGCAATGGATCGATGGATGCCATACATTGCCGGTGGTGTGGCCTTCGGAAACGTTAAGAATTCAGTTTCACTCACGGACGGTATAGAGAGCATTGGGGTTTCTCAGAGCAAGACTATGACTGGCTGGGCCGCTGGCGCTGGTGTTGATTACGCGGCAACTGACAATGTCATCGTACGTCTTGAATATCGTTATACCGACTACGGCCATAAGGATTTCAGTGTAGTTGATGGCGATCTCAGCGTTGAGGCTCGCAACAAGTTTAAGACACACGACATCCGATTGGGCGTAGCTTACAAGTTCTAATCTGATATTTGATCAGATATAGAGCCGCCTTGTTCGCAGGGCGGCTTTTTTATTCGAGGCTCTGCCTCAACGGAATGCGATGGCGTTTCGCACATCGAGCGCCGATCCTCGCATGTAGCTGACGGCCAGCGAAGATAGCCGTAGTTGGAGAATGGGTCTGGGGAAGTCCTCGTAGCCAGACGGCTCGAAAGAGCGCCGACTAGGGCAGATATTCGCCCTCATGCAGTACCGCCCCACTTATCAGGGTAGCGCGAGACATGAGGGCAACGGAATTAGAACGGCGGCGCACCAGATAGTAACGGAAGCCAAGAAGCCAGTGGCTGGTGCGCAACGCTTGGTCGTTGTGATTATCTCTCGACTACAGGGGCAGCGGCAGAGCTCTTGACGAGATTAATGCCATTTATCGCATCAGCTCTGTGCACGTATCCCTCGCCACTGTCGGCAATAGTTCGGTGATTGTTGGCCAGAAGACGCCAGCGCCAGTACCCGGCGTTATCTCGATAAAGGACGTATTGCATGTCTGTCTCCTCCAAGAATGATGTGTTTCGTAAATTCCTTTTCAGCTATCGATATGATGGCGCTAAATGGAGCATTGAAATACAGGCGCGTTCTGTCGACGAAGCCAGAAAGCGCATATCGTCCCTCGCACTCGCTCGATACGATGGCGAGGTGTTCGCTCGTTATCCAGCAACTGTCGGATTTATCCCCCGCATGATTGCGTTTTTCCGAAACGCACGGTTGGCAGCTTAACCAAAACGGATTGGTTGTAAACGGGTCAAGAAATTCAACCTTAGTCTCAGCCAGCATGGGATGAAAAGGGACCTCGGAAGTGTCGCCGCTTCTCAAGCCACAGGTCACTTGCTGATCAAAGCCCGACAGCTTTGCGCAGGGCATCGTTCATACGGCCCTGCCAGCCTTTGCCGGTGGCCTTGAAGCGTTGAACTACATCCTGATCGAGCCGGATAGTAACCGGCGTCTTGGGATTGTCGATGCGCGGCCGGCCTCGAATGGCCTTCTCCATCTTGGCGGCCATATCTGGAAAGGATTCCTTGAAAGGCTTGGCCTTGGCAAGCTGTTTATCGGTGGCTTCCGGTGCATCGGGATCGCTTGCGATCATCTTCTGAATTTCTGCCTCTTCCTCCTGAGTGAGAGGGCGCTTAGAGGAAAATTTGATACCCATCAGAGCTTCCTTTCCTTCTGGCTTGCTGAACGCATGGAGATCACGGAGAGGGCTTCCGAACCAACCGGCTTGAAAAAGACGGCGATGATAATCAGGCCGTTGAATTCTCCGATTGCCATCAGGCGATCTGCCTTGGTGGGGAAGACCTTAGCCGACAGGAAGAATTCGAAATGCAGGTCAGCGAAGTCCAAGCCGTGCTTGGCAATGTTGGTCTGTCGCTTCGGTTCGTCCCAGATGATCTTCATAAAACGTATGTACAATAATTCGTCTGGGCTTGCAATAATAATCGTACATACAAATAATATTTTCTGTACGTACACGTGAGGGTATTATGAACCGCCGTCGCTTCCTTTCCTTCCTCGGCCTTGCTCCTGTAGCTTTCGCTGCGCTGGGCCGAACGTTGCAAGGTGGCATTTGGCGACCAGCCGGGCAAGGCCATGTTCGGCATCGTGCAGGGGGGCGATATCGCGCGTCTGCGCGAAAGATCGGCAGAAGCGCTCAAGGCCATGGACCTCAAGGGCTATTCGGTTGGTGGGCTTGCGGTGGGCGAGCCGCAGGAAGTCATGCTGGATATGCTGGAAGTGGTCTGCCCGATCCTGCCAACGGAAAAGCCGCGCTACCTGATGGGGGTCGGCACGCCAGATGATATTTTGAAATCCGTGGCGCGCGGGATCGATATGTTCGATTGCGTGATGCCGACGCGCGCGGGGCGCCATGGCCTTGCTTTCACCCGCTTCGGCAAGGTGAATTTGCGCAATGCGCGTCATGCGGAAGATCATCGCCCGCTCGATCCGCAATCCGATTGTCCGGCATCGCGCGATTATAGCCGCGCCTATCTGCATCATCTGGTGAAGTCCGGCGAGGCGCTCGGTGCAATGCTGCTCACCTGGAACAATCTTGCCTATTATCAATATCTCATGAAGGGCATTCGCGCGGCGATTGCCGATGGGAAATTCAGTGATTTTACCGCTGAAACCACGGAAGGCTGGGCAAGAGGCGATATGCCTGCGCTCTAGGGCCTGTCTGCATACAAGGATTCCCTTTTGCATGAAATTCTGATTCAAGGTTGTTAAAGGAGAACAGCCGTGAGCAGACGAAGCCTTACAGATGAGCAATGGAACCGGATCGAAGCATATCTTCCGGGGCGAGTTGGTACGCCCGGCCGCAGTGGCGTTGATAACCGATTATTTGTCGACGCCATCTTGTGGATGGCTGCCAATGCAGCGCACTGGCGCGATCTGCCTGCGACCTTCGGCAAATGGACAGCGGTTCATGCCCGCTTTCGGCGCTGGTCGCACGCCGGTGTATGGGAAAGGCTTTTCCATGCCCTGGCTGATACGCCGGACTTTGAATATGTCCTCATTGACAGCACCATATCGAAAGTCCACGCAGATGCGGCGGGCGCAAAAGGGGGGCTGAAGCTGCCTGCATCGGTCGCTCGCGCGGGGGATTGACGACCAAGCTGCATGCTGTTGTCGATGCTATCGGCCTACCGCTGCGAATAAAGCCAACACCCGGCCATTATGGTGACTGTCCGCAAGCTTCAAGCCTTCTATCCGGCTTAAAGGGTGTGGGGCATGTCATTGCTGATGCGGCCTATGATGCCGATCACTTAAGGGCCTTCATTGCCAGCGATCTCAAGGCAACGGCTCAGATCAAGGTCAATCCAACACGTTCCAGTGTCCCAACAATCGACTGGAGGCTGTACAAGGAACGCCATCAGATTGAATGCTTTTTTAACAAGTTGAAACGCTATCGTCGCATTGCGCTGCGATGCGAGAAAACATTGACCGCATTCGTGGGTTTCGTCCATCTCGCATGCGCTATGATCTGGTTACGTTGAATGCAGACACGCCCTAGGGCGAAGTTCTACCAGCAGATGACCGCTATTGGGGCCATGACTATCAATGAGGTCCGGTCTTTGGAAAACTACCCGCCGGTTGGCCGTGACGTGATGACAACGGCAAACACGATCCGGGCAACATTCCTCGACATCAATCAAGATTATCAGGCGTCTGACGCAGATCCTTGGGCTGATGAGGCCGATGTATCGGAGCGTGGTGAAGAAGCCAAAGATGTTCAATTCAATATGGCTCCTTCGCACAGCCAGGCAAGACGCTTGATGAAGCTCGAATGGTTCCGAGCTAACCCGAATTGGGTAGGGACGTTCAACACGAACCTGATGGGCCTTGCTGCTTTCGGCGAACGGTTGATCGGCATCCAATACCCGCTGTTCGGAATTAACAGTGTTTTTGAAGTCCTTGATTTCAAATTCATCCTTGGTGAAGGAGGCATTCTGCAAGGGGCGACCATTCAGGTCCAGTCCATGACGGACACTGCTTACCAGTGGGACACATCGCAGGAAGGCACAGCGCCGGTATCGGACGAAACTACTTCGGACGATGATTTGCCAGTTCCAGACGCGCCAGATGTTCTGATTATCGCTGGACCAGCAGCAGAACTGAGCTTCCCGCCTACCGGCAACATCCTGTTGAACTATATGGTCCGCTGGAAAAAGACGGCTGATACCGAATGGCGTGTGGCTGGTCCGCTCGAAAACGACGCAGAGAGCTTTGAAACACCGACGCTGTCAGCGCTGACACAGTACGAGTTCTAATTGGCCGTTCGTACCCAGAAGGGACGCGTAGGCGCTTACTCGGCCAGCACGATCAAAACGATGCCCTGACCACCCCAACAAACTAAGAAACCCACACCCTGCCTTGGCGGGGCGTTTTGCTATGGAGCATTCGCATGACCGTTCGCACGATTGACGAGATTTTCCGCGATTTCGTGATTGATGTGTTCCGGCATCAGGGCCGTTTCATCCTTACAAGCCTGACCTTCGCGATACGTTGAAAGCGTTGCTTGAGGGCCTTTCGGCGTTCCCTGATAACCGCGTCATTCGTCTGAACAACGCTGACGAAGGTACAGAGCCAATAATATCGTCGTGACATCTTCTGTCGCGATCCCGACGGCTGCGTATCAGGTGCTTTATATCCTGAATGTCACTCAGGAGAACACGGGGCCGGTGACGGTATCTGGCACAATTAATCGCGATCTGGTTACGAATATCAATCAGCCAGTCCCGGCAGGATACCTGATGCCTGGCATGGCGCTGCTATGCATTGATACCGGCACAGAATTGCGTTTGCTGTCCTATGGCGATGCAGAAGCCATCCTTGCCGCCGCTGAAGACGCAGCCGCACGGGCGGAGGCGGCGGCATCCGGTGTTAATCTACCCAAAATCAGCGCCGCCGATGCAGGTAAGTCTCTTATCGTTAATCAAGATGGGACCGGTTATGATGTTGGCCTTGCTGTAGAGTTTGCCACCGAAACTCAAGCAAAAGCGCCGGGTACGCCAGAGAACGATGGGTTAGTCGTAAACCTTCTCCGAACTCTGCAACAAGGTCAGGCTCGCGGGTTTTTCTCGCTGAAAGACTTTGCGACTACAGTGATTGACAATGGAAGCAACAGTGCAATTTCTGCGTTGCAGTCTGCCGTTAATTCAGGTGAAACAGTCGTAATGCCAAAGACAGACGACAGTTATCTGTTTGATGGAGACGTTATAATCAATAACCCTGTCAAGTTGCGTGGCGCATCTGGTGGCTCAAAAATAAAGCGCGTCGGTGCTATTGGTCGTTTTTTACTTAGAGCAAATCATATAAATATTGGAGATTTCATAGAAGATGGGTCTGAAATGACGGGGCAAGCAGCGTTGTTCCATTTCGACACTATCGAAAATGATGCATCCAGATACATTCAACATACGCTTATTGAGAATGTTCGGTCTTTTAATTCCGGTGGGTTGATTGACGATAACAATGTAAAGGGGGCCGCAGCCACACCTTATGTTTGGGACATTTTAATTAGGAACGTTTATGCCTTCGGATGCCGTGGGCGTGGCATCCGCATGAGGGATGGCTTTGCGTTTCTGCGCTTTGAAGATGTTGAAATTGGGTTAGGGCCGCAATATGGTGGTGTAAGCCTACCAGCATATGAGTTTCGAAATTTTGAGGGGTTATTTCTTCGCCGCACCGAAGCCACTGGATTGGATGGATATACAGACCTTGGATACGTCCCAGATGCTGAACAGCGGGGGTTCATCTTTGCAGACGGAGCAGCCCTCCACATCAATAGCCTGTTTGCAGATAATAACAAGGGTGATGGCGTGTTTTGCCAAAACGTCCAATACGTAGATGGAAACGATCTCAATTCATCCATCGACGGCGGAACTGGGTTCAATTTTATCAACGTAGATCGCATAAACATCAATACGATCCGCAGTGGTGGCCGCCGGAATATGGCACCAGGAAATCTTAACACTGTTTCCCAAGGTATCTCTTTGAATGCAAATTGTCAGACTGTAATTATAGGCAACGCAGTTACCCACAACTGGTGAAGTCACGGTTTTTATAGCCAAGCTCAGGACATTTTGGTTAATGGTCTGATATCACGTGATAATGGCGGAAGGGGGTACGTTGCAGAGGGTTCAGCAGGGTCATCTCTCCTAAATGGGGCCGTTTTCAGAGATAATGTAGCAGGGAATTATTTTACAGGAGGGACAAGCGTAAACCATCTCGCGAACTTCCAACTTCATAACTCTAGCACCGGGGGGAAAACTTTTGTGGCCAATGTCACCACAAATGGGTCTGCATAACGGTCCTTGCCATTTTAACTATAAATGAGCTATTCCCGCGCATTAAGAGTAGACACGGGAAATCAGTATGGCTCCGAGACATATTACAGTTATCCTACCAGCTAAGTACCGAGGCGGAAGTCTTCGAGTTACGAAGAATATCGTTCGAATGCTTTTGAAGGGAAGTCAGAATTATGGTGAACAGTGTCAAGTTAGATTGGCAGTACGTGCCGATACCTACGATATTGGGGAGGAGTTTCGTGATCTTATCGATAATGGTGTAGAGGTTCGGGAAATATCATTCAAAGAAGTTCCTCCAGAAGATGTTAACAATGCTAACTATTTCCAAGGTAGAAATATCGACCTACAGTCGAGAACCTATTGGCTAATGGAGGATGGCCAAAACAACTGTGCCGATAGTGACCTTTGGCTAGTTGTATCCTACTCTGTAGAGTATCCTATTGCCCCGATAAGGCCGACACTGATATTTGCCACCGATTTCATTCAAAGGTACGTACCTGATATTATTTGGCCACCACGGCCCGGTGAGGGGGATGCTGAGGCTCTTGCGTTCTTACGACAATCAGACGGCGTACTAGCTACAACACCACACACGCGGCTGGATGCGATTTCATACGCTGGCTTACCTGCGTCCAAAGTTTATCTTGCTCCGATGGAGTTTGACCCGACGTTTTTGGATCGTTACCGGTCAGTGTCTAAGGTTAAGGAACCCTATTTCCTTTGGCCAACCAACCCAAATGCTCACAAAAACCATGCAAAAGCGTTTCAAGCGCTAGACCTATATTACGGCAAACTAAAGGGTAAGATAAAGACAAAGATAGTCGGTGTGAGTAGTGTGCGGATGGACCCATCCCATCGATGGCAGGCCAAGTACGAAAATAAGGCTTATGTGAAATCTGTACGGGAAATTGTTGCGGGTCTCGACAACCTGAAAAGCAATGTTGAGTTCGCTGGTGAGGTTGCGGACAAGGAGTATGCGGAGCTTCTTGCTTCAGCTTGTTTCCTTTGGCATCCAACTTTGGCAGACAACGGAACTTTTGCTGCGGTCGAAGCGGCATATATGGGATGTCCAACGCTTTCAAACGACTACCCGCAGATGCGGTATATTTCTAACCGTTTCGAAATTCCCATGCAGTATTTTAACGCAAGGTCTGTGAAGGAAATGGCATCAGCGCTTAAGCAAATGGAGGAGACGCCAATAGATGTAGGTTTATTGCCAAGTCGAGAAACCCTATCTCTGCATTCGTGGGAAGCTCACGCTTCCGAATACTGGGATGTGATCGTGAGGGCAGCGGCATGAATAAGCTCGGCGTGTTTATCGGCTATAACCCAGGCCAATTAGATCCATATCAGGGTATTTCTCGCTTAATTGCATTCGTGATCAAGGGGGCCTTGAACCAGGGTAGCGGTGTAACAATTGCTTGCCCCGGCTGGCTAAAGGACGATGTACGTGTTCTTTTGGAAGATGCTGATATCCCACTTGAAGCGGTCAAAATTATCGCGACGAATGGTCAGCCTCCATTGGCTTCGTTATGGAAGTTGAGAGATAAGTTCCGTAAGAGACGGACGAGTAAACGAAAACGTCTCTGGCTGGAGCGCTATGGCAAAAATGTTGCAAATTTTGTTGCAGAATGGCTTTCTTTGCGCTCGTATTGGGGGATTTTTTTGGGGGCTGCTGCAATTGCTGTAGTGACTATTCTACTTGCCGTACCAATTGCTATAGCCTTCACCGCTCTTATCGGTCTTCTATTTGCTCGTCGGCTTATTAGACGTGTTATCAGGTCAAAGCTTGGTTTGTTTTTTCACAAAAATGCCAATCAATTCAACAAATTAATGTCATCTGATGAAACCATCGACCGGATGAGGGAACGGGAATTCTCATTGTTGATGAAGAAGATCAACGCCCAGAAGGACATCAAAGTTTGGTATGTACCAGCCATGTTTTGGCCCGAGGTCGCTAACATAAAATCCAAGATCGTGATGGCAGCCCCGGATATCGTCTTCTTCGATTACCCAGGGAACTTCCGAGGGATACGAGAGCATAACTCATATGATCGCATGTTAAAGAGCTTGAGGTCTGCCGATCATCTCGTTTGCTACAGTGAAAATGCGAAGCAAAAACATTTTGTTGAACGGTGTGATGTTCCTGCGGAAAAGATAACGGTTATCCGTCACGGGTTCGTAGATTTGGGAGCTTCTGGTGCGGCTATTTTGCGTCAAGATGCACTTGACACATTACATGCCTTTATCAAGAAGAATGATGGTCGAATGCCGGAATATTTGAAAGGTTTCCGGTTTGACGATGTTCCTTTCTTCTTCTATTCTTCACAGCTTAGACCACACAAAAACATAGAAGGCCTTATTAGGGCTTATGCAAAAGTATTGAAAGAGCATCAGCGCCCAGCAAAACTTATCCTTACGGCACAATTTCAATATGACAAGCGCATCCAGACCTTTATAGATGATAATGGCCTGCATGCTGATGTGCTGTCGCTGCATTCTTTACCAAACAAGGTACTTGCTGCTCTATATCACCTGGCATCATTGTCGGTCACGCCAACAAACTTCGAGGGAGGGTTCCCATTTACATTTTCAGAAGCCTATTCGGTCGGCACTCCATCGATCATGAGCCGTATCCCAGTCGTGCAGGAAGTGATTGATGATCCAGAGCTTCAAGACTTGATGACATTCAATCCTTTGGATGTGGATGATATAGCCAATAAGATGATTTTTGGTTTGGACAACAGGCAACGTCTATTTGAGGCGCAGTCTAGTCTATACGCCAAATTATCCGCTCGCACATGGCAGGTCGCCGCAAATGATTATCTGTCTCTGCTTAAATCTGTTGCAGACTAGCGATTATCGAATGGGCTGAACTCTGGATTGCGCGGTAGTTTCGCATCCCAAGTTTCGTCCACTTTACGAAAGTTAATCTCATCGCTGTGGTGATATGAGTTGTCATAAGTAATCTTTGTAGATGGTGCTTTTTCTGCGTCCAGCGCGGCAGGGAATTCAACGCAATAACTGCCAGCAGAATAATAACCAGAAATTCGAACATAATAGTGCCCTCGAAATTGATTAGCGCATTGAGGAGTACCTCTTCTGACCATCAAAATCAATTGTTCAAAATGCGCTTAAAGCACACGTATTCAATATAGCCGCCCACTGAGGCGGCTTTTTCTTTGCCGAAAGGAAATCAACAATGGCTAAGGGAACCTTTGCCAAAGCGATGCCGCATGTCTTCTCGGAAGAAGGCGGGTATGTCGATCATCCGAAAGACCCCGGCGGCGCAACGAATATGGGCATTACGCTTGCCACGCTGTCAGCCTGGGAAGGCCGGAAGGTATCGAAAGCCGAAGTGAAGGCGCTGACCAAGACCAAGGCGACGGATATCTACCGGGAGAATTACTGGAACAAGGTTGCCGGTGATGATCTGCCTGCCGGTGTGGATCACGCCACGCTAGATTTTGCTATCCACTCCGGCCCAGCCCGTGCCCTCAAGATGCTTCAGAAGGTCGTCGGTGTCGATCAGGATGGCGTCATCGGTGCGAAGACGCTCGCTGCCGTCCGAAAGATGGCCGCAAACCGGATCATCAATGAACTGTGTGATGCTCGTCTGGCATGGCTGAAAGGTCTCGGCACGTTCTCGACGTTCGGCAAGGGCTGGACTTCGTGTGTCTCGCGGGTTCGGTCTCGTGCTCTGGCGTTCTCACGTGACAGTGCTCCCGCACCTTCGCCGGTGCCGCAGGTTCCTACAGGCAAGGCCGTACAGTCCGATACCTCCTTGAAAGAGGTGCTGAAGAATCCCGAAGCCTGGGGGCCGCTCGGCGGGATGATTACTGGGGTAGGTGCAATGGCAGACGGCTCCGGCCCGATGCAATGGGCGCTTGCCATCGCAATGGTCGCGCTTGTTGGCGTCGGCCTCTACTTCTTCATCCAGCGGGTGAGGAAAGAGGCTTGATCTGGGCTCTCATCCCAAACTGGCTGAAATACTCGCTCGTTGCCCTTGTGGCGGCGTTTTTGTTGGTAGCGGGTGGGTATGTGGCCGGAACGATAAAAGAGCGCCAGCGGACAGCTTTGGCGGCAGCATAGGCAACAGCAAGGGCAATACAAAAAAGGGCGGGCATTGATGAAAAGATTATCGGTATGGATAGCTATCGGCTCTGCGTTGAGCTTGGCGGCTTGCCAGAGCAATGCAAAGAACTGCGCCGGGTGGAAGCCGATCAGCCTTAAACCGGCGACGGCTGTTTATCTCTCAGGAAACGATACACCGGCGGGTCAGGGTATCGCTTCTCATAATGCATTCGGGAAAGCGGCGGGGTGCTGGAAGTGACGCCAATGGATAATGAAGCTCGAACCGTCAATCGCATGGGTGAGCTACCGGAGAGGACAAAGGAATTTCTGTCCAAGCTGGATGAGGATGATATAGAAACGCTGGAGGACGCCATGCAGTTCTATTCGACCGTCCGCACCCTTGGCCGGGTTGGCAAATGGACGGTCCTAAGCATTCTTGCCATCATCGTCGGCATTGTCTCTCTCTATGAGAACCTTCTGAAAATGTGGGGGTGGTTTCATAGGTAGAAGAATAATGGGCGCTGTTGACGACAAGAAATCGTTTTACAGCGCCTATCTAACGTATTGATTTTTGTGGGGCGATTTTTGTCTGTTTTACAATTAAATCATTGAAAACATTGAATTGTGGTGAGCTTGGGAAGCTGACAGGCTACCATTACATCATACCCGCACCGCATAAGCGCTTCGCACTTTTGCTGGTAAAGCTTTAGATCGCGCGGTGGAACGGTTCTGTCAAGCAGGTTCAATGATAATGGAAACAGGCTTCTGTGCATATCTTTCAGGCTTTGCGATGTTGCAGCCGCTTTATGATAAAAGACCAATTTCCGAAAATCAGCGGAGACGACCATGGATGTAACCATCTATCACAATCCTGTATGCGGCACGTCGCGCAAGGTACTTGGAATGATCCGGGAAGCCGGAATCGAGCCGCATGTCATCGAATATATGAAAACGCCGCTTCCAAGGGACATGCTGGTGGAATTGCTGCGGCAGATGGCTATTTCGCCGCGCGCCCTGCTGCGGGCAAAAGAAGCGCGCTATGCGGAACTGGGGCTCGATGATCCTGCACTTTCTGATGAGGTTCTGATTGACGCCATGATAAGCAACCCCGTGCTGATGAACCGGCCCGTGGTCGTTACGCCCAAAGGTGTTCGTCTTTGCCGCCCGGCAGAAACGGTTCAGGAGTTGCTATAGGCGCGCGGCGCAAATGCATATGGTTTTCCACAGCGCGAAGCAATCAAAAATCAGCATGTCCGATCCTTCACTTCGTCAGGGAATGCTTTCAAAAAAATGACCCGCTTCAATGGGAGCGGGTCCAATTCATGACGTTAGGTGACTGGCTCGGAGGTCAATAGAGCCGCATTAATAACGGGTGGCAGTCCTGATAGTTCCATCTTCCAGAAGAAAAAGCGCCGCCTTTTGCGGGTTGCGTGATGCTTCACATGATTCAAGCAGTGGATTTTGGAAAGTTTTAATGATCCGTCAATAAATCGGTGACATCACTGTTTTCTATAAAGGCAACCAGCGTTTTCGGTTGCGCTTCTGTGTATCGGGTATGTGGCGTATGAATTTGAAGCGTGGGCTGAAAGCATCGGTCAATGGCATCGTGCTGCGTAAAAAGCGCGGCTCGGCGGCAATGCTGGCGCTCATGGCTGTGGCCGTCACGCTTGCGGGCTGTGCATCGACGCCCCAGACAAAATCCAAGCATAAACGATCGAAGGGATATTTCGCCGAGTCCAAATATGGCGTGAAGGCAAGTCCGCGTGTCGTTTATGGCAAGGGCCAGCCGATGCCGCGCGGCGGTGGCCGCGACCAGACCGGCAAACCCTACCAGGTCAAGGGGCGCTGGTATTACCCCAAGGAAGACAAGAACTATACGGCGGTTGGCCGTGCTTCCTGGTATGGTGAGGCCTTCCATGGGCGCCTCACAGCCAATGGTGAAGTTTATGACATGACGCATCTTACGGCTGCGCATCCCACCATGCCGCTGCCAAGCTATGCGCGCGTTACCAATCTGGATACGGGAAGCTCTGTCATTGTCCGCGTGAACGACCGCGGCCCTTACGAATATGACCGCGTGATCGACCTTTCGTGGAAAGCGGCTGAGATGTTGGATTACCAGCATCATGGTACGGCGAATGTGAAGGTTGAATATGTGGGCCGCGCGCCGCTTGAGGGCAATGACGATGCCTTCCTGCTGGCGTCCTATCGTCCAGGGGGCGGAGATACGATCGGCCAGCCTGCAACGGGCGTGATGCTTGCCATGAACGGACCGACACCGACCTCGCCGAAATCGCATATTCCGGTGCCGAACATGGAACCTGTGCGGGTATCGGCACCAATTCCGCAGGAATCGCCATTCTCGATCAATCCGGCCTATGGAGATCCGTCCGGTCAGGCGCCGGTCATGCCTGCCCATGTGCCCGTGCCGACCATAAGGCCGGGATCAAGCTTTGGCGTTGCGAATGCGGCGCATATCGGTGGCCTTGCAGGCTATGCTTCGGATCGTCTGGCAACGGCTGCCTACCGGGAAGAAAAAACCTATGGCAGCATCCTGACTGCTTCTGCGGTTTCCAATGCATGGAAGCGTAGAAATGCAGAAGACGAAGGCGAATATATCGAACTTGGCCTCTTTCCCTCGCTGGCTGCCGCCAAAAAGCTGGAAAGCGCCTTGCCGCGTTCGGCCAGGGTGACACGTGAGAAAATTCCGACCGAAAATGGCGAATTTTATGAATTGACGGCTGTTGCTGAAAAGGGCGGCAATGATGCGCTTCTGCGTGCGGCATGGAAAGCTGGCGCAACAGATGCCTTCGTGGTCCGCAGGGACTGACGGTCCACTCACATGGCGGTGAGGGCGAATTGATTTTCGCTGAAACCGTTGCGTAAACTATATGCAGGCGTTCTGTTTCGCGACGTTCAGGTTCAGGCAACGGGATTTTCATGGGGCTTTTTTCCAGAATCACAGCAATCAGGGCTGGCCTTCTGTTGGGAACGGTTTTTGCCGCGGTGCCGCCTGCATGGGCTGCACCTGCGAATTCGTCCATTGTCACCAAAGCACCGCAAGCCTTGCTGATCGACGATCGCAGCGGAACGGTTCTTCTTTCAAAGGGCGCCGATAAGCCGGTTCCACCGGCTTCGCTGGCAAAGCTGATGACGGCGGAAGTTGTTTTCGAGGCCCTGGAAAAGGGCCGCACAACGCTTGAAACAGCCTATCCTGTCAGCGAATATGCGTGGCGCACAGGCGGCGCACCGTCCGGCACATCAACCATGTTTGCGCGCATCAAATCGACGCCGACGGTTGCAGATCTTCTGCAAGGCATGATCGTCCAATCGGCAAATGACGGCGCAATCGTTCTGGCCGAGGGCCTTGCCGGTAGCGAACAGACCTTTGCCGGGGCAATGAACCAGCGCGCGAAGGAGCTTGGCCTTTCCTCGTCGAAATTCGTGAATTCCACCGGCCTGCCGGCGGCGGGGCAGGTGGTGACACTGGAGGATTTGCTAAATCTCGCTCGCCATATCCATGCGGCGCATCCCGAATATTATCGATATTATGAGCAGCCCGCCTACACCTGGAATAATATCACCCAGCGCAACCGCAATCCGCTGCTGCGGCTCGAAGTTGGCGCGGACGGCATGGGAACCGGATTTACCGAGGCTTCCGGCTATGCCCTGGTTGGCTCGGCTGAACAGAACGGCCGGCGGCTTTTTCTGGCGATGAGCGGCCTTGCCAGTGTGAAGGAACGGGAGGAAGAAGCCCGCAAACTCATTCAATGGGGCATGACCGGCTTTGATGATATGCGCATTTTTGCGGCAAACGATAAGGTCGGCGATGCGCAGGTCTTTGGCGGGCAATCCTCAACCTTGCCGCTGGTGGTGAAGAAGGATGTGGAACTGCTTTTGCCGAAGGAGGCGCGTGAAAAGCTGAAGGCACGCATCATCTATGAGGGTCCGTTGCAAGCCCCCATCGCCGCGGGAACGGAAGTTGGCAGGCTGCAATTTGAATTAAACGGCAGCGTTTTGCAGCAAGTGCCCGTTTTTGCGGCGCAATCCGTCGCGCAAGGCAGCCTGCCGCAGCGGGCATTGGGATCCGTGGTCGAGTTTTCGACCGGCTGGCTCAGGAAATACCTTTGAAGGCTCGACCTCGCGCTTAAAGGCCGATATTAAACAGTGTGAGGCCCATTCGGGCATGGATTCATTTGTTCGGATGCCAGAGTGTCGGGATTGTTCATCACATTTGAAGGTGGAGAAGGCGCAGGCAAATCGACCCAGATTGCCTTGCTCGCCAGTCATCTTCGTAACCATGGCTTCGATCCCGTTATCACGCGGGAGCCGGGCGGTTCGCCGGGGGCTGAAGCCATTCGCCACGTCATCTTGAGCGGAAATGCCGAAACTTATGGTCCGGCCATGGAAGCCTTGCTGTTTGCTGCCGCCCGCGCGGACCATGTGGACCAGTTGATCCGCCCGACATTGGCTGAAGGGCGCATTGTCCTGTGTGACCGCTTCATTGATTCGAGCCGGGCTTATCAGGGCGTGACGGGCAATCTCGACGCGACCTATATGGCTGCCATTGAACGCATAGCGATTGATGGCGCTATGCCGGACCTGACGCTTGTTCTCGATATTTGCGCGGAACGGGGACTGTCGCGTGCGGGCAAGCGGCGCGGAAGTGACACGGCGGATCGTTTCGAGAAGGAAGATATTGCCGTCCATGAGGCGCGCCGTCAGGCATTTCTGGAAATCGCACGGCAAGAACCGGCGCGCTGCAAGGTCATTGATGCCGACCGTTCTCAGGAAAAAATTGCCGATGAAATCCGCTCTGTCGTGGACACGATCCTGACGGAAAAAGGGCTTTTATGATCGAAGAGCTGGACATTCCCAAAACACATGATGCCATTGAAGGCGTCCCCGGACCCTCGGCCAGCGCCTATCTGGCGGGGCATGACGAGATCGCGCGTTTTCTGGCGCAGGCCTATCATGAAGGCAGGATGCACCATGCCTTGCTGTTCGAGGGACCGCAGGGCATTGGCAAGGCAACGCTCGCCTTTCATCTGGCGGGGCATATGCTCTCTTTCGGCGACCGGAACGAGGCTCCCGAAACGCTAATCGCGCCGGATTTTTCAAAACCGCTCTGGCGGCAGATCGCGGGTGGCATGCACCCGGCGGTGCTGCACATCACCCGCCCTTTCGACCAGAAGACCGGAAAATTCCGCACCGCAATCACCGTGGAGGAGATCCGTCGCGTCACGCATTTTCTGACGCGTACGGCTTCCGATCACGCCTGGCGCATCGTTATTGTCGATCCGGCGGACGATATGAACCGCAATGCGGCCAATGCGCTTTTGAAAACGCTGGAAGAGCCGCCGGCGCGCGCGCTTTTCATCCTTATTTCGCATTCATCGGGACGTCTTTTGCCGACAATCCGCTCGCGCTGCCAGAGCATATCGTTCAAGCCGCTCGACGGTGAAACGCTTGGCCGCGCACTGTCACATGCGGGGTCGAAGGCGGGCATCAGTGCGGGCGACATAACGGAAGTGCTGTTGCAGCGCTCGGAAGGCAGCGTGCGAAAGGCGCTGCTTCTGCTGGCGCATGGCGGGCTGGAAATTTCCGATACGGTGGATCAGATCATAGCAGGCAGCATATTCGATCTTCCCAAGGCGCAGGCGCTCGGCGGCATATTGAACGGGCGGGAAGCCGAAGTGCAATATGAGCTTTTCCGCGATTACCTGATGGGGCGTATCGCAGCCGAAGCGCGGCGCTACGCCGATAGCGGGCAATTGCGTGAAGCTGATCAATGGGCGCGCTTCTGGAGCGACCTCATTCGCGAAACGGTGGAGGCGGAAACCTACAATCTCGACCGCAGGCAGGCGGTTGTTATCCTTCTGGAAAAGACGCATCGCGCTTTTCGCACCGGTGTGCCGCCGCTCACATCGGCTTGAATGAAATCGCCAACCAAGGGTGGGTTTCAACAACGCGCATGGACGTGACATGAACGCCTACATGCGTTATGTCACCGCTGACGAATTTCTTCTCGCGCGCGTACCACGCATTGCTTCGGGCGCGCGCTTCCAAAAATCGAAAGACCGGGTCCATAATGAGCCGCGAAAAATATTACATCACGACTGCGATTGCTTATCCGAACGGAAAGCCGCATATCGGCCACGCTTACGAACTGATCGCGACCGATGCCATGGCGCGGTTTCAGCGTCTCAATGGCATGGATGTTTATTTTCTGACCGGCACGGACGAGCATGGCATCAAGATGCTGCAAAGCGCGCGCAAGGAAGGCATTACGCCGCGCGAGCTGGCAGACCGCAACACATCCGCCTTCCGTCGAATGGCTGAAGTGCTGAACAGCTCCAACGACGACTATATCCGCACCTCCGAAGAGCGTCATTACAAGGCCAGCCAGGTCATTTGGCAGGCGATGGTCGCAAATGGGGATATTTACAAGGGCGGCTATGCCGGCTGGTATTCCGTGCGCGACGAAGCCTATTACGGCGAGGAAGAAACGGAAGTGCGCGCGGATGGCGTCCGCTACGGCCCGCAGGGAACGCCTGTGGAATGGGTGGAGGAGGAAAGCTATTTCTTCCGTCTTTCGGCCTATCAGGACAAGCTGCTCGACCTCTACGAGAACAATCCGGGCTTTATCATGCCCGCCGAACGCCGCAATGAGATTGTGAGCTTCGTGAAGTCAGGTCTCAAGGACCTGTCGATTTCGCGCACGACCTTCGATTGGGGCATTCCGGTGCCGGGAGATGAAAAGCACGTCATGTATGTGTGGGTGGATGCGCTCACCAATTACATCACTGCGCTCGGCTATCCTGATACGACCGATGAGCGTTGGGCTTACTGGCCCGCCAATGCCCATATCATCGGCAAGGATATTTCCCGCTTCCATGCGGTCTATTGGCCTGCATTCCTGATGTCGGCCCAATTACCCTTGCCGAAGCGTGTTTTCGCGCATGGGTTCCTGTTCAATCGCGGCGAGAAAATGTCGAAGTCAGTCGGCAATGTTATCGATCCGTTTGAACTGGTGGAGCGTTACGGCCTGGACCAGTTGCGTTATTTCCTGATGCGTGAAGTGCCATTCGGCCAGGATGGCAGCTACAGCCATGAGGCGATCGTCAACCGCACCAATGCCGATCTGGCCAACGACCTCGGCAATCTTGCCCAGCGTTCGCTATCGATGATCGCCAAGAATTGCGAAGGCAAGGTGCCGCAGCCCGGCGCATTTTCCGAGGCTGACAAGGCCATTCTGGATCAGGCCGATGCCGCGCTCGAAACCGCGCGCAAGGCAATGGACGATCAGGCCCTGCATCTGGCATTGGGTGCGATCTTCGCTGTTGTGGCGGAAGCCAACCGCTATTTTGCGGGGCAGGAGCCATGGGCACTGCGCAAGACCGATCCTGCGCGCATGGGCACCGTGCTCTATGTAACAGCCGAGGTTCTGCGCCGCGTCGGCATCATGGTGCAGCCTTTCATCCCGCAATCTGCGGAGAAGCTGCTCGATATTCTGGCTGCCCCGGCTGACAAGCGCCAGTTTGCCGATGTGCTGGCAAGCCCGCTTGCTGGTGGGACCGATCTGCCTGCGCCGCAGCCGGTCTTCCCGCGCTATGTGGAAGCGGACGAACAGAACTGAGTTTGATGATGCTTGTCGATAGCCATTGCCACCTCGATTTTGCCGATTTTGAGCCGGAGCGCGATGCTGTTGTTCAGCGCGCGCTCGATGCGGGCATCAAGCGCATGGTGACTATTTCCACGCGCGTCCGGAAATTCGATGCGATTCGCACGCTGGCCGAGACTTATGAAGCGGTCTATTGCTCGGTCGGGACCCATCCGAACAATGCACATGAGGAACTCGACATTACCGCCGATGATCTGGTGCGGCTTGCCGAACATCCGAAAGTGGTGGCAATAGGCGAGGCGGGCCTCGACTATCATTATGATTATGCGCCGAAGGAAGCCCAGCAACAGGGTTTTCTCGCCCATATTGATGCTGCGCGCCGCACCCAATTGCCGCTTGTCATCCATGCGCGCAGCGCGGATATCGATATGGCCGAAATCCTTGAAAAAGAGACGGAAAAGGGCGCATTCCCCTTTATTCTGCATTGTTTTTCTTCCGGCCGTGCGCTTGCGGAAAAAGGTATAGAACTGGGCGGCTATATCTCGTTTTCCGGCATTTTGACCTTCAAGAATTCCGCCGATATCCGGGAAGTGGCGTCAATCGTGCCGCGTGATCGCCTTCTGGTGGAAACCGACGCACCCTATCTTGCGCCGGTGCCGCATCGCGGCAAACGCAACGAGCCGTCTTTTGTGCAGCATACGGCGGCCGTGCTGGCTGAAACCATCGGCGTCAGCCCGGAAGAGATCGCGGCGATCACCAGCGACAATGTTTTCCGGCTTTTCTCCAAAATGCCAAGACCGGCCGAAGGAATATAAACGTGACTTCTCCCCGCAATTGCCTGCGTTTCACATTGCTTGGCTGCGGCTCGTCGCCGGGCGTGCCGCGCATCAATGGCGATTGGGGCAAGTGCGATCCGAAAAATCCGAAAAATCGCCGCCGCCGCGCTTCTCTGCTTGTGGAACGCTATGATGCGGAGGGAAACAATACGGTTGTCGTAATCGACACCGGCCCGGATTTTCGCATGCAGATGATTGATTCTGGCGTGCATATGCTGGATGCGGCGGTTTACACCCATCCCCATGCCGACCACATTCACGGTATTGATGATCTGCGTACCTATGTGGTCGATAATGGGCGCCTGATGGATGTCTATGCCAACCGGCTGACGCGCAACCGTCTCTACGACACATTCGGTTATTGTTTTGAAACGCCCGTCGGGTCGAGTTACCCGCCGATCCTCTCGATGCACGATATCGCGCCGGAAACGCCCTTTTCGATTGAGGGCGCGGGCGGCGCCATCCGCTTCCAGCCGTTCAGCCAGGTGCATGGCGATATTGAATCGCTGGGGTTCCGTATCGGCAGCGTTGTCTATTGCACGGATGTCAGCGCATTTCCCGAGCAAAGCCTGCAATATATAAAGGACGCGGATGTTCTCATCATCGGCGCCCTGCAATATCGTCCGCACCCAAGCCATTTTTCGCTTGGGGAAGCGCTGGAGTGGATCGAGAAACTATCGCCGAAGCGCGCTATTCTCACCCATATGCATGTACCGCTCGATTATGAAACGGTGATGCGGGAAACGCCGCATCACGTGGAGCCGGGCTATGACGGCCTTCGCTTTGAAGTGGCCGTTTAGAGCGGTTCCGTTTTAATCGAAACCGCTCCTAGAGCATGCGGAAAGTGTTCTAAGCGACCGCGCCTTTGACCGGGAATGGCATGACATTGCTGCCTTCCACGACAGGCTGTTTGGGCTGCTTGTCTTCCAGCTTCAGGCCGCCCGCGCGCAATAGGTCGGAGAAACGCCCGCCACGCTCGGCAAGCTCGTTGAAGCTGCCGCTTTCGACCAGATGGCCCTTGTCCATGAACAGCACCAGATCGGCAGAGCGAACGGTCGAGAGACGGTGCGCAATGATGAAGGTGGTGCGGTTATGGCTCAGCTCGTCCACTGCCTGCTTGAGCTTTTCTTCCGTCTCGACGTCGAGCGCACTCGTCGCTTCGTCGAGCACGAGGATCGGCGAATCCTTAAGGATCGCGCGGGCAATTGCCAGACGCTGGCGTTCGCCGCCGGAAAGCTGCGAGCCACGCTCACCGACAAAAGTGTCGTAGCCTTCGCTTTTGGCGAGGATGAAGTCATGCGCAGCCGCAGCCTTGGCGGCGGCGTGGACCTCCTCATGCGTCGCATTGGCGCGGCCAACGCGGATATTGTCCTCGACCGAGCGGTTGAACAATCCGGCATCCTGAAACACGGTCGCGATAGCGTGGCGCAGCGAACGGCGGCTGACGGTGCGCGTATCCGTGCCGTCAATCATGATACGGCCCGCAGCGGGGTCAAAAACGCGCTGCAACAGATTGATGAGCGTCGTCTTGCCCGCGCCGGTGGGGCCGACAATAGCGACGGTCTGGCCCGGCTTTACCTCGAATGACACGTCATAGACGCCTTGGCCCGAATTCGGGAACTCGTAGGTAACATTGTCGAAGACGATATCGCCCTTGACGTCGTTAAGATCGGCAACGTTTTCCGGCTCCTGACGGTCGGCGGTGGCATCTTCCATCTGGAAGAATTCCTCCAGCTTGGCGCGGGCCGTAACGGTCTGGTTGATGAAGGCGCTGATCTGGTCCAGACGGCCGATCATGAGCTGTGCGAAACCGATAAAGGCAATCACATCGCCGACGCGCATCTGCCCCTTGGTGACGAAATAGGCGCCCAGAACCAGCACAACCACCATGGAGAAGGTGGAGGCCATGCGGTTGAGGCCGCTGGCAAGCGCCCACCAGTTGAGGACCGGAAACTGTGCGTTTTCGAGGTTCTTGGCGTAATCGCGCAGGGCCTGCGTTTCGGATGCGATGCGGTTATAGCTCTGCACCACCGAAACATTGCTGATCGTATCGCTCACATGCTCGAAGAGCTTGTGGTGATGCTTTTCAACCGCGGCCTGTCCATCCTTGGTCTTGCGCATGACAAGCTGGCCGATCATCACATAGATGACGCCAAGCACGATCAGCACCAAAGACATGCGCATATCCATGGTCATGGCCACCGGAATGAGCGTTGCCAGTGCCACCACGGTCGTCAGGTGCTGGCGCATGAATTCGAGCCAGAGGGTGAAGAGGGAATCCGTCGCGCGGATCAGCGTGTGCAGCGCATTGGAGGTGCCGCGCTTCTGATGCCAGGCAAGCGGCATGGTGATGAGCCGTTCATAGGAATCGATCATCACGCCCAGACGACGGCGATGTGCGAGCCGGTCGGCCCCGCGTGCTACGAAAACGGCTGCCATGATGTTGAAACCGCCGAGGGCAGCCCACATGAGGAGGGGCGAAAAGATGTCGCCTTTATCCGAGATGGACTGAATGACCCGTCCGAACAGGACAGGCTCGGCAAGGGTGACAAGGGCAACCAGCACACTTGCGACACACATGGTTATCGTCGCGGTACGTTCGACCGCAAGATACTGCATGGCTCGCCAGTAGATTTTTAGCAACGACACTTTCGCACTCCCGCGCGTTCTATTTCACGGGACTAAATGGTATAGCCCGTTTGTTCTATCAATATCGAATGATGGCAAGAAGTGGCGAATGGGTGTCCGGATCGACCATAAATTAAAAACGTGTGTAACCGAGTGTGAAGATTCCGGCGGTTGGACTGCAATTCTTTCAGGCTGCGGCAGGCTTGCCCGATAAGGGCGTTAAATTATCATTTTATAGAAATGTGCCTAGCAATCGCGCGGGCGCGCGTCTATTGACAGGGTTTGATTAAAGGGCGCGCGGACGCGCTGCAAAGACTATTGACGGGTTTTTTCATGGCAGGCGTTGAACAGAAGATTGTGGATGCGGGCGAGGCGGGTATGCGCCTCGACCGGTGGTTCAAGATCCATTATCCGGGCCTGGGCTTTGGTCATCTGCAAAAGCTCCTGCGCGCGGGGCAGGTGCGTGTGGATGGGGGCCGCGCCAAGGCCGACACGCGCATTCAGGCCGGGCAGGCTGTTCGCATTCCGCCTCTGGGGGTGGATGAAAAAGCGGCTGGCCCAATGACGGCGAAGACCATTCGCAACCAGCAAGATGGCGACGTTCTCTCGCAAATGCTGCTTTACGAAGACCCGAAAATATTCGTTTTCAATAAGCCTGCCGGGCTTGCCGTGCAGGGCGGCTCCGGCGTGACCCGGCACATCGACGGCATGTTGGAAGCATGGCGCAGCAAGAAGGGTGAAAAGCCGCGCCTCGTGCACCGCATCGACCGTGATACATCCGGCGTTCTGGTCGTGGCACGCACGCGCGGTGCCGCGCAGGCGCTCACCGCATCCTTCCGCGAGCGTGACACCAAGAAGACCTATTGGGCGCTTGTCAAAGGCGTCCCGCGCAAGCGTGAAGACAAGATTTCGACCTGGCTGGTCAAGGAACAGACGCCGGATGGCGACAAGATGCGTGTTTGCCAGCATGGCGAGCCGGATTCCGACCATGCGGTCTCCTATTACCGGATCATTGAAAAGGCTGGAAACAACCTGGCCTGGCTGGAAATGGAACCATATACGGGCCGCACCCACCAGCTTCGCGTTCATGCAGCCTATATCGGCCATCCGATCATCGGCGATCCGAAATATTTCGAGGCAGATCAGAACTGGGAATTTCCGGGCGGCATTCAAAAGCGTCTTCACCTTCATGCGCGGCGCATCCGTATTCCCAACCCTTCGGGCGGGATAATCGATGTCACGGCTCCGTTGCCGCCGCATATGGTGCAATCGTGGAACCTGCTCGGTTTTGATGAGGAAAACGCGGAAGAATAGGCATGTCAGGCGAAGCGGGGGGAACGGCCCAGGGCCGGGTTTCGTTTGATGGATTGGCCATTGCTTTGGTCATTTTCATCATGTTCGGTTGGGGGCTTAATCAGGTCGCCATCAAAATCGGCAATTGGGGTTTCAACCCCATGCTGATGGCCGCCGGGCGTTCGGCGCTCGGCGGGCTTTGTGTTTTTCTATGGTGCTGCTGGCGGCGTATACCGCTTTTCAAACGCGATGATACGCTGAAGCCGGGGCTTGTGGCTGGAATGCTGTTCGGCACCGAATTCGTGCTGATCTTTGTGGCAATGGACCTGACAAGCGTGGGGCGTGTCACGCTGATGATGAATGTCATGCCTTTCTGGGTGGCGATCGGCAGCCATTTCCTGCTCGGCGAACGCATGTCTGTTCGTGCGTTTATCGGCATGTGTATTGCGTTTTTTGGCGTGTTTCTGGTCTTTTCCGATTATGTCAGCCGGCCGGGGCCTTATGCTTTTTACGGTGATCTGCTGGCGCTTTTCTCCGGTGTGCTGTGGGGGCTCACCACACTCGTTATCAAGCGCACGAAGCTTGCCTGCACCGCACCCGAAAAAACACTGCTCTATCAATTGGTGGTCGCCAGCCTTGTGCCGCTGCCTTTTATTGCCTTAAGCGGGCCGCTGATCCGAAATCCCGATATCATTTCTGTTTCGGCATTTCTGTTTCAGGCCATATTCGTCGTGGCCTTTACCTATCCGCTCTGGTTCTGGATGGTCAGGCGCTATCCGGCATCGAAGCTTTCCAATTTTGCCTTTCTCACACCTGCCTTTGGTGTGCTATTGAGCGGCATCATTCTAGATGAGCCTTTGAGCTGGAAAATTTTTGCAGCTCTCGCCCTCATCGGCTGTGGGCTTCTCATCATCAACAAACCGGCAAAGGTCTCCAGCGCCCGATGAAACTGGTTCTCTTCGATTGCGATGGCACATTGGTGGATAGTGGCGATTTTATTCATCGCTGCATGGCGGCAAGTTTTGCCGATGCCGGTTTTGCTCCGCCCGCAGTCGCGGATACCTATTCGACCATCGGCCTGTCCCTGCCGCTGGCCATCGCCCGATTGCTGGGGCGTGAGCCTGACGATCAGGTGCACTGGCTGACACAGCGCTACAAGGAAAATTTTGTCACCATGCGGCAGGCGGCAGATTTCAACGAGCCGCTCTATGAGGGTATCCTGCCGCTTCTGGCCGAGCTTGGCGGGCGCGATGACCTTCTGCTCGGCCTTGTGACGGGCAAATCCCGGCGCGGCGTGCGTTCGGTTTTTGAGCGCCATGGTATCGGGCATTATTTCACCGTGGCCCGAACCGCCGATGATTGTCCGTCGAAGCCGCATCCCGCCATGGTGCTTGAATCCTGCGCGGAAATGGGAATAGAACCCAGCCGGACAATCGTTATCGGCGATGCCATATACGATATGCAGATGGCCCGATCCGCAGGCGTTTCGTGGGGTTATCATCACAGGCAAGGGCTGATGGAGGCTGACGCCCATCATATCCTGGAAAAGCCTTCCGATCTTCATGCTCTATTGCTGGAAATGGAAGAATTCTGAGCCTCGCCCTTTGAAATCCGTGACACGGGACTGGATAATTCATGCGTGACATTTTGAGCGATCTCGAAGCCGGAAAGCAGCTTTCCGACGAAAATCCGATTGTACGGGCGCAAAAGCAGATGCAGGCGCAACTGCCGAAGCGCTTCTATGAAAAAGCGGAAGTGGCCGAAAGCGAGGGCGGTTTCGCTGTCCATCTGGACGGACGCCCGGTCAAGACACCGGCGCGCAACCTTCTGTTGTTGCCCACCCGCGCGGCGGCCCAGATCGTGGCCGATGAATTTGCCGCACAGGAAAAACTCATCGATCCGGGCAAAATGCCCGCAACCCGCCTCGTCAACACGGCGATTGACGGCATAGCGCAAGACCCGCAGGCCGTGTTTGAGGATATTCTCCACTTTGCCGGAACGGATATGCTTTGCTACCGCGCCGACAGCCCGCAGGAACTGGTTTCTCGCCAAACCGAAAACTGGGACCCACTGATCGACTGGATGGAAAGTCTTGGCGCGCGCTTTGCGCTGGCCGAAGGTGTCATGCATGTCGAGCAGCCGCGTGAAGCGATTGCCGCATTCAGCGTTCATATGGCCGGTTTCAAAGATCCACTTGCTCTGGCTGCATTGCACACCATGACCACGCTGATGGGGTCTGCCATCATCGCGCTGGCCGTCGCCAAGGGTGAAATCTCCGCTGAAAAGGGCTGGGCCATCGCGCATATCGATGAAGACTGGACCATCGAGCATTGGGGTTCCGATGCCGAGGCAATCGAACGCCGCAAGAACCGCGAGATCGAGATGATGGTTGCTGCGCGCCTGCTGGAAGCCATTTAATAAAAAGCTTCTAAAACCAACATAACTTATTGATAAAATGAAGAAACCCCGGAGAAAGCCGGGGTTTCTCTTTTGCGCGCGCTTTTTAGCGCGTCGTTCCCCTCGGTAATGGGTCGTTATAGCTTTATACCGAGTAATACATATCGAACTCGACCGGGTGCGGCGTCATTTCAAAACGCATCACTTCAGCCATTTTCAGCTCGATGAAGCTGTCGATCTGGTCGTCGGAGAACACGCCGCCAGCCTTGAGGAATTCACGATCCTTGTCGAGCGACTGTAGAGCTTCACGCAGGGAGCCGCAGACGGTCGGAATCTGCTTCAGTTCCTTCGGCGGCAGGTCGTAGAGATCCTTGTCCATGGCCTGGCCCGGATGGATCTTGTTCTTGATGCCGTCAAGGCCCGCCATCAGAAGGGCCGAGAAGCAGAGATAAGGGTTGGCGGACGGATCCGGGAAGCGGAATTCGAGACGCTTCGATTTCGGCGAGGAGCCGAATGGAATGCGGCAGGAAGCCGAACGGTTGCGTGCGGAATAGGCCAGCAGAACAGGCGCTTCATAGCCCGGCACCAGACGCTTGTAGGAGTTGGTGGACGGGTTGGTGAAGGCATTCACAGCTTTTGCGTGCTTGATGACGCCGCCAATGAAGTAGAGGCAGTTTTCCGACAGACCAGCATATTCATTGCCTGCGAAGGTCGGCTTGCCGTCTTTCCAGATCGAGAAGTGAACATGCATGCCGGAGCCATTGTCGCCAAAGACCGGCTTCGGCATGAAGGTTGCCGTTTTGCCATAGGCATTGGCAACCTGATGCACGACATATTTCTGAATCTGCATCTTGTCGGCGTTGCGCACCAGCGTGTCGAATTTCGTGCCCAGTTCGTGCTGCGCGGAAGCGACTTCATGGTGGTGCTTTTCAACCGTCACACCCATTTCCGAGAGCACGGTCAGCATTTCGGAACGCATGTCCTGCAAGCTGTCGATTGGCGGAACGGGGAAATAGCCGCCCTTGACGCGCGGACGATGGCCGAGATTGCCGGTTTCATAATCGGTGTCGTCGTTGGATGGCAATTCGGCGCTATCGAGCTTGAAGCCCGTATTGAACGGATCGGCCTTGAACTTCACATCGTCGAAGACGAAGAATTCGGCTTCCGGGCCGACATAGACCGTATCGCCAATGCCGAGCGATTTCAGATAGGCTTCGGCCTTCTTGGCAGTCGTACGCGGATCACGGCTGTAGCTTTCGCCGGAAAGCGGCTCAAGGATATCGCAGAGAATGACAAGCGTGGACTGGGCGAAGAACGGGTCGATATGAGCCGTTTCCGGATCGGGCATCAAAACCATGTCGGATTCGTTGATGGCCTTCCAGCCTGCGATCGAAGAGCCGTCGAACATGACACCGTCGACGAACATGTCTTCGTCCACGAGGCCGATATCCATCGTAACGTGATGGAGCTTGCCCTTCGGATCGGTGAAGCGAAGGTCGACGAACTTGACGTCGTTATCTTTGATCTGTTTCAGAATATCGTTGGCAGTCGTCATTTTAAATTCCTGTTCGCACGACGATGATTGGTAGCAGGTTCGGTTAGAGCATTTCCTGTTTCATGTAAGTGATTGGAAAGGCTCTATCTGTTTGTTTTCACGCATGTCTTTATCCCAAAACCGGTTCCCGCTTTTGGGAGACATGCTTTAAATGGCATCCACGCCGGATTCGCCGGTGCGGATACGGATGACTTCTTCGATGTTGGAGACGAAAATCTTGCCGTCGCCGATACGTCCGGTCTGGGCGGCCTTGCGGATGGCCTCGATGGCGCTGTCCACGGTTTCGTCTGCGACAATGACTTCGACTTTCACCTTGGGAAGAAAATCGACGACATATTCGGCGCCGCGGTAAAGCTCGGTATGCCCCTTCTGCCGACCGAAACCCTTGGCTTCAATGACAGTAATTCCCTGCAAGCCGACTTCCTGAAGGGCTTCCTTCACTTCATCCAGCTTGAAGGGCTTAATAATGGCTTCGATCTTTTTCATCAGAGAATGGTCTCCGCTCTTCTTCGGAAATGAGCATTGTGCCCGCTTCGTCTATTGAGAAGCATAAACTGTGCCAGTTTGAAAAATGCAGATAAAAAATTTTCTTTTTGGCCATTTCGCGGCCAGAGTGGCACTATTAACGGCATGGAGCAAGCGCCACCCCGTGTGCGACCCCGCGGCATATAGCTTCCCGCTAAAACAAATGCTTAAAAATTATGCAACTTGCGGTAAAAACAAGCAAACTTGCATAAAGTCCGGCAGCGCGTAATTAATCACAGGCAGAAAGCCGCTGGAGAAAGGTACGTTATGTTTGAATTGCTTACGCCGGAAGAAATGGCGCGGGCTGACCGCCTGACGATGGAGGGCGGCATCAAGGACGGTTTCGCGCTGATGCTGGCGGCGGGGCGGGCAGTTGCCGACATAGCGCAACATATGTTCCCGCAAAAGCAGCCTGTCGCCGTGCTTTGCGGACCGGGAAACAACGGCGGCGATGGCTATGTCGCAGCGCAATATCTTCTGGAAGCCGGGTATGAAGCCGTGTGTTTCGCAGCCGCGCCCCCGCGTCAGGGAACAGACGCCATGCGTGCCTCCATATTCTATAAGGGGCAGGTGCGGGATCTCAACGAATTTTCGCCGGTGAGTTTTGGCGGCATTATCGATGCGCTTTATGGCGCGGGCCTCGCGCGTGCGGTCGAAGGCGCGCAAGCGACGGTCATTGATGCCGTGAATGCCTCCGGCCTGCCGGTCGTGGCTGTCGATCTGCCAAGCGGCATATCGGGAGCAACCGGCATGGCGCTGGGGGCGGCGATGAGGGCAAAGGCAACCGTCACGTTTTTCCGCAAGAAACCCGGCCATCTATTGCAACCGGGCAGGGCGCATTGCGGCATTATCCATATTGCGGATATCGGCATTCCCGATCGAATTTTAGGCGAGATCAATCCGCGGGTTTTTGAAAACAGCCCGGAACTCTGGGCCGATAGCCTGCCATCCCCTGCGGTCGATGCGCATAAATACAGCAGAGGACATGCGGCCGTATTTTCCGGCGCAATGCATTCCACCGGCGCTGCCCGCCTGTCGGCTATGGCGGCTGCACGAAGCGGGGCAGGTGCGGTGACACTGCTTTCACCGCCGGATGCGCTGGCGGTCAACGCTGCTCACCTCACCAGCATCATGGTGCGCGAAACGCGCAGCCAGCAAGATGCCGCGCAATTTATCACCGACCGCAAGGTTACAGCGGCTGTATTGGGGCCGGGCTATGGCAATCCTGCCTTTGCGCGTGACTATACGAAGATGCTGTTGAGTGCTGCTTCGGGAAAGGCCGGACAATTCCGGGGCCTCGTGCTCGATGCGGACGGCATTACGGCTTTCGAGAACAAACCGGACGAGCTTTTCGATACGCACCGAAGCAGTGCAACCGCACTGGTGCTGACGCCGCATGAAGGCGAGTTCAAGCGCCTTTTTCCCGATATTGCCGAAGACAATACTTCAAAAATCGACAAGGCCCGCAAGGCGGCCATGCGCGCGAATGCGGTCGTCATCTACAAGGGGCCGGATACGGTTATCGCGGAGCCGGGTGGCCTCGCTGTCATAAACTCCAATGGCACGCCATTTCTGGCGACGGCAGGTTCTGGCGATGTGCTGACGGGCATTGTCTGCGGATTGCTGGCACAGGGCATGGCGCCCTTTGCTGCCGCCTGTGCATCCGTCTGGGTGCACGCGGATGCGGCGCGCCGTTTTGGTCACGGACTGATTGCCGAAGATTTACCTGCGCAATTGCCCGCGGTCTGGTCGTCGCTCTCACGTTTTGGCTAGAGCATGCCCAAATATGGGAGCCACTCTCGTTCAATGGTCCGATCTGTGGTTCTGCCCAGCGCCGACGTCGATGATGACATCGCCTGAAATCGAAACATCCGTATTGCCGACGCGGAAGTGTTTCCCGCTTCCGCGCGAGGCCTGATCGGGCTCAGGCGCAGGCGGCGGCGCGGTGACAATAGGCTTTTGCGGCTTGACGCCTGGAAGCTCCGTCTGCTGCATGTCCTTTGCTTCTGCCGCTAAGGAGAAGCTTGAAAAAGAAAACGCAACTATAAGAAGTTGCTTTACTAATCCACTTATCATTGTGCCGGATCAGCCACGGCGGCAATCAGATCACCGGCCATTTCAAGTGTGAATTCATTATAATGTGAGATGACGCGGCTTGGTTCGTAATGCTGAACCGGCAAGTCCGAATATCCGAAATCCACGGCTACCACGGGAATTCCTGCGGCCTTGGCCGTGTCTATGTCGGTGCGGCTGTCGCCCACCATCAAGGCGCGGTCACGATTGCCGCCAGCGCGTGCGATCGTTTCGATTAGATGGCGTGGGTCGGGTTTGCGCCAGGAGAATGTGTCGGCGCCGCAGATGGCCGCAAAGCGCGCGGCTTCCCCCATTGAGGTCAAAAGCTTGACCGACAGTTCCTCATATTTATTGGTGCAAACGGCCAGTTGATAACCATTGCTTGCAAAACGGTCCATGGCTTCCAGCGCGCCGGGAAAGAACGAGGAATGGCCGGGCATATGTGCGGCATAATGCGCGCGAAACTCTTCCACCAGTTTATCGAGCCTTGCGTCATCGAGCTGTTGCTGCTGTGCGGCAAAGGCGCGCTCGATCATGACGCGAGCGCCCTGGCCCACAAAACGGCGCAGCGATCCCCGGTCGGCGGTTTTCAGGCCGGAAATGGCAAGGCAATGGTTGAGACTGTCCAGAAGGTCGGGGGCTGTATCCACCAATGTTCCGTCGAGGTCGAAAACAATGATGGGCTTCTGGCTGACTGGGGACATTGCATTTCTTTCCGGAATGAAAAACGATAATTAAATACCTATCCGATCCTTCACATGGGCTCAAGTTCGCTGGCGCCAACCAATATGGGCGAATTTCTGCAACTTGTATCGAATGGAAGCTTTGTTACGCCGCGCCTGCGTGCTAGAGCATTTCCAGCAGAAATGTGAAACGCCTACGCGGGGAAATCAGTCCACTGGACTGATTTCTGATCCCGCTTCGATACGTAGGACAATGAGACAAAACAACGAGTTAGGGCGTTTCCAACGATTGTGATAAAATAGGAACCGCTCTGGAGGCGAAGAAGCAGGATTGAGAATCCGCGGGGGAAGAAACGGGAATTCTGGAATGGATGAAGCACGCAAGCTCAAGATTGCGGCGGCAGCCGAAGCGCTGACTTATGTAAAAGACGGAATGCGGTTGGGCATCGGCACCGGCTCGACGGCGGAAGAATTTGTGCGTCTGCTGGCTGAAAAGGTGAAGGGTGGCTTTCGCGTCATTGGTGTTCCGACTTCGGAGCGCACAGCAAAACTGTGTGAGGAACTGGGCGTTGCGCTCACCACACTCGAAGAAACGCCGCATCTGGACCTGACAATTGACGGTGCGGATGAAGTTGACGGCGAACTCAGCCTTATCAAAGGCGGAGGCGGCGCGCTGCTTCGCGAGAAGATTGTTGCTGCGGCTTCCGATTCCATGATCGTGATTGCCGACCAGTCTAAAGTTGTGGAAACGCTGGGGCGTTTTCCCCTGCCGATTGAAGTCAACCGCTTCGGCCTTGGCGCGACAATCCGGGCGATTGAGGCGGCGGCTGTAAAGTGTGGTCTTGCAGGGCCGCTGAACCTGCGGTTAAAAGACGGTTCACCTTTCCTCACCGACGGTGGGCACTACATCGTGGATGCATCTTTTGGCCGCATTCCCGATCCAAAGACATTATCTGACGCTCTCTTCGCCATACCGGGCGTAGTCGAGCATGGACTTTTCATCGAACTGGCGCGTGCGGCGATTATCGCCGGCACCGACGGTATCCGCACCATGAACCGGTCTTGAACTGATTGAACGGAGTAATGACCTTATGATCCCGGCAACTGGCTTTCGCCGTCTGATTGCACCGTTTTCCGCGCTCGTCCTGATGGCGGGTGTGCATTCGGCCTTTACGCAGGAAATTTCCGAATCTCATCTGGAAGCTGCACGCGCTGCGATTTCCGCAATCAATGCTACCGAGCAGTTCGACCAGATTCTGCCGAGTGCGGCCCGCGCCCTGAAGGGTGAGCTCATTCAAAAGGACCCGAATCTGGAAGCTCTCATCACCAAGACGGTCGATGACAAGGCTCTCGCGCTCGCTTCGCGCCGCGCCGATCTGGAAACGGAATCCGCGCGCGCCTATGCCAAGGCTTTCACCGAAGACGAGTTGAAGGCCATCACCGCGTTCTACACCTCGCCAGCCGGCAAAAAACTTCTGTCCGAAGGACCGATCGTGACGCGTGAAGTCGTCAAGGCCGCCAACATCTGGCAGAACGGCGTTGCCCGTGATCTGGCCCGCAGCGTGGCCGAGGTTCTGGCTGCACAGGCTGGTGCTACTGCTGCTCCGCAGCAGCCTGCAAAGCAGTAATTTTCTCGGTAATTTTTATTGTAAAAGCCCGGCAAAACTTGGCCGGGCTTTTTCTTTTGCTACATATAGGCAAACATATCGAAATGAATGGAGAGGGTGGCTCCCCCTCTTCAAAACAGAAACCTCTCGATAACGCTTGAAGCGGGGATTTCCATGACCGGTTTTGACTACGACCTTTTTGTTATTGGCGGCGGCTCCGGCGGCGTTCGTGCGGGGCGTCTGGCAGGGGCCATAGGTAAGAAGGTGGGGCTGGCCGAGGAATACCGCATGGGGGGCACATGCGTTATCCGTGGTTGCGTTCCCAAAAAACTGTTTGTCTACGCATCGCAATTTCCCGAACATTTCGAGGATTCCGCCGGTTATGGCTGGAGCATGGGCGAGGCGGCTTTCGACTGGAAAAAGCTGATCGCGGCAAAAGACAAGGAAATCAGCCGTCTTGAGGGCCTTTATCGTAAAGGGCTTGAGAATTCTCACGTTGATATCTTCGCCAGCCGCGCGGAACTGATCGACGAGCACACAATCGAATTGAAGGCTGATGGGCGCCGCGTGACGGCGGATAAAATCCTGATCGCCACCGGCGGCCGGCCGAACACGCACGAATCCTTGCCGGGCCACGAATATTGCATCAGCTCCAACGAGGCTTTTCATCTGGAAGAATTGCCGAAATCCATCGTGATTGCGGGCGGCGGTTATATCGCCGTTGAATTTGCCAATATTTTCCATGGGCTTGGCGTTGAAACCACGCTGGTCTATCGAGGCAAGGAAATCCTTTCCCGCTTTGATCACGATATTCGCAGCCTGCTGCACGAAACGATGGAGGCGAAAGGTATCCGCATTCTTTGCGGCGCTATTTTCGAGAAGGTTGAAAAGAAGGCGGACGGAAAGCTTTCGGTCGAACTGTCCAATGGCGAGACGCTGGAGACGGACCAGGCCATGCTGGCCCTTGGCCGCATCCCGAACACGGATGGCCTGGGCCTTGAAAAGGCCGGTGTAAAGATAGACAAGTCCGGCGCCATCGAGGTTGACGATTATTCGCGCACCAATGTCGAAAATATCTGGGCGGTCGGCGATGTGACCAATCGCGTGCAACTCACCCCGGTTGCGATCCATGAAGCCATGTGTTTCCTTGAAACCGCCTTCAAGGACAATCCGACCAAGCCCGACCATGAGCTGATTGCAACGGCAGTCTTTTCGCAGCCCGAAATCGGCACTGTGGGGCTTTCAGAAGATGAAGCCGCGAAGAAGTACCCGGAGCTTGAAATCTACCGCGCCCTGTTCCGTCCCATGAAGAACACGCTCTCCGGCCGCAGCGAAAAAACGCTGATGAAGCTCGTCGTGGAAAGTAAAAGCCGCAAGGTTCTGGGCGCACACATCATGGGGCCGGATGCTGGCGAGATGGCGCAGCTTCTGGGCATTTCCCTCAAGGCCGGAGCCACCAAGGACGACTTCGACCGCACCATGGCGGTGCATCCGACTGCGACGGAAGAACTCGTCACCATGTATAAGCCAACCTATCGCGTAGTGAATGGCAAAAAGATAGAAGGCTGAATATTTCTCTGGTCGAGCGTATTCTTAACAATTCTTGCTGGCATAAAATCTCTGTGTGCATTATATCAGCGCGACCACGCATGCCGGGTTTGCGAGCGCGGGCTGTCAACCTGTACAGGCATGGCCCGCCACATTCGGAATTCCGGCTTTCGTGCAAGGAGGATATAATCCGAGAGAAATCTAGCGGATAACGTAGACAGGTGCTCAAATGACGAAGAACTGGACCCCGCAATCCTGGAGAAGCAAGCCGATCAGGCAGGTGCCGTTTTATCCGGACGCACAAGCTCTGAACGACGTTGAGGCCCGTCTTCGTACCTATCCGCCGCTCGTTTTTGCAGGCGAGGCGCGCAAGCTCAAGGAACAGCTTGCAGCCGTTGCTGGCGGCAAGGCATTTTTGCTTCAGGGCGGTGATTGCGCCGAAAGCTTTGCTGAACATGGCGCGGATAATATTCGCGACTTCTTCCGCGTCTTCCTGCAAATGGCCATCGTGCTCACCTTCGGCGCATCCAAGCCGGTTGTGAAGGTCGGGCGTATTGCCGGGCAGTTCGCCAAGCCGCGTTCATCTGACATGGAAACGAAGGACGGTGTCGAGCTTCCATCCTACCGTGGCGATATCATCAACGGTATCGAGTTCGACGAATCCTCTCGCATTCCTGATCCGCAGCGCCAGGACATGGCCTATCGTCAGGCGGCGGCGACGCTGAACCTGCTTCGCGCTTTCGCACAGGGCGGTTACGCCAATCTGGAAAATGTTCACCAGTGGATGCTGGGCTTTGTCGGCAAGAGCCCGCAGGCGGAACGCTATGCAGCCTTGGCGCAGCGCATTTCCGAAACCATGAATTTCATGCGCGCTATCGGCATCACCGCCGAAAGCAACCACGCCCTGCGCGAGACAGACTTCTACACCAGCCATGAAGCCCTGCTTCTGGGCTATGAAGAAGCCCTGACCCGCATCGATTCGACTTCCGGCGACTGGTACGGCACGTCCGGCCACATGATCTGGATCGGCGATCGTACGCGCCAGCCTGACCATGCGCATATCGAATATTGCCGCGGCATCAAAAACCCGCTCGGCCTCAAGTGCGGCCCGTCCTTGCAGCCGGATGATCTCATTCGCCTCATTGACCTGCTCAATCCTGAGAACGAAGCTGGCCGCCTGACGCTTATCGCGCGTTTTGGCTACGACAAGGTGGGCGATCACCTGCCGCAACTCATCCGCGCTGTCGAGCGCGAGGGGCGCACGGTCGTCTGGTCTTGCGATCCCATGCATGGCAACACCATCACCGCAGGCGGCTACAAGACCCGTCCGTTCGACCTCATTCTCAAGGAAGTGGAATCCTTCTTCGCGATCCATCGCGCCGAAGGCACCCATCCGGGCGGCATCCACATTGAGATGACCGGCAAAAACGTGACCGAATGCACGGGCGGTGCGCGTGCAATCTCTGCTGAAGATCTGCATGATCGCTACCACACGCATTGCGACCCACGCCTCAATGCCGATCAGGCGCTGGAACTGGCCTTCCTGTTGGCGGAGCTTCTTAAAAAGGAGCGTGATGCCGGAGTGGAAAAGCGGGCCGCAATCGCCTGAGTGCAATTGATACATTGATCTGAACGGGCAGGGCGGAGGTTTCGATCTCCGCCCTGTTGCTTTTCGGAAAAACTCGCTATTGATTGCGAGATCATTCACTTCCGGAGAGCTTCATGCAGCGCGTTTTGCTGGCTTTTTTGAATTCCATGCGGGCGCTGAAACATCTGGCGGGCAATGAAAAGGCCGTGCAGCAGGAACTCCTGCTGTTCCTGATCTCCCTGCCGGTCGCCGGTTTCCTTGCGCCGACCTGGCTTGCCTTCCTTCTGATGACGGGTTCAATCCTTTTCCTCGTGCTGGTGGAAGTGCTGAACACGGCTATTGAAGCGACATGCGATGCCGTCTCGCTTGATTTTCATGAACAAATCAAGATTGCGAAGGATTGCGGCTCGCTGGCGGTGCTGATCGCGATTCTGTTTGTTGCCGTGATCTGGGCCTATATTATTGCGACTACCTATCTGGCCTGATAAACCGCGCGGTTCCTTACAGCATCCGTTGCAATCGATTGCATAAGCGCGCTAAAGCTGTCGCATGACAGGCTCTCACGAGAATCTCACCATGCTTCGTATTGCGGTTGCGCAGCTCAATCCCACCATGGGCGATATCGCCGGAAATCTGGCCAAAGCACGGACGGCCCGCGCCGAAGCGGCAAGGATGCAGGCCGATCTTATCCTTTTTACGGAACTTTTCATTTCCGGCTATCCGCCGGAAGACATGGTTTTGAAACCTGCTTTTGTTGCCGCCTGCGAGAAGGCCGTGCGTATGCTTGCCGCCGACACAGCCGATGGCGGCCCCGGTGTCATCATCGGCACGCCGCTGCACCGCGATAGCGGTTCGCATAATGCTGTTGCCGTTCTGGATGGCGGGGAGATTATCGCTGAGCGTTTCAAGGTCGATCTGCCAAATTATGGCGAATTCGATGAAAAGCGCGTGTTCGAGCCCGGCCCGATGCCCGGCCCGGTTAATTTTCGAGGTGTGCGGCTCGGCATTCCCGTCTGTGAAGACATATGGGGCGAATTGGGTGTAGCGGAAACGCTGGCCGAAAGCGGTGCGGAAATCCTGCTTGTGCCGAATGGCTCGCCTTATCATCGCGCCAAGATGGACCGCCGCCATCAGGTGGTGCTGAAACAGGTCATCGAGACCGGACTGCCGATCGTCTATGCCAATCAGGTCGGCGGGCAGGATGAGCTGGTCTTCGATGGCGGCTCCTTTGTTTTCAATGCGGATAAATCGCTTTGCCTGCAAATGCCGCAATTCGCCGAACAGATTGCGTTGACTGAGTGGCAACGGGATGGTGACGGATGGCGTTGCAGGGATGGCGAAAAGGCAAGCCTGCCGGAAGGGCTGGCAGCCGATTATGCCGCCTGTATGCTTGGCTTGCGCGATTATGTGAACAAGAACGGTTTCAAGGATGTCGTACTGGGCCTTTCCGGCGGCATTGACTCTGCCATCTGTGCGGCACTTGGTGTCGATGCCCTGGGCAAAGACCGTGTTCGCTGTGTGATGCTTCCCTATCGCTATACTTCGGAGGAATCGCTCGCGGATGCCGCCGATTGCGCCAAGGCGCTTGGCGTGCGCTACGATATCGTTCCGATTGCCGAACCGGTCGAAGGCTTCATGAATGCGCTGCAGCCGCTTTTTTCCGGAACGGACAGCGGCGTGACCGAAGAAAACCTTCAGAGCCGTGCGCGCGGCACGATCCTGATGGCAATCTCGAACAAATTCGGGTCGATGGTGGTTACGACCGGCAACAAGTCCGAAATGTCGGTTGGTTATGCCACGCTTTATGGCGACATGAATGGCGGCTTCAATCCGATCAAGGACGTGTACAAGATGCAGGTCTATGCGCTGTCGCAATGGCGCAACCAGAATCTGCCGCAGGGCGCACTTGGCCCGGCGGGTGAGGTGATCCCGCAAAATATCATCTCGAAAGCGCCTTCTGCCGAATTGCGCGAAAACCAGACCGATCAGGATTCGCTGCCGCCTTATCCTGTTCTGGATGATATTCTGGAATGCCTGGTCGAAAACGAGATGAGCAATGCTGAAATCGTTGCGCGCGGCCATGCGCTGGAAACCGTGCAACGCATTGAACACCTTCTCTATCTCGCAGAATATAAGCGCCGGCAATCCACGCCCGGCGTCAAGATTACCAAGAAGAATTTCGGGCGGGATCGCCGTTATCCAATAACAAACCGCTTCCGCGACCGCTGAAAGCATTGACAATGACTGTTACTGTCCGTTTTGCGCCGTCTCCCACCGGCTATATTCACATCGGAAATACGCGCACTGCGCTTTCCAACTGGCTCTATGCCAGCAAGAACAATGGCAAATTCATCCTCCGTTACGACGATACGGACGTCGAGCGATCAAAGGACGAATATGCACAGGCTATTGCGGTCGATCTCGACTGGCTGGGCGTCCGGCCGGACCGTGTGGAATATCAGTCGAAGCGTTTCGATATCTACGCAAAAGCGGTGGAAAAGCTCAAAACGGCGGGCCTTCTCTATGCCTGCTACGAGACGGCAGACGAGCTTGAACGCCGGCGCAAGTTGCGGCTTGCTCGCCGTTGGCCTCCGGTCTATGGCCGCGAGGCGCTGAAACTTACAGACGCTGAAAAAGCGGCACTGGAGGCCGAAGGCCGCAAACCGCATTGGCGTTTCCTGCTGCCGAATTTCGAGAGCGATCCTTTTGCGACGCAGCGTACCGAGGTCCATTGGGACGATCTGGTGCGAGGTCCGCAAACGGTTGATCTTGCGTCCATGTCCGACCCGATCCTTGTGCGCGAGGACGGCACCTATCTCTATACGCTGCCTTCGGTGGTTGATGACATCGACATGGGTGTGACCCATATTATTCGCGGCGACGACCATGTGACGAATACCGGCGTACAGATTTCGATATTCAAGGCGCTGGGTGCGACGCCTCCGGTTTTCGGCCACCATAATCTGCTCACGACCATATCGGGCGAAGGGCTTTCAAAGCGCACCGGCGCCTTGTCCGTCGGCTCCTTGCGTGAGGCAGGCTATGAACCTATGGCCGTGGCGTCGCTGGCCATTCTTATCGGAACATCGGAAAGTGTCACTGCCGCCCCCGATATGGCGGCGCTGGCCGAACATTTCGACCTTGCATCGATCTCCAAATCCTCTGCCAAATTCGATCCCTCGGAGCTTGATGCGCTGAACCGTTCGCTGCTGCATGAAATGCCGTTTGAAAAGGCAAAGCCACGTCTGGAAGCTCTGGGTATTTGTGGCGCAAAGGCCGAATCCTTCTGGCTTGCGGTTCACGGCAATCTCGACCGTTTCAGCGATGTGTCCCATTGGTGGCAGGTGGTGAGCGGAGATTTGCCGGAAGCGCCTGATCTTTCAGGCGAAGACCGCGATTTCGTGCGCCATGCCTTCGATTTGCTTCCGCCTGAACCATGGAATGGGCAGACATGGAAAAGCTGGACCGAAGCGGTCAAATCCGCAACGGGCCGCAAGGGCAAAAACCTGTTCATGCCCTTGCGTCTGGCGCTTACGGGGCAGGCGCATGGGCCGGAACTGGCTGATTTGCTGGTGCTGGTTGGTCTGGAAAGAACGAAGAGCCGACGACCCTGACATTTGAATTGCCCACATAGGGCCTTTCCGGCGGCGGCGCCACCGTCACCGGCTGAGCCTTGTTTTACTGCCGTGTGCCGGCCAGGCCTGTCCGAGAGCGAATTGCTCGATGGTGTATAGGCTACCGGATGGGTATCGGTCACAGCGGGAGATGTGTAGGCTGGCATCGCCAATTCCGCCGGGGCAGGCTCCGTTGCTTTATCCGCAATACGCCTGGCCGGCGCCTTGTTCTTTGTCGGCTCCTTAACCTTTTTCCTGATCTTGCGTTGCGATATCCAGCTTGCAGTGCAGGACTGGACATAAACCGATGACGAGCCTCGCCCTGCAATAACAGCGTTCAACTCCGTCAGACGATCCTCAAGCATCTTGATTTCGGATTGAAGCCGATCCGCAGTTCCCTCTAATCGCGAGCAGCGCGATGAGCCGACCTTGGGCGAGAATGCACCGCCGATGCAACGCTCTCGTGTTATCTGCGCGTGCACGCGGGCCAACTCTTTCCTGTTGCGGTCGAGGCGGGCCTTGGTAGGCGCAATCTGGCCAACCAGCCGCGAGCGCTCTTTTGGTGTGCAGGGCTGAACCGGTTGCGTTGTTGTACACCCCGCCACTATGCCTGTTGCTGCTACAGCAGCTAAAATAAATGATAACCGAGATTTTTTTGTAAAAATAATCGCCATAAAACGAACCTCAACCCCGTTGTTCGTGAGTGAGATTATTGTCGTATGGCTTTAATGAAAAGTAAACGCCGAGTATAACCATTGTCATACCCGGCGTTTTATTCGTCTAATACTTCAATATGCTTTTAAAGCATAATCTAAAATTAGTTCTGCCGACGATTGCTGGCGTTCTTTTGCAAGGCTTCGACGACGGCCAGCGCCGTCATGTTGACGACACCGCGCGATGTGACGGAAGGCGTCAGAATATGGGCCGGACGGGTTGCTCCAAGAAGAATTGGGCCAACATGCAGCGCATCCGTGACGGCCTTGACCACATTAAGTGTGATGTTTGCTGCATCGAGGTTCGGGAATACCAGAAGATTGGCTTCGCCCTTGAGGCGCGAGTTTGGGAAGACCCGGTCACGAAGCGTCTGCGAAAGAGCGGCATCGCCATGCATTTCACCGTCGGATTCAAGATCTGGAGCCTTTTCCGCGAGAATGGCCGCAGCCTGGCGCATTTTTTCCGCGCTTGCCGATTCCTTTGAGCCGAAATTTGAATGCGATACGAGCGCGGCCTTTGGTTCGATACCGAAGCGGCTGATCTCGCGGGCGGCAAGAACTGCCATTTCGGCAATTTCGTTCGCATCGGGTTCGGCATTGACATAGGTATCGGTGAGGAACAACGCGCCGCGCTGCGAGATGAGCAGGCTCAGGGCTGAATAATCCCGGATGCCGGGCACCTTGCCGATAATCTGGCGAACGACGCGCAGATGGCGTTCAAAACGGCCTTCAAGGCCGCAGATCATCGCGTCGGCCTCGTCGCGCATCACGGCAAGGGCTGCAATGGCGGTCGAGTTGGTGCGGACGATTGTGCGCGCAGCTTCCGGCGTAACGCCCTGACGGCCCGTATAGGACAGATAAAGATCGACATAGTCGCGATAGCGCGGATCGTCTTCGGGGTTGATAAGCTCGAAATCGGTGCCGGGGCGGATTTTGAGGCCGTAACGGCGCAGGCGAGTCTCCACGACCTGCGGTCGCCCGACGAGTATCGGTGCAGCGATGCGCTCCTCGATCACCACCTGTGCTGCGCGCAGCACGCGCTCATCTTCCCCATCGGCATAGATCACGCGCATGGGCGCACCTTGCGTGCGGGCAGCCGCGAAGACCGGCTTCATAATAAGGCCGGAGCGGAAGACAAACCGGTTGAGCCGATCGAGATAGGCTTCCATATCCTCGATCGGGCGCGTTGCCACGCCGGTTTCCATCGCCGCCTTGGCGACGGCAGGCGCAATGCGCAGGATGAGGCGCTGATCGAACGGCGAGGGAATGATATAATCCGGGCCGAAGGTCGGCGTATCGCCGGAATAGGCGCGGGCGGCGACATCTGAAGGCTCTTCGCGGGCAAGCGAAGCGATGGCGCGCACTGCGGCAAGCTTCATTTCCTCGTTGATGACCGTTGCGCCGACGTCAAGCGCGCCGCGGAAAATATAGGGGAAGCAGAGAACATTATTGACCTGATTGGGAAAATCCGAACGGCCCGTGCAGATCATGGCATCCGCGCGCGCGGCGCGCGCTTCCTCCGGCATGATTTCCGGCTTTGGATTGGCAAGCGCCATAATCAGCGGCTTTTCGGCCATCTGCTTCAAAAGTTCGGGCTTGAGAACGCCCGCAGCCGAAAGCCCGAGGAATACGTCTGCCCCGCCGATGACGTCGGCAAGCGTGCGCGCGTCGGTCTTTTGCGCATAGACTTCCTTCCAGCGGTCCATGAGCGTGTTGCGGCCGTCATAGACCACGCCCTCGATATCGCAGACCCAGATATTCTCACGCTTCGCGCCAAGATTGACGAGCAGATTGAGGCAGGCAAGGGCGGCAGCACCCGCACCGGAGGTGACGATCTTCGCCTCCTCGATCTTCTTGCCGGCAAGCTCCAGACCGTTGAGCACGGCAGAGGCGACGATGATCGCGGTTCCATGCTGATCATCATGGAAGACCGGAATATTCATCCGCTCGCGGAGCTGTTCCTCAACCTCGAAGCACTCCGGCGCCTTGATGTCTTCCAGATTGATGCCGCCGAAAGTGGGTTCCAGAGCGGACACCACATCGACAATCCGGTTGATCTCATGCGCATCGATTTCAATGTCGAAAACATCGATATCGGCAAATTTCTTGAACAGAACTGCCTTGCCTTCCATCACCGGCTTGGAGGCAAGTGCGCCGATATTGCCGAGGCCCAGAACGGCCGTGCCATTGGACACAACGGCAACCAGATTGCCGCGTGCCGTATATTCGGCTGCGGTCGCGGGATCGTCATGGATGGCGAGGCAGGGCGCTGCAACGCCCGGCGAATAGGCAAGCGCCAGGTCGCGCTGATTGCCGAGCGGTTTCGTCGCCTGAATTTCCAGCTTTCCCGGTTTCGGATAGCGATGGAAGAACAGCGCCGCTTCGTCGAAGTCAGAGCGCGTCGAAGGGGAGGAAGGTTTCTTGGTCATCTTGCATCGCTTTCCAATTCTTTCGCGCTTAATTCGGGAAAAATAGAGCGCGTAAAAGGCGTATTGGCTGTACGCCGGGCCGATTATTGTGTTTTTAGCCTAAAGTTCCAAATAGCAGTAGGCTCATTTTCTATAATGAGTTTTTCCAAAATGGCAGATCGTGAGTGTAATCTGTCACATGAAATATGGTGAGAGGTGTGATGGGCACTGGAACCGATCAGCCCCACAGACCTGGCTCCGGCGGATAGACAAGTGCGCCGTCATAATGAAGGCCGGGCTCCCGGTCACGGGCAAGCAGGAGAGGGCCATCCAGGTCGACAACAGTGGCCTTCTGCGCCAGAAGGACGGCAGGGGCCATGCCGAGCGACGTGCCCACCATGCAGCCTACCATGATTTTCAGGCCCAGATCGATGGTTTTGTCGCGCATGATGAGCCCTTCGGTCAAGCCGCCGGTCTTGTCGAGCTTGATATTGACGGCATCATAGCGCCGGGCAAGCTCTTCCAGCCCTTCGGACGTATGGGCACTTTCATCCGCACAGATGATGACCGGCCGTTCGATGCGGCTGAGGATTTCGTCCTTGCCTGCCGGCAAAGGCTGCTCAATCAGGATGACGCCGGCTTCTGCCGCCGCCTTCATGTTTTCCTCGATATTGGCGTCGGTCCAACCTTCATTGGCATCGATGATGATGCGGCTGCCGGGCGCCGCTTTTGCCACGGCATGGATACGTTCAATGTCGTTTTCGCCGCCCATCTTCACTTTTATAAGCGGATAATGCGCAACCTTCGCAGTTGATTGCGCCATTTCCTCAGGCGTTCCAAGCGAAACAGTGATTGCGGTTTCAAGAGCGGCGGCACTGCCGCCCAGCATATCGGCAACCCTTTTGCCGGATTGTTTGGCTTCCAGATCCCACAGCGCGCAATCCACGGCATTGCGCGCAGCGCCCGCCGGCATAAGCTTTTGAAGCTCATGCCGTAAGGCTCCCTTTTCAATGGCCGTGCGCACTGCTTCGATCTGGCCGCTGACGCTTTCGATGGTTTCGCCATAACGCGCATAGGGCACACATTCGCCGCGTCCTTCGTGAATGCCGTCACCAATTACGCAGACCACAACAGCGGCTTCTGTTTTAGAGCCGCGTGAGATTGTGAATTTCCCCGCGATAGGATAGCGTTCATGAATGATTTTCAATGTATTGTGCATAGAAGTGCCCTTCGGGACGCAGTATTTCGGTCGTTCAACGACTCGTATATGAGGTAGGCCATGTTGACCGACGCTGCCGACAAAGCAAGAGCTACGACGAATGCTGCGCCAAAGATTGATGTGGGCGAACAGGACGGCATGCGCGTCATCCATCTCAGCGGCCCCTGGATTTCGCAAAGCGTTCATCTGGTCGATGACAAGATGCGCGGGATTGAGCAGGCCGGTGGCGACAAGGCCACAATCATCGATATTTCCGGCATTTCCAACCTTGATACGGCAGGCGCATGGCTGATCGAACGCCTGCGCCAGCGGCTAGCCGCAAAGCATGTGGATGTGCGTCTGAAGGGCGTGCACGAAGCTTGGCTTCCGCTGATGGAGGAGGTGGGAAATGCCGTTGAACGGACGCTGGATATTCCGCGTACCAAGTCGCCGTTTTTCTTCATTGCCTTTCTCAATGTGCTCGGCGGCGCCGTCATCTCCATGTTCAACGACTTCAAGATGGCGATGCATATTCTGGGCGCAACGATTCGCGGCGCGCAGCTTAAATATGGACGCGGCAACGGAATTCCGATTGCCGCCATCGTTACGCAAATGGATCGTATGGGTGTCGGCGCGATTCCCATCGTCGTTTTGATGTCCACCATTGTCGGGGCGATTATTGCCCAGCAGGGCGCATTTCAGCTTCGCTATTTCGGCGCGGAAATTTTCGTTGTCGATCTGGTCGGCATTCTGGTGCTGCGTGAACTGGGGGTTCTCTTGACCGCGATCATGATTGCGGGCCGTTCAGGCAGCGCTATTACGGCGGAAATAGGCTCCATGAAAATGCGCGAGGAAACCGACGCGCTGACTGTGATCGGCCTCAACCCCGTGGGCGTACTGGTTTTTCCGCGCCTGGTGGCGCTTGTGGTTATTCTTCCGCTGCTTACCATCCTGTCCGATCTCTCCGCACTTGTGGGCGCGGCGGGGGTGAGCTGGCTTTACTCCAATATTTCACCGGAGGCATTCATCAGCCGCCTTCATGATGCGGTTGCACTCAACACCTATTTTGCGGGCCTTATCAAGGCGCCATTCATGGCGATGATTATTGGTATTCTGGCTTCGGTCGAAGGCATGAAGGTGGGCGGAAGCGCAGAATCACTTGGACGGCGCGTTACCGCCTCGGTGGTGAAGGCGATTTTCGTGGTCATCGTTGTGGATGGCCTGTTTGCAATGTTTTATGCGGCAATTAATTTCTAGGGCATCCCCTCAATTGGGCGCCGGTTTTGGATAAAGGCATGCATAACAATAAACAGATAGAGCATTTCCAACGATTCAAATAAAATAGGAAACGCTCCAGGACTAACCGACTCATTGTTTTTTCTGGGTTCTTTGAGACACAGTTGCACATAAAATTGACGTATGAACTTGTTGGCGCGGTTTAGTCTGGCAGCAAGCTCGGTTAAAGAATGGTTATGGAAAACGGCATCGACACTCAGTCGCAACCCCAGGAAGATCAGAACCACCAGACGGGCGTGCCGATGATCTCGGTGCGCGACGTTACGGTTTCGTTTGGTCACCAGACTGTTCTCCACAAGCTTTCGCTCGATATATTCCAGGGAGAGGTCCTTGGCTTTATCGGGCCGTCCGGCTCCGGCAAGTCGGTGCTGATGCGTACCATTCTTGGCCTCAACAAGAAGCAGACCGGCGATATCGAAATTCTCGGGCGCAATATCGACAAGCTGAACGAGATGGAAAAGATGGCCATCGATATGCGCATGGGGGTTCTCTTTCAGCATGGCGCGCTGTTTTCCGCGCTGAACGTGCTGGAGAACATTCAGGTGCCGATGCGTGAATATCTCGACCTTTCGCCCAAACTCATGGATGAGCTGGCGCGCCTGAAGGTCGATCTGGTGGGATTGCACCCGGATACGGCGGAAAAATTTCCCTCCGAACTTTCAGGCGGCATGATCAAGCGCGCCGCGCTTGCACGCGCGCTGGCGCTGGATCCGGATATTGTGTTTCTTGATGAGCCGACATCCGGCCTGGACCCGATCGGTGCAGCGGAATTTGACGATCTGATCGCAAACCTGCGCGATACGATGGGGCTGACGGTTTACATGGTGACCCATGACCTCGACAGTCTTTTTGCAATCTGCGACCGGATCGCGGTTCTGGGAAACAAGAAGGTGCTCGTGAGCGGCACCATTGAGGACATGCTGAAGGTGGATGACCCTTGGGTGAAGGCCTATTTTCGGGGCAAGCGTGCGCGTCAGATTGATACATCTGCGCCAAGTAGACGGCGGCCGGGCAACCGCTTGCAGACTGGATAAGATATGGAAACAAAAGCCAATTACGTACTGGTAGGGGTTTTCACGTTGCTCGTAAGCCTGTTGGCTTTCGGCTTCGTGTACTGGATTGCGCGCTATGGCGAAGCGCGCGATTCCCTGCCTCTGGATGTGCGCATTCAGGGTTCGGTCACGGGCCTTGGTATTGGTAGCCAGGTGCTTTTCAACGGTATCAAGGTGGGCGACGTGCGCCGGCTGCATCTCGATGACAGCAATCCGGGCATGGTGATTGTGCAGACACGCGTGAACGCGACCACGCCGATCACACGTTCGACCACAGCAACACTGGGCTTTCAGGGGCTTACCGGACAGGCTTATATCGAACTGAAAGGCGGCCGGCTGGATGAGCCGAACCTTTTGACGGAGGCGGCGAAGGAAGACACGGTCGCGCGTATTGACGCCGATCCGTCTGCCGTGAACAATCTTCTGGCAACCGCGCAGGATATTGCCGCGCGCGCCAACAATGTGCTGAGCCAGCTTGAAGGTTTCGTGAAGGACGCCCGCGGCCCGCTGACGGACACGATCAACAACACCAAAACCTTTACGCAAGCTTTGGCGGATAATGCCGATATCATTCAGGAGCTTGGCCAGAATGCCGGCAATATTCGCCAGATCGTCGTGGACGCGAAGGATATGATGGCGCGTTTGAATGCGGCGTCCGTCAAGGTTGAAAGCATTCTGAATAAAACTGACAAGATGTTGTCTGCCGACGACAAGAACGGCCTTGTCGCGCAGGCAATCACGACATTGCAATCAATTCGTGAAACCTCGAATAATCTCGACGCGCGCCTTGCGCCGATTGCCAATAATCTGGACCGTTTTTCCGGACAGGGCCTGCGCGAAATGCAGGGTGTCGTTATTGACAGCCGCCGTGCAATTCAACGTATAGAACAAGTCATTACCGAGCTTGAGCGTAATCCCCAGCGCCTTATCTTCGGCGGGCCGGTGAGTGTGCCTCAATATGATGGGAGGAAGCGTCATTGATTTCCAAAACCTGTTCCAGTGACATGAAATCACGGCGCATGTTCCGTCACAGAGGTTCAGTTGCAATTTTGCTCACCGCATTTCTGGCGGGGTGCGGTACAACAACGCCGCTCGACACGTTCAACCTGTCCACGCCCCAGCCCATGGTGACCGTACCGAAGCGCAAGAACTTGCAATTGCTGATCCCCGGACCAGCCGCGCTGAAAGCTCTGGATAGCGAGAATATCGTGGTCAGCTCTGCGCCGGGCTCCATCGAATATCTCAAGGGTGCGCAATGGGGCGACAGGCTGACCAATATCGTGCAGTCGCGCCTTGTGCAGGCTTATGAAAATACCAGCGCATTTGGCGGCATTGGCCGTCCGGGCGATGGGCTGGCGATAAATTATCAGGTTCTGACTGATCTGCGCATGTTCGGCATTCAGGCCTATACATCGCCACAAACTGCTGTTGTGGAAATGGCCGTCAGGCTCTTGAGCGACAAGACCGGCGAAGTCCGCGCCACCCGCGTATTCCGCACGGCAATTCCTGTTACGGGAACCAGCAATGCGGCCTATGTGAAGGCTTTAGACAAGGCTTTTGACCAGACTGTGAATGAGATCGTAAGCTGGACGATTTCAACCCTTTAGAGCGGTTCCGGTTAAAACGGAATCGTTGGGACCGCGCTAAAACGTAGCCAGTTCAAGCACCTTATGAAGATGGTTTCGTGGCACCGGTTGGCTCGCAGGCTGGCCGGTGTTTTATATGTATGAGGCGAAAAGTGTGGGCCTGAAGCGCGTTTTGCGCTTCAAAAAGCAAAGTGGCCTGTAATCAAAAAAAGCGGCTGGAAGGCCGCTTTTTTCATTGCTCAATTTTAACTGGAGCCGCTCTACCGAAGGCGTCCGCTTGCATGGGCGAGCATGGTGTAAACCTTGCCTGTGTCGGATGTCAGGTAAGTCTGCGTCACCATATTATCGCGGTCATTGCGGGCAACGTCTTCGAGAAGACGCTGGAAATCGTTCATGTAACGATCTACGGCGCGGCGGAATTCACCATCGGTCTGATACTTGCGCTTGATATCGTCAAAGGTCTGCTGACCTTTCAGCGTATAGAGACGGCGGGTGAAAACATTGCGCTCACCGCGGCGATAACGGTCCCAAAGCTCAACCGAAGCTTCGTGGTCGATAGCACGGGCGATATCGACGGAAAGCGAGTTGAGCGATTCAACCACATGGCTCGGAGAACGCGGCGTTGCGGCCGGCTGCACCTTGGGCTGCGCGGCTTCTTCTTCCTCACGTGAGGCGCGGGCAAGAAGATCGGAAACCCAACCGCGCGGCTTTTCCGCAGATGCCGCTGGAGCAGGCTTTTGGTTCGGCGCTTCCACCGGACGCGACCGGACTGCAACATCTGTCTGTGCCAGAGGCGCGATCGGTGCCCGAACAGGAGCTTGAACCGGAGCAGGGCGAGATGCTGCGGGGCGCGACACAGGGCGGTCGGCACGGCCTTCACCCACATCAACCAGACGGCCCGACTTGTTGACAATTTCAGCAAGTTCCTTGAGCGCGTTGATCTGCTCGCTCACGGCCTTGCGCATGGCGGTCGTCGTTTCCTTCGCTTCGGCAGGCATGTCGAGAACGCCACGCTTCAGTTCGCCGCGCGTTGTATCGAGTTCGGCGCGGATTTCGCTTGCCGTGCGGCGAATTTCGTCGGTCGCTGCCGAGAACTTCTGTGCGGCCTGTTCGACGATATCCGAAACGCTCTCGCGCATCTTTTCCGCCGAAACGCGGGTCTGGCCTTCGGCGCGCTGGAAGGCCGAGGCAACCAGAGCCTCGAAGGATTGCATGAGCTTTTCGACGCCTTCCGATTTTTCCACCAGACCGGAAGCCAGCTTGTCGAGCGCCTGATGACGCTCCTCAAGTGTGCTGACGAGGCCGTTCTGTGCGGAATTGATCATATCGGATGCCGAAGACAGAACCTTGCCATGTTCATCGAAGCGGTCGGCAATATCGGCGATTTGCGACAAGGTATTGTCGGATAGCGTACGAAGCGTACCGAGATTGCTGTCGATGAGGCCAGTTGAAGCCTGGAACATCTGCGCCGCGCGGTTCGTGTTTTCCACAAAGCTCGTCGTAGAGTCCACCAGACGCCCATCGATATCGGCAAGGTTGCGCGTGGCGGCATCAATCAGCTTGCCAAGCTCACCATTGGAAGCGGCGAGGCGGTCAATGAGTTCGCTGACATTGTCGGAAAGCCCGACCTTTGCCTGCTGGACCGCAGCGATGGTTTCCGCCGTGCGGCTTGCCAGCGCATTGACGAGCGCCGCATTTTCCGAACGCAGGCGATCAGTTGCTGCATGGGTTGCTTCTTCAAGCTGCTGGGCAAGGCCACGGCCACTATCGGCAAGGCGCTGAACCAGCGGTTCGGCCGTATCGTTGAGGATTTTGGTGATTTCCTGCGAGCGAGCGGCGAGGACGGCATTGAGCTCACGGGTGCGTTCTTCCAGCGTAACCGCCGTCGTATCCGTCACCTGCGCAATGCGAGCCTCGACGGAGCCGAGCTCCATCGTGATGCGCGAGCCGATATCGCCAAGACGGGTTGCGATCGCATCCGCACGCTCGACAAGACGTGTTTCTGTGCCAGCGAGATTGTCGGCAACGCTGGCCGAGAAGGATTCGCTGTGGCTGGCAAGCGTTTCGCTTGTTTTGGCGGCCGTATCGGCAATGCGTGCCTCAATGGTCCCAAGCTCGTCGGTAAGGCGGCTTTCAATGTCGCCAAGGCGTCCGGCAATAGCATCCGCGCGTTCGCCGAGGCGGGCTTCGGTGCCGGAAAGATTATCGATGAGCCGAGCACTGAAGCTTTCGCCAAAGCCGTCGAGGGCTTCGCCGGCTTTGGCGGCCTCAGCGGCAAGTGTGCTGGCAGCTTCACCGATCTTTTCACGCAGCTTTCCGGCGACCACGCCTGCACTTTGTTCCAGTGCGCGGCGCACATTGTCCACGCCGATGGAAAGAGCCTTTTCCATGGTCTCGGTACGTTCTTCGATAATGCCGGTCTGGCCCTCAAAGGCGCTGCTGATGGCGGCGCTGCTGTTGGCGATGGCGTTTTGCAGGCTCGTGGTGCGCTGCTCCAGAATCTCGCCATGATCCTGCAAGGTCTGGCTGAGCGAAGCCGTGCTGTCCGTCAGGGTGGAGCGGATTTCAGCGGCCCGCGTTTCAATGGTCTGCTCATGTCCATCCAGAACATGCGCCAGCGCATCATTGTGGTTGTTCAGAACGGCTTGCAAGCCGCTTGTGCGTTCCTCGACCGTGCGGACATGCTCGCCCAGTGCCGTTTCAAAGGCATCGCGGCCAGCGCCGAGGGATTCCGCCATATTGCGCGCGCGCTCATCCAGAATACGCTCAAGGGCGCTCTGGTTTTCCGCGATAAGCGACTGAAGGCTGCCAATACGTTCATCGAAGGTGCGGGCCAGCACTTCACGATTTTCGTTGAAATTCTCGCGCATTGCAGCCGCACGCTCATCCATGAGCTGAGCCAGCATTGCCTGATTTCCTGCAATGACATTGTGCAGGGACGCAGTGCGCTCTTCAAGTGAACGGGCATGGTCTGCGAAGCTCGCATCCAGCAGGGAAACATTGCTGGACATGGCCTGCTGCAGCGCACTGGTGCGCTCGGTCAAGATTGCCGCGTGCTTGTCTGTGACTTCATTGAGCGCTGAGGCGCTTGCATCGATAGCGTTCTGGATATCGCCGGTGCGCGCGGCAAGCGTATCCGCATGGCCGCGAATGACCGAGGAAACGCGCTCTGTTTCGCCTTCCAGCGTTGCCGCCAGAAGATCGCGGCTTTCGGCCAGCTTGCCCTCGAAGGCTGCTGCCTTATCGATCAGAACATTGCCGACGCTTTCGCTGATCGAGGTCAGATCGTCGCCGATCTTCACCTTGATGTCGTCCACCATCGCGCCCAGCGAATTGCGGCCGCCCGAGAAGGTTTCGGCGATTTCACGGGTGCGGGCAATGAGGTTTTCGTTGATCTGGCGCGAACGGGTTTCCAGCGCCGCATTCAGCTTTTCGGTGCTGTTGTCAAGCGCATGGGCGCGCGCCTCAAACTCTGCCAGCAACGAGCGGCCACGGTCGGAAAGGGTGTTTTCCAGATTGGCAAGGCGCGTGTCGAACTCGCTCACCATGGTCTGGGTCGCGCTGCCAAGCACATTTGCAATGCCGGTGGTGCGCTCGTCCAGAGCCTGCGTCAACTTCCCGGAGATCGTGCGCGACTGTTCGTCAAGCGTTGCGATGCGGGTATCGAGCAGATTGGCAAAAGCTTCGCCGGAGGTGGTGATGCGATTTCCAATATCGCCGGTGCGCTTCTCGATTGCATCGGCAATAGCGCCGCCGCTTTCGTTGATATTGCTGATGAGGCGCTCGCCAGAATCGCCCAAGAGCGCGCTGAGCTGCTGAGACGCGGACAGAACATTGTCGCGTATGATATTGGATGCACTTGATAATTCTTCCCTAAGCTGTTCATGCGCACCAGAGATGGACGAACGAACACGCTCGGCATGGCTGACAACTGCTTCACGCTCATTGCCAAGATCGCTAACGAGCGAGCGGATACGCACCTCATTGTCGCTATAGGCGCGCTCAAGCTGGTTGACCTCGGATTGGACGAGCGTTTCCAGCTCCACCGCGCGCGCAAGTGTGCGTTCGATGCCTTCGTTCATGGCTGCAACTTCGCGGCGCACGGCCTGGCCCAGCGTGGAGACGCGATCACCCGCGACAGCTTCCGGCTGAAGCAGTTTGAGCGCGGCATCGGTCATGCTGCGCGCAGCGTTCTGCATTTCCTGAGCACGCTTGACGAGTTGTGCGAAGCCCCAGAACATCGCGATCGGCAGCGCCACACCGGCAACCACACCAAGTCCGGCGGGTGCGGTGAAGAAATCTTTGGTGGCTTGCAGGCTGGAGAAGACTTCCGGATTGATCGCCTTGCTGATAGCAACGCCGCCAGCCGCCCACGCCACGCTGATTGCGGTCGTGGTCCAGTAAAGCTTAGAGGAATGCTCGGTGATGCGGCGCGGCGCGGCGGCGATGGCCTTGTCGCTGCGCGAATCGTCATTTGCTGGTGCACGAACAGGCGTGGCGACCGGCGTTGCAGTGGCGACCGCAGCGGCAGGCTTGGCCGCGGTCTCCTGTGCTGAAACGGGTTCGGCAACTACATTGGCAGGTTTGTGCTCGGTATTGGCGGCTATAGCGGGAGCAGAGGAGGCCGCCTTGACGACAGGCGGCACCGGAGGCGCAGCAGGCGTTGCAATCACGGAAGCCGTTGTGATGACCGAAGCGGCCTTGACGACCGGCTCGTTTCCAACAGGCTCGGCGGCTTTCGCCTGCTGTTCGGCGACGAGTTCTTCCGCGGCACGGGAAATCTGCTCTTCCAGATCGTCAATCGAGAAGCCTTCGTCAAACGCACCCAAGTCCATATCGATATAAATATCGTCTCCGAAATCGATATCCAGTGCCTGTTCCAGCGCCTTTTCAACCTCAAGGTCGAGCTTCTGTGCCTTGGATTTTGAAGCCATCTCTTTGCCTACCTCGTACTCATTTACCGCGACGGCCGGATCATTGAGAGCCGTTACAAAAACTTTATCCGCCATTTTGCATCGTATCGGCTCACGCCTGTTAAGGAAATAGGCGTATGTGGGCGATACCTAAAACTTTAAATACAAGGTTAACGGAAAAGCCCTTAAATCATGAAAATTCGACGTTTCCGGGGTTTTCCCGTTTACCAGCAAGTTGTGGAAATCGGTTTTGAGCCTTTTTTCCATTCCGGGTCACGCGCCACAAAGGTTAACAATCAAGCGCGTAAAACGCGAATATTTGCAGAAAAAACACCTTCAGGATGCAGTTGTGGCTGATCAGGATTCCCCGGTCTTTTTCATCAGTTCTTATAAGCCGATAATATGGCGCTTTTCCCCCTGCGGCAAGGTGGGATTGGCTCCGGCGTTCCGTTTTGCCGATTTTGACAGGGCGGGGGCATATTGGCGCAGTCGGGGAGCCGCCATTTACGGGGGTTGAAACTCCATTCATAAGGCCGTATCTGCCATTTCGGGATCAATCGCGCGATCAGCCTGAGGATCGGGCCAGGGGCGCGTAGCACAAAGATCGCGTCGAAGACGTGTCTCAAGGAATAAAAATGACGAAGATTGTATTCGTATCCGCCGATGGCGCCACGCGAACCGAGGTCGAGGCCGACAGCGGGTCCAGCGTTATGGAAGCGGCCATTCGCAACGGCATTCCCGGTATTGATGCCGAATGCGGTGGCGCTTGCGCCTGCGCAACCTGCCATGTCTATGTCGATGACGACTGGGCCGATACGGTCGGCGGGCCGGATCCAATGGAAGAGGATATGCTGGATTTCGCCTATGAAGTCCGCCCGACCTCGCGCCTTTCCTGCCAGATCCGCGTTACCGACGATCTGGAGGGGCTTGTCGTTCAGGTGCCCGAACGCCAGAACTGACCGGGCAGGCTGGGCAGCACGATTGAGGAGGGCGTAATGGAGGCCGGAAGGCAAACCGGGATAGCCATTATCGGTGCCGGGCCTGTTGCGCTTTTTTCCGTTTTCCAGCTTGGGCTTTTCGGCTTCAAATGTTATTTGATAGACGCGTTGGATCGTCCGGGCGGCCAATGTGCCGTCCTTTATCCAGATAAGCCCATTTATGATATCCCGGCTTTTCCCCGGATCATGGCTGTGGAGAGCTGATCGACCGGCTTCTGGAACAGATCGCGCCTTACCAGCCCGAATTTCATTTTGGCGAATTGGCCGAAAATCTTGATATGGCCGGTCAAAGACTGCGGATAGGCACAAATCGCGGCACAACCTTTGAGGCCGATGCAATTGTCATCGCATCCGGCCTCGGTTGTTTCAACGGGGAAGGGCAGATTGTCCGCCCCGACCCGCTGACGCGGTGGGGGCTTGAACGCTGCGGCAATGCCATAGCCGTCGATCCTGAAACTTTCGCCACCTCATGTCCCGGTGTCTTTGCCATTGGTGATGCGTGCCATTATCCGGGAAAGCTCAAACTGATCCTGTCCGGCTTTCATGAAGCGGCTTTGATGACGCAGGCCATCCGTCAATATATTGCAAAAGCACAGGGTTGACGGGTCAATGGCCCGTCTGGCGCATCCGCTCCAGCCTGTAGGTCAAAAGACGTTCAAACCGGTTCTCGAAATTGATGGTCTCAACCAGGTCGAAATATTGCTGCGCTTCATCATGCGCTTCCATCACACGCGATGTGACCTTGTCGATATCAGCACGAAGTGAGGCGCAATCGGCGCGGCTGCGCAAGCTGCGGATCTCGCGCTCCATTTCACTTGCATGGCTGCGCGCGATCACGATATGGCTCTCCTCGTGACGCCGGATATCCTGCAACAGCGTGTCCCAGATCAGGGCCAGTTCAGGCGATGCCTTGCGGCGCTGCTTCCAGCGCGGGAGCGAGACCTTCGCGTGAACGTTCACATAAACATCCTGCACCTTGCAGGGCTTACCCGGTTCGCGCCCATAGCGAACCTTGGCATCAAAGCGGATTTCTGCCGCGCCGGGATGGTGTTGCCCGGTTTTCTTGAGAAAGGGGCCGCTGCGTGAAAGTGCCTTGTCGAGATCGGCGGCTGTCTTGCCATTGATCGTATAATATTGAAACTTGCGAAAAATGGCGGCGGCTTCAGCCTGCGGGCTCAGAATGGCCATAGCTGCAGCCAATGCCAGAACCCGTTTCTTGAAATTCATGTTCTGGCACCTCTTTCTCAAACCAGAAGAAACTTAAAATTGCGGCGGCAAACATGGCACGCAAAGGTCAAGAGAACTATAACGCCACTCATGAAATGAACGCTATGCGAAATGGTTGCGCCTTTTCACATAGCGAGACGACAGGAATATCGCCGTTATGACCAAAGAATGGCAGCTTGCCCATGAACGCAGCCTCCATCTCGGAAAAACCGCCATCATTATGGGAGTACTGAACGTTACGCCGGATTCTTTCTCGGATGGCGGGCGTTATAACGATCTTGATCGTGCCATCGCCGCTGCCGAAACGATGCTGGAGGAAGGCGCGACCATTGTGGACGTTGGGGGCGAATCGACGCGACCGGGCGCTACTGCTGTGGATGCGCAGACAGAAGCCAGCCGTGTGGTTCCGGTAATCCGGGAACTGGTGAGGCGCTTCGATTGTATCATTTCCGTGGACACTTATCGTGCTTCTACCGCGCGGCTTGCGGTGGAGGCCGGCGCGCATATCGTCAATGATGTCTGGGGGCTTCAGCGCGAACCGGAAATTGCCCAGCTTGCCAGAGAAACGGGGGCAGGGCTTGTCATCATGCATACGAGCCGCGACCGCCTCACGAATCCCGACGTGATCGAAGATCAGTTTATGTTCCTGAACAGGTCGCTGAAAATTGCCGGGGATGCAGGCATCGAGCCATCGCGCATCGTGCTTGATCCGGGTTTCGGCTTCGGCAAGGAGCGGGATGAAGACATTGCGTTGATGGCGCGTATGTCTGAATTGCAGGCCTTCGGATTCCCCCTGCTGGTCGGTACATCGCGCAAGCGGTTCGTTGGCGCAATGACGGGGCAGGCCGATCCGCGGAACCGCGATATCGGCACAGCGGCTACTTCCGTGGCCCTTCGCCTGGCGGGAGCCGACATCTTCCGTGTTCACAATGTCGCTTTTAACAGAGATGCACTTGCAGTTGCGGATGCTATCCTGCAAAGCAACGTCAGGATCTAACAATAGGAAGTGAAGCCCGTGTACACGATCCGCATCATGAACTGTGCCTTTTTTGCGCATCACGGTGTCTTCGATGAAGAACACAAGCTCGGACAACGATTCTATGTCGATGCCGTTCTGGATGTTGATGAGGGCAACTCGCTGGAAAGCGACAATATTGACGGAACAGTTCATTACGGAATTGCCTTCTCCGTCATTGAAGGCATCATCATGGGCCGCCAGCGTTATCTGATCGAAACCCTCGCGCTTGATGTCGCCAAGGCGCTCGTCGCACGGTTTCCTCAGATAAAGCGGGCTGAGATCACGATCCGCAAGCCGAATGCCCCGGTTTCGGGCGTCCTCGATTATGTGGAAGTAACCGTGGTTTACCCCCAGTGAGCACTCCGCCGAAACCATTGCGCGCCTGGCTTGGCCTCGGCGGCAATATCGATGATCCGATCATCTCCATGGCGAGCGCGCTTCGTATGCTGGATGGACGGAGCGACACGAGGGTTGTTTCCGTATCCCCGGTCTACCGGACCCCGCCATGGGGCAAGACGGATCAGGCCTGGTTCCACAATGCCTGCGCGCAAATCGAAACGGCCTTGCAGCCACTGGAACTGATTGCGGTCTGTCTGGACGTGGAGCGATCCTTGAAACGTGTGCGGCTGGAACGGTGGGGACCACGCATCATCGATATCGATATTCTTGTTATGCAGGATGAGACGGGCAGGGCAATCACGATGCAGGAACCGGCATTGGAGCTTCCGCATCCACGTATGCACGAGCGAGCCTTCGTTCTGGCGCCGCTCAATGATATCGCACCTTCGCTGCCTGTCGGTGCGAGAACTGTTGCTGAATGGGCTGCCGATTGCGACCGTGCGGAAATGGAAAAAGCCCGCACGGATGCGGGCTGGTGGTTGGAATAGAGCGTTTTTCGAGCCAAAAGTGTAAAACGGTCTGGCGTCGGATAACGCGACAAAACAAATAGTTGGAGCGGTTCCAACGATTGCGTTTTAACTACAGCCTGGCGGCTATTCCACTTAGTTTTTGGCGATACTGCCGACAGCGATAGTGTCCACGCGCTTGAGGCTCATACCGATTACCGGAACAAGTTCCTTTTCCACACGAACCGAAACCGTGACATTCATCGTATTCGGATCGGAAACGCGTGCCAGCATTGCGCCGTTGAGCTGTTTGCGATTGAGGCCGAAAACCACCTTGTTGCCATTGACGGAGCCGGACGTGACATCAAGCCCCTTGCCGTCGGCGCCGTCGTTGAACTTGCCCGCATAGCCATCGCCGACGCGCGTGACGGTTGCCTTCATCGGCTGCGAGAACACGCCGACGCGGCAGGTGCCATCAAGCGTCATGCCAACCGTATCATCCGGCGTGGTGCCCGCCAGATTGCAAACGAATTTGGTGCCCTTGTATTTACCGGCGACGATTTCGCCGGGACCGGACCACTGGCCTTCGATGGTCTGGAAGAATTGCTTGTCCTTATCCGCCGCCATAACCGGTGAAACGGAAAGCGATACGGGCAGCAGCGTCAGGCAAGCAGCGATGCAATTTTTCATAATCAGCTCTGTCCCGGAATCCACGAACCTTGGTGGCCGCTATTCCTAAAGGTTGTTTTCCAGCATGTCACGGGCAAATGCCGTCCATACCGCTCGAACCGCCGGAAATCCGGCGACGTCATCATCTTTGGCCGAAGGGGCAAGATATTGGGGGATTGCCGCTCACCGGACTGTCGATTCCAACGTAAATATCTGTTCGCTCATAATCGGACCGAATGGTTAATGCTTGGTTTGCACGGCAACAGGCTGATGCTGATTTCAGCGGAGGCGGGCGCTTATTTTCGGGCGTTTCTGTCGCTGTTCAGCCGTGCAAGATCGCCGATGAAATCACCGATGCCCGGACGTTTTTCGGCATTGAACGGGAAGGGGCGCACCACGTCCATTGCCGCAATTCCGATACGTGCCGTCATCAATCCGTTGACGACCCCTTCGCCAAGCTTGGCCGATAGCCGCGAGGCAAGTCCATGGCCGACGAGTTGCTGCATAACGCTGTCGCCCATCGCAATCGTACCGGTAACGGCCAGATGCGCAATGACACGCCGCGCAAACTTGATAAAACCGAGCGTACCCGGCCTTCCGCCATAAAGTTGGGACAGCCTGCGGATGAGGCGGGCGGATTCAAAAATCACATAACCGATATCGACGAGTGCGCGCGGGCTGATGGCGGTGACGATGGAAACACGTTTCGATGCATTGAGAACAAGGGTCCGTGCTTCGCGGTCGAGTGGGCGCAGGATTTCGGTTTCGGCAAGCCGAATGAGATCGCGTCCGTCTATGATGTCATCCGTCAGGCTGTCGAGCAATTGTCGCCCCTTCGCCGTCTCTGGAATGCCTGCCGCGATCGACCGCAATGCATCCACCGCCTTGCGTGCCGCCGCCATATCGTCGCGCTCGGCTGCATCGGCAGCGTCCTTGCGCAAGTGCTGGACCGATGCAAGCCGCCGCAAGGCCACCAGTTCCCGCAAGATGATTGCAGCGAAAGCAGCAAGGGCTACCATCGCCACACCAAGTGCCGTCCAGCCAAGCCAGTCGGCTCGCGCAAAAAGCGCGCGGATCAGGTCTTCCGTCCAGATGCCGATGGCGAAGGAAACAAGAATGCCGAGCGCGCCGAACAATATCCGGCTGAGCGACCAGCCCTTGCGCTCCGGCGCTTCAAAGGCGGGATCGAGGATTTCAAGCTCTGCCGCCTCATCGTCCGTCAGATCGAAAACATCAGCCTGTGGAGTGATTTGCTCCAGATCCTTCACAGCGCGCGGGCGCCTTGGCTCCTCCTGCTCTGAGGCGGCAGAAACTCTTGCCGGTTGTTCCAGCCTGAAGGCAGTTGGTTTGCGTGGTGTCTTGTCACTCATGCCAGACGATCCCCAATCAGGAATTGCAGCGCCCGGTCGAGCCGAATATGCGGCAAGGACAAGGTTACGCCTTCGGCGGTTCGCTCCAGCCTGGGCGGGCGGAACCGAACGAAACGGATTGCCGGTTCATCCTGTGACAATGCAGGGTCAAAAATTACATTAGGATTTTTTGGTAAATCACCGGGAAATATAGCTGTTTCTGTTTCACCATCGAAGACTTCTCCATCAATGCGCTCCCCCTTCAAAGGTGTGCCGACAATAACGGGCAGGGTTTCGTTACCCTCCGTCACTGTGGCCTCCCGCGTGGTGCGAACCGCTGCCATGGCAAGCACATCGATATCCGCCCCTGAAAAATCGGCCCGCTCTATGGCGCGTTCCACCAATCGCCGCACGATGGCTTGCAAGCGGTCATGGCTTTCATGGTGCAGATGATCGGCTTTCGTTGCCGCGACGAGAATGCGGCCAATGCGGCGCTGGATAAGGCCGGTCAGCAGATTGGACCTGCCGGGACGGAAACAGGATAGAATGTCGGTCAGGGCGCGCTCCAGATCGGCCACGACCGCGCCGCCAGCATTCATCGCCTGCATCGCGTCGATCAGAACGATCTGCCGGTCGAGACGTGCAATATGCTCGCGGAAAAAGGGCTTTACGACATAGGTTTTGTAGGCTTCGTAGCGCCGCTCCATCATGGCGGCCATCGAACCGGATTTAAAATCACCCGGCTCAAGGTCGGGTAGCGGCGCGAAGGTGAGTGCAGGCGAGCCGTCCAGATCACCCGGCATTAAAAACCGGCCGGGCGGCAAGGTGGAAAGCGCGCGCTCATCCGCTTTGCCTGCGCGCAGATAGTCGGTAAAGCACCGGGCAAGGCGCTGTGCGGTCAGTTCATCGGCCTTTTCGGAAGGGGCAACCGTCTTCGCCTCGGCCAGCCATGCAGCCGCAAGGTCCCTGTACGTCGGCTCGTTGGCGAGTGCAAAGGAATCCGCGCTGAATTGTGCATAGGTTTTTCCAAGCAGGGGAAGATCAAGCAGCCATTCGCCGGGATAATCGACAATATCGACCGAAAGACGCCCCGGCGAGAGCCAGCGCCCCCAGGCGGAAGCCGTCTCATATTCAATCGTAAGGCGCAACTGCGAAATGGCGCGTGTGGAATCCGGCCAGATACGTTCGTCGATCAGCGCCGAAAGGTGCTCTTCATATTGAAAGCGCGGCACGGCATCATCCGGCTGTGGTTCGAGGAGTGCCCGCGAAATGCGCCCGGCTTTATAAGCCTCGAACATGGGCAGGCGTCCGCCATGCACCAGATTATGCACAAGCGCACTGATGAAAACCGTCTTGCCTGCGCGCGAAAGGCCGGTAACGCCCAATCGAAGCGATGGGGAAAGAAGGCCTGTCGCCCGGTCTGTCAGCGTATCCAGCGCGATCCTTGCTTCATCGCCGAAACTGGTCAGTTTTGCCAATATGCCCTCGCCGAAATTGCTGCGGTGTCACGTAATAGATAGGGACACTGGGTTGAATTTGGCAAGGAAACCGTTTCAGCACCGCAACATTTTCAATGTGACAGCAGAAAACTCTCCAGAAAACCACGCCCCGGTTCGATATTCGTCAAGGCGCCTTCAAAGGAAATCGTCGCAAGTGCTGCGGTCGGAAAACCGGCATTCAAGCGGTGTATGCTCTCTGGCTCGCCATCCGAACAAAGCGCAAGCGCCAGATCTTCAATGCTCGGATTATGTCCCGTGAGCATAAGATTGCCGACGTCTCCATGCTGCCGGATCGACTGCATATATTGTCCGGGGCCGCCACTATAGATCGTCTCATCGATAATGGTTTCAACATCTATGCCAAGCCGCTCAATCAGCCCGAAGGCCGTTTCGCATGTGCGAACAGAGGCGGAGAGGACAACGCGGTCAGGAAAAAGCCCGGTTTCTTTCATCGATCGCGCCAACCGCATGAGCGACGCTATTCCCTCTTCATCGAGCGGGCGGTCGAAATCTTTCATCCCCGGTTTTGCCCAGGCAGCTTTGGCATGTCGTAGAAGAAACAAGCGACTCATATGTGATGTTCCGGGAACGTGTTCACAACCGATAAGGGCCTTTCATGCCACAATTTTCGCAATTTTGCGCGGTCTCCAATATTTTTTTAATCCGGCTTTATGGGACTGCCGACCAGGCTTGCAGGTGGTTTTGCCATTTTATTAGGCACTGCTATACTGCTGTGGCGGGCAGGGGAAACCATCTTTCGCTCCAGTCCGTTAAGCGAAATTTATTGAAGTCATTCGGAAGGTTTAGCAGAAGTATATTATAACTAAATGCGCTTTGCATAATTTTTGGCCATAATCCCATCATTTCAATGCACTAAAAAGTAGTGGGACATGATTGTTTGATGTTGTGTCATAGATACGATGGACTTATATAACCGCACGCGTCTCCTAGATGTGGGGTGATTCAGAATGAGTGAATTAATTGACCTTGACTATAGGCCCACTGAAGACGAACCGTTCATGAATGAACGGCAGAAGTCTTATTTCCGTGCAAAACTGGTTGCATGGAAGAATGATATTCTGCGTGAAGCGCGCGAAACGCTTGATGCGCTCCAGCAGGAAAACGCAAACCATCCCGACCTGGCGGATAGGGCTTCCTCCGAAACGGATCGGGCAATCGAGCTTCGTGCTCGTGACAGACAGCGCAAGCTGATCTCCAAGATCGATGCTGCATTGAGCCGTTTGGATGATGGCACTTATGGTTTCTGCGAGGAAACCGGCGACCCCATCAGCCTGAAGCGTCTTGATGCCCGTCCGATCGCAACACTTTCGATTGAAGCGCAAGAACGCCATGAGCGTCGTGAAAAGGTTTATCGCGACGACTGATATCGAATAATGGTTTGGAAATTTACAAAGGCTGCGCCTCAAGCGCAGCCTTTCGTTTATCTGGAGAATAATCCGACCGGAGTGGAAATGCGACAAAACAAATAGTTAGAGCAGTTCCAACGATTCTGTTAAAACAGAAACCGCTCTAATTGCGGGTTTCTCCCTTGGTCAACTCACCAAGCAGCTTTTCCATTTCGTCTTCGATGGTTTCTTCGGCCTTGGCATCTTCCGGCTGTTCATCGGTAGGTGAAATATCAAGCGAGCTGAGTAGTTCGTCTTCCAGCGAAGCCGTGTCCAACTCCTCCATATTTTCATCTTTACCGGCATTGCTGCCAAGATCGGCCATAATGGCATCATGCAATGTGCCGCCAAGGTCATCCAGATCGTCATCTGCGCTTTCGGGCTGCCTGACTTCCTGGGCGACAAAGGGAACAACCGGCTCGATGCGTTGTTGTGGGCGTTCCGGGCGTTCTGGACGCTCTGAACGTTCCGGCTGATTCGGCGCGGGCGCTGCGGGTTTTGCCGGAGCGGCAGATTCGCGTTCGGGCACAATGCTGCCCAGATTTGCTGTCGCGGCCGATGCAACCGTGGCTGCCTGGATATTTGATGTGAAACTTACCACGCCGCGCGAAACCTGGCTCAGCGGATAGGCTGGATGCGCGCGAACGCTGTTTGGGGCAGCCGATGGCGCGGGGCGCGGGGGAAGAACCGTGCGCGGCTGTGACGGGTAATTTGAAGCTGGGCGCGGATGCGGCTCGGAAACCTGCGACGCAGGCGCTTCAGGGCGCGGCGCGGCTGGCGGTGGCGTCACGGGAGGCTGCGGTGCCCGCATTGGTGCGGGTTCGGAGGGCGCGGGCCGGACGTTCTCAGCCTTCGGCGGCTCCGGCTTGCGATAGACGGGCGCCGCGATGGCCGAGCTTAGCTGAATAGTTTCCTCGCGTTCGTCTCCGGGCTGGGACTGGACGGAAAGGGCAGGCCGTTCCGTCTTCTCATTGGCAAGCACTTCGTGCTGGCGGAAGCGTTCAATATGTTCCGGTTCGATACGCGAGCTCTGTGCGTGGGTACCAAGGGCATGAGTTCCAGGGGCATGGGTGCCAGCGCGCGATTCCAGAACGATATTCTGTTCGACAACCACATCGGTCGGGCCACCGATCAGGAGCAGATGTTCCACATCGTCGCGGCGGATCAGAACCAGCTTGCGCCGGCTGTCTACCGCGGCGGCATCCATCACCGAAAGGCGGGGCTGGCGCATGCGCCCGCTGGATACAAATGTGCCGCCGCTGAAACGGCGAATGATGCCGAGAACAACAAAAATTCCGCCAAGGATGATTGCAAATATAAGCACAAAGCCGACAATATTAGCCGCGCTTTCACCGATGATGCCGCTGAGCCATTCCTTCATGCGGATACCCTCTTACACTATAAACAAATAATCACGGATGGGCGGATATTACGCGTCCCCCGACGTTCCGCTTCATCTGGCGATCTGCAATTTTCAGGACAGTAATTGAATTTGCAAGCTTTGGGAATGTTTCATCGAAATGCGGGAAATATATGATCCAACGTTGTTCGACGGGGTGGTTTCAATATGATGCGGGCGCCTTGGGCCTGAACGTTCAGCGCGCCAATGCGTCCAAAATGGTGCAAAACAACCGTGTTGGCATCGTTTCCGCGTGGCAGTGCTTGTACTGCGCGCCAATTAAAGCATTCTGCGAATCGGATATACCTTGATGCGCGGGCATCTGTGCCCGCCCGCAGGGCCGGAATATTGAATGAAGACAGAATCGAATTGCCGGATGATGCAATTGGCGCCTCGGCTGAACGGAGAAGCACGCGGGATCTGCGCAAACCGAGCCGCGCAGGTATCCAGCATGAAAGGGCAGTTGGCTTGATGTCGCGACAGACCGACAACACATATCCGAAACCGCTCGTCATGCCGAAGCGCGGCCCAAGCGCAGCGTTACGCCTTTTGATCGTCGGCATTCTGCTGATGGGCGCAGCTTTCATCTATTTCCTGTTTCGCGATCAGCTTGGCGATGGTTTCGCGCTTGTGCTCTGGGGGTTCTCTCCATGGTTGGCGTCTTCTATCTCTTCGGCGCGGCCACGGGCCTCATTCAGTTCAGCCAGCGCAGCGATCATCAGGATCTGGCGCATTCCTTCATGGATACACAGCCGGAAGGCACGGTTATTTCTGATCCGCGCGGCCAGATCGTCTATCCCAATCAGGCCTATGCCAGAATGACCGGTGCAACGGATGCCGATGGCATTCGCCCGCTCGATCAGGTGCTCGCTTCCGAGCCTGCCGCATCCGACGCAATCTATCGCCTGACCAATGCCGTGCGCGACGGCCTGTCGGCGCAGGAGGAGGTGCGTATTTCCGGCGGCCTGTCGCGTGGGGCAAATGGCTCTCTTGCGCCCGTCTGGTATCGCATCAAGGCGCGTGCGCTTGAAGGTGGCGCAGAATTCAAGGGACCGCTCGTCGCATGGCAGGTGGCCGATATTTCCGAGGAACGGGCTGAGCAGGAACGGTTTTTCCAGGAATTGCAGGAGGCGATCAATCATCTCGATCATGCCCCTGCCGGTTTCTTCTCTGCCAATCCGGCTGGCCGCATTATTTATCTCAACGCCACGCTGGCCGAATGGCTGGGCGTTGACCTGACGCAGTTCACACCCGGTTCGCTGACGCTCAACGATATCGTGGCGGGCAGCGGCATGGCGCTCATAAAGGCGGTCAAGGCCGAGCCGGGCACAAGCCGCAACACCGTTATAGACCTCGACCTCATCAAGCGAAACGGGCAGAGCCTTGCCGTTCGCTTCTATCATCGTGTGCAGACCGCGCGCGACGGAATGCCGGGAACAACCCGCACCATCGTTCTCGACCGTGCCGAAGGGGATGATTCTTCCGTCGCGCAACGTTCGGCGGAAGTGCGTTTTACGCGCTTTTTCAATTCAGCCCCCATGGCCATTGCCGCAGTCGATGCCGAGGGCCACACGCTGCGCACCAATGCGCGCTTCCTCGATATATTCTCCGGCGTGGTCGATCGCGATGCCATCGACCGCCGGGTGAAGCTGGAAAATGTGGTTCACGAGCGTGACCGCGAAACCTTCAACAAGGCGCTGGCTGCGGCTTTCGCCGGGCAGGCCAGTATTTCGCCTGTCGATACGGTGCTTCCCGGCAATGAGGAGCGTCATATCCGCTTCTATATGAGTCCCGTGACTGATCTTGGCGGCGAAGCGGCAGAAGAAGCCGCCGTTATTTCCGCCGTGGAAACCACGGAGCAGAAGGCGCTGGAAAACCAGATGGCGCAAAGCCAGAAAATGCAGGCAGTCGGCCAGCTTGCAGGCGGTATTGCGCATGATTTCAACAATGTGCTGACGGCGATCATCATGTCGTCCGATCTGTTGCTCACCAATCACCGCGCGTCCGATCCGTCCTTCCCGGACATCATGAACATCAAGCAGAACGCTAACCGCGCAGCCTCGCTCGTGCGTCAGTTGCTGGCATTCTCGCGCCGCCAGACCCTGCGCCCTGAAGTGCTGGACCTGACAGATGTTCTGGCAGACCTGCGTATGCTTCTGGCCCGCCTTGTCGGCAAGGATATCGAGCTCAAGATCGATCATGGGCGCGATCTTTGGCCGGTGAAGGCCGATCTGGGGCAGTTCGAGCAGGTGGCGGTCAACCTTGCCGTCAATGCACGCGATGCAATGCCGGAAGGCGGCCAAATCACGCTGCGCACCCGCAATATTCCCGCAGCCGACGCCGCGAAACTGCATTACCGAGACCTGCCGGAAGCCGATTATGTGGTCTTCGAGGTGGAGGACACCGGCACGGGCATTCCGGCCGATGTATTGGAAAAGATTTTTGAACCCTTCTTCACCACCAAGGAAGTGGGCAAGGGGACAGGCCTCGGCCTTTCCATGGTCTATGGGATCATCAAGCAGACAGGCGGTTTCATCTATTGTGATTCCGAAGTCGGCAAGGGAACGACCTTCAAGATCTTCCTGCCGCGCCTGATCGAAGAAAAGCGCGCCGATGATGCCCCCGTCGCGGCCAAGGAAAAGAAGGTTGAGAAGGCAACCGATCTTTCCGGCTCAGCCACGGTCCTGCTGGTGGAAGACGAAGATGCCGTGCGCATGGGCGGTGTGCGCGCGCTCCAGTCGCGCGGATATACCGTCCACGAAGCCGCTTCGGGCGTCGAGGCGCTGGAAATCATGGAGGAACTGGGCGGCGAGGTGGATATTGTCGTATCCGACGTCGTCATGCCGGAAATGGACGGGCCAACGCTGCTGCGCGAATTGCGCAAGACACATCCCGACATCAAGTTTATCTTCGTATCCGGTTATGCCGAAGATGCTTTTGCACGTAACCTGCCTGCAGATGCGAAATTTGGGTTCCTTCCAAAACCATTCTCGCTCAAGCAGTTGGCAACCACAGTTAAGGAAATGCTGGAGAAACAGGATTGATGCTATGCACCTGTTCCTATCCCCATGCGTAGGGACCGGATCGCGATTGTTGGCGGGGGACCGGCTGGGCTGATAGCCGCTGAACGGCTTTCGGCATCCGGCCATCAGGTCACGCTCTACGAGCAGATGCCAACCGTGGGGCGAAAATTCATGCTCGCGGGAAAATCCGGCCTGAACATCACCCATTCGGAGAAATTTGTAACCTTTGCTGCGCGTTATGGCGCAAGCCGCGACAGAATTCTGCCCGCCCTTGACGGCTTCGGCCCTGAAAGCCTACGCCAATGGGCGGATGATCTTGGGGCAGAAACTTTTATCGGCTCGTCCGGCCGCGTGTTTCCGAAGGCCATGAAGGCATCGCCCCTGTTGCGCGCATGGCTGAAGCGTCTGGAAGCCCAAGGTGTGCAAATTCTCACCCGCCACCGCTGGATCGGGTTTGATGACGGCGCATTGCTCATTGAAACACCGGCTGGCCCGGCCAGGGTAGAATACGACTCGGCACTTTTTGCCCTTGGCGGCGTCAGCTGGCCAAAACTCGGTTCCGATGCCGCATGGGTCGCGCCTTTTAAAGCAAAGGGAATTGAGGTCTCCCGGCTGCGCCCCGCAAATTGTGGTTTTGATGTCGATTGGAGCGACTATTTCCGAAACAGGTTTGCAGGCGAGCCGGTCAAGTCTGTTGCAATGACGACAGCCGCAGGCACCAGTCAGGGTGAATTCGTCATAACCCGCATAGGCATTGAAGGCAGTCTTGTCTATGCGCATTCAGCGGCCTTGCGCGATGATCTTGAAAAGAAGGGCGAGGCCTCTATCATTCTCGATCTTGCGCCCGGCAGAGCGCTGGAGCGCCTGAAATCCGATCTGGCCCGGCAGAATGGAAAGTTGAGCTTCAGCAATCTTCTGCGCAAAGGGGCGGGGCTGACCGGCGTGAAGGCAGCGCTTCTGTGGGAAATTCAGCGGGAGAAAGACCCGGAAAAGCTTGCCCGGACCATCAAGGCACTTCCTGTAGCCGTGGTTCGCCCACGCCCGATAGAAGAAGCTATTTCATCGGCGGGTGGTATCTGCTGGAATGAAATTGATAATCGTTACATGCTGCGCAAGATGCCCGGTATTTTTGTGGCCGGTGAAATGATCGACTGGGAAGCGCCGACGGGCGGTTATCTTCTGACGGCCTGTTTTGCGATGGGCGTGGCTGCGGCAGAAGGAATCATTGACTGGTTGCAAGCGGGGCATAACTGACCGAACGAATGGTCAATGGAAGGAAACAGGATGCGCATTCTTAAAACGTTAGCGGGTATTCTGGCACTTCTCGTTCTTGGCCTTGTCATATGGCTTGCCGTAAAACCGCCGGAACTGCTGCGTTTGGGGACGGCCTATGCGGCAAAGATCGTTTGCTCCAACGTCTTTATCGCCGGGCGTGATGCCGATGCCGTGCTGGCAGATGATGTACAGGCGCCCGGCAATCCGCTTCTGAAACTCCTCAATGTGTCTGTGGATCACGACACGAAAACGGTCACAACTTACTTTTTAGGCTTCTTCGCGCCAAGCAGCGCCACTTATCATCGCCCCGGCCTTGGCTGCGCCAATATTCATGGCAAGGATTTGCGGCCCGCCCATGGGCCTATATCGAAGATCGAGGCGCAGCCCATCGATATTGCAATTGATCCAGCCATTCAGGAGCTGATCGAAAAACTGGCGCTTGCCGGCCCCGGCATACGGGCAATCGTGGTCATGCACGATGGAAAATTGATTGCAGAACGCTATGGTCCGGGTTTTAGCGCACAGACACCGCTTCTCGGCTGGTCCATGACGAAATCCGTCATGGCGACCCTTATCGGTATGCGCATCGCGGAAGGGCGGATGGCGCTTGCCCGCTATAATCTTTTCCCGCAATGGAAAACCGACGGGCGCTCGCAGATAACGCTTGCCAATCTCATGGCGATGGAAAGCGGCCTTCGCTTCGACGAAAATTACGGAACTGTCACCGACGTCACGCGCATGCTCTTTCTGGAGCAGGATATGGCAGGTTTTGCCGCATCGATGCCGCTCGTGACAGCACCCGCCACACATTTCAACTATTCCAGCGGAACCGCCAACATTCTTTCACGCCTGTTCATGCAGAGCTTTGAGAATGGCAAGGAGGCACTGGACTTTCCTATGCATGCCTTGTTTGATCCGCTTGGTCTTTCAAATGCGGTGCTGGAAATGGATGCGTCGGGTACCTTTGCCGGATCGTCTTATATGTATGCCACGGCGCGTGACTGGGCGCGAATTGACGCCTTTCTTGCCGATGGCGGTGTAATTGATGGAAAGCGCCTGCTGCCGGAAGGCTTCGTCTCTTTCATGGCCAAACCTTCACAGGCTTCCCTCGGACGTTATGGTTCCGCTTTGGTATGGCGGCAGATCTCCGGGGTGAGGGCTGGAACCGAAGGCATCCCGAAAGATGCTTTCTGGATGTTCGGCCATGACGGACAGAGCGTGATGATCGTACCTTCCCGGAAGCTTGCCGTGGCGCGGCTGGGGCTGACACCTTCCCGCACGGGCTATAACGTTCAGAACCTCAACGCCGCCATTATCAAGGCGCTTTATCCTTGACCAGAAGGCTTCGGAAATCCTTGCCGCTGGGGTTCTGGAAAGCATTCAGCCCGAATTCCGGCAATATGGCATAGAGATGATCGAAAATATCTGACTGAATTTGCTCGAATGCGGCCCAATTGGTCGTATTCGTAAAACAATATATTTCAAGCGGCAGGCCTTCCGGCGTCGGATCCATCTGGCGCACAAGCAGCGTCATGCTTTTGTGAATCCCCGGATGATTGCGCAGATAGGTTTCAACATAGGCGCGGAATGTGCCGATATTGGTCACACGGCGCGTGTTGACTGGGTTTTTAGCGCGTTCTCCAAGCTTCGCATTCCACTCGGCAATTTCCTTTTCCTTGCGGGGCAGATAATCTTCCAGCAGACCGATGGAAGCGAGGCGCTTGCGTTCAGCCTCATCCAGAAAGCCAATCGTGTTCTGATCGATGTAAAGAGCGCGCTTGATACGCCGCCCGCCTGATTCCTGCATTCCCCGATAATTCTTCATCGGTTCGGTAATGAGCTTGCGGATGGGGATGGTGGTAATGGTTTTATCGAAATTCTGCACCTTGACCGTATAAAGCGCGATTTCGGTGACATCGCCATTCGCGTCCAGGTTCTTCATTTCGATCCAGTCGCCCACCCGCACCATATTTGACGAGGCGATCTGCATACTGGCGACAAGCGACAGCAGGGTATCCTGAAAAACCAGAATGAGAACCGCAGCCATGGCGCCGACGCCTGAAAGCAGAATAACAGGCGAACGGTCCAGCAATGTCGCGATGATAAGAACCGTTGCAATAAGATATATGGCCAGTTTCGTGACCTGAATATAACCCTTTATCGGCCGGCTTCGCGCCTCGGTGCGGCGATGGTAAAGCGTGTCGACTACGCTCAGCGCAGAATTTACCGCCAGCGCCAGTGTCAGAATGATGAAGGAAATCGACACATTCCGAATGATCGTCAATGCGCCGTCGGGCAGCCCCGGAACGGCAAGAATGCCGGATGCGATAATCAGCGCCGGAACGATATTCGCCAGACGGCTGATAACACCAAGGTTTTTCAGCTCCTCATCCTGACCGAACGAGGTTTTCTGAATGATGTGCTTGAGCATCTTCAGCAGAATTGCCTTAATCAAAAAATTGGCAATGAAAGCTGAAAAAAACAAACCGCCAAGAGCTATAAGCGTCTCAGCCCAGGGATGCTCAAGAATGAATTCCGTCAATAGAATTTCCCAATATCAATAGAGGTGCGCTCTGCATGTAAAAGGCCCGCACAAGGCGAGCCTTTTATATCGTTGTTTCTGTCGCGGGATCAACTGCAACCGCTTGTTGCGCCGCAGGTATCGCACTTGAGACAGGTACCATTGCGAACCATCGTGAAGTTCTGGCACTCGCTGCAACTATCGCCGGTATAGCCCTGCATCATCGACTTGATGCGTCGATCTGCTTCCAGTTTCTTCGCCGCATTGGCGCTTTCGGCGCGGGCAGAAGCCGCATCGGCTGCGGCCTTATCGGAGAAAAGCTCAGTCGCAGCAGAACTTTCCTGCAGCGGTGCAGGCGCTGGCTGCTGTTCCTCGAAATCGCGCTTGAAAGCCGTAGCCCCATCCGTCACCAGACCAATGGTTGCCGGGCGGTTGGCAGCCGGGCCTGAGGATTTCAGCGTCGTGACATTCGAGGCCTGCGGCGCGGAATTAACAGATCCCTTGGCTTCATTGCCGGGCAGGGTGTTTGTTACCAGTGTCGGCTTATAGCCGCGCGTCCAGCCGGTCGAGACCAGATTGGTCTTGCCTTCCTTGATTCCCTTGCCGAGTGCCGTATTGCCGAAGTCGCTCGTGTCGACATGAGCAAGATCGTTGCGTCCGAGATAGGAAACCGCTAGCTCGCGGAACACATAGTCGATGATCGAGGTAGCCGTCTTGATGGCATCGTTACCGATCACCATGCCAGCCGGTTCAAACTTCGTGAAGGTGAAGGCCTCGACATATTCTTCCAGCGGCACGCCATATTGCAGGCCGAGCGACACGGCGATGGCAAAATTATTCATCATCGCGCGGAAGGCAGCGCCTTCCTTGTGCATGTCGATGAAGATTTCGCCAAGGCGTCCGTCACCAAATTCACCGGTGCGCAAATAAACCTTGTGACCGCCCACAACAGCCTTCTGCGTATAGCCCTGACGGCGATTTGGCAGCTTTTCGCGCTCATGAATGATCTTTTCGACCACCTTTTCGACGATCCGCTCCGTCACCTGAACGGCGCGGGCTGCTGCCGGCGCCTCGATCAGGGCTTCGAGCGCATCATCTTCATCCTCGTCATCGGCAATCAGCGAAGAATTGAGCGGTTGCGACAGCTTGGAGCCATCACGATAAAGCGCATTTGCCTTGAGAGCCAGCTTCCACGACAGCATATAGGCATTCTTGCAGTCCTCGACGGTTGCCTCGTTCGGCATATTGATCGTCTTGGAGATTGCCCCCGAAATGAAGGGCTGTGCGGCAGCCATCATGTGGATGTGGCTTTCCACCGAGAGATAGCGCTTGCCGATCTTGCCGCACGGATTGGCGCAATCGAACACGGCATAATGTTCTTCCTTCAGGAAAGGCGCGCCTTCCAGCGTCATCGCGCCGCAAACATGGATATTGGCCGCTTCGATATCCTTCTTGGAGAAGCCCAGAACAGGCAGCAGTTCAAACGAGAAATCGTTGAGCTGCTCATCGGTCAGCTTCAGCACATCCTTGCAAAAATCTTCGCCCAACGTCCATTTGTTGAACGCGAACTTGATATCGAAGGCGCTCTTGAGAGCCGCATTCAGGGCTTCGATCTTCTCGTCGGTAAAGCCCTTCGACTTCAGCGACGACGGATTGACGCCCGGCGCCTGATTGAGATTGCCATGGCCGACGGCATAAGCCTCAATCTCCGCGATCTGGCTTTCCGAATAGCCAAGCGTGCGCAGCGCTTCCGGCACGGCGCGGTTGATGATCTTGAAATAGCCGCCGCCAGCAAGCTTCTTGAACTTCACCAGTGCGAAGTCTGGCTCGATACCGGTCGTATCGCAATCCATGACGAGGCCAATCGTGCCGGTCGGTGCGATGACGGTGGCCTGCGCATTGCGGTAGCCGTGCTTTTCGCCAAGCTCCAGCGCCTTGTCCCAGGCCGCACGGGCATGGGCGATGAGGTCCTGATCCGGGCAATCCTCAGCAATCAACGCCACCGGATTGACGGCAAGACCTTCATAGCCCTGACGTTCGCCATGGGCGGCGCGGCGATGGTTGCGGATAACGCGCAGCATATGCTGGGCATTCGGCTCATAGCTTGGGAAGGTTCCAAGCTCCTTCGCCATTTCGGCGGATGTGGCATAGGCCACGCCGGTCATGATCGCCGTCAGCGCACCGCAGATAGCGCGGCCTTCTTTGGAGTCATAGGGAATGCCGGAGGTCATCAGCAGGCCGCCAATATTGGCATAGCCAAGGCCGAGCGTGCGGTATTCATAGGAGAGGCGGGCGATTTCCCTGGACGGGAACTGCGCCATCATCACCGAAATTTCGAGAACGATGGTCCAAAGGCGCGCCGTATGCTCATAGGCCGCGATATCGAACGAACCGTCCTTGTTGCGGTAGGTGAGCAGGTTGATCGACGCCAGATTGCAGGCCGTGTCGTCAAGGAACATATATTCCGAGCACGGATTGGAGGCGCGGATCGGACCGGCGGACGGGCAGGTGTGCCAATCGTTCATGGTCGTGTTGTAATGCAGACCCGGATCGGCGGAAGCCCATGCGGCATAGCCGATCTTTTCCCACAGGTCGCGGGCTTTCAGCGTCTTCATGACACGGCCATCGCGACGCGCCGTCAGGTTCCAGTCGCCATCATTTTCGACAGCACGCAGGAATTCGTCTTTGAGCGAAACGGAATTGTTCGAGTTCTGGCCCGAAACCGTGAGATAGGCTTCCGAATCCCAATCCGTGTCGTAGGTCTTGAACTGAATGTCGGTATAGCCCTGACGCGCAAACTGGATCACGCGCTTTACATAGTTTTCAGGAACCTGGTTCTTCTTCGCGGCCTTGATCTCGCGCTTCAGCGCCGGGTTCTTCGCCGGATCGAAGCAATCGTCTTTATCTGCTTCGCAGTTGACGCAGGCCTTCATGATCGCGGTCAGATGCTGCTTGACGATCTTGGAGCCGGTGACTAGCGAAGCAACCTTCTGCTCTTCCTTCACCTTCCAGTCGATATATTCTTCGATATCCGGGTGGTCGATATCCACCACCACCATCTTGGCAGCGCGGCGCGTCGTGCCGCCGGACTTGATCGCGCCCGCGGCGCGGTCGCCGATCTTGAGGAAGCTCATGAGGCCGGAGGACTTGCCGCCGCCGGAAAGCTTTTCGCCTTCGCCGCGCAGATGGCTGAAATTGGAACCTGTGCCGGAACCATATTTGAACAGGCGCGCTTCACGCACCCACAGATCCATGATGCCGCCTTCATTGACGAGATCATCGCCAACCGACTGGATGAAGCAGGCGTGCGGCTGCGGATGCTCATAGGCCGACTTGGACTTGGTCAGCTTGCCGGTCTGCCAGTCGACATAGAAATGGCCCTGTCCGGGACCATCAATGCCATAGGCCCAAGAAAGGCCGGTGTTGAACCATTGCGGGCTGTTGGGTGCGACGCGCTGGGTGGCGAGCATATAGGCAAGCTCGTCACGGAAGGCGACGGCGTCTTCTTCCGAATCGAAATAGCCGCCCTTCCAGCCCCAATAGGTCCATGTGCCAGCGAGGCGATCGAACACCTGGCAAGCGTCCATTTCCGAACCGTAGCGTTCGCCTTCCGGCAGCTTGGAGAGCGCATCCTCGTCGGCAACCGAGCGCCAGAGCCACGAGGGAACGTCATTCTCCTCAACCTTCTTGAGGCAGGCGGGCACGCCCGCCTTGCGGAAATATTTCTGTGCGAGAATGTCAGCGGCGACCTGGCTGAATTGTGCGGGCACATTGATGTTTTCAAGACGGAATACGATGGACCCATCGGGATTCTTGATCTCGCTGGTCGCAGTCCGGAACGCGATGTCCGCATAAGCCGATTGATTCTCTTTCGTAAAGCGGCGTTCGATCTTCATCTGTCCCATCCAAACGTTCTATATATAGTAGCCTGTCGGCAAGCTTTCAGCCACGACCTGTTTGTATCGCGTCACTGTCTCAAGTGCCTTTCCCGCAGGAAATGCTTTCTTGTTGCGGGGGATACCCCCGGAAACTGTTTTCCACCTCGTTAATTCCGTAAAAAAGCCCCCTCGGGGAAGCGGTTCTGGCTCCCTTGCAGCGGATATCTACGGAAACATTGGCGAAACAAAAATACCTTATCTTGTAACAAGAATGAGCGCAAATACTAAATCTTGTGTTAACGCTCTTTCTGCCTGTTGATGCATATGCTTCTGCAAAGGTGGTTCAGCCCGGAAATTAAGACACGACAAAGCCGCAGGCAAAAACCACGCCAAAATAGCGCAACGCCCGTTAAAACTCGACTTACCTGAAAGAAAGACCGGCAATTTGAAACGCCCGGCCACGCCGCTCACACAACGATAGGTTCATAAAAAACGACTCGGTGCAGACCGTCAAGCATTGGTTTACTGCAACCATTCACACGCTAGATATTGTGCGTAAGCGGCTGGGGCAAATGTGGATAACGGGGAGAAGCGACAGGTGGCCAAGTCTCCCCTCTTGATCCCGCAAATTGCTGAAAAAGAAGGGATCCCGAGCGGGTTTTCCAAAAAAAGAAGAGAAAATTGGCTATAAACCGCCCGGTCGCGCTGTGCCCATAAGGTGGGGAAAATTATTCAGCAGCGGCGGCAAAGCCCGAATCAGCAAAGCCGTTCAGTATCTGCTTCAGCTCCACCTCTTCGACGCGGTTGGCTGCCTCGCCAGGGGACACCCATTCACACAAACGCTGTTCCCGTTCCGGCCAGTCCTTCTCCTGTGAAGTAAACTGGACGGCATAGACGGCCACCGTGAACTGGTTGATGCGCTCCGGCGGCAGATCCATCTTGCAATAAATGTAGCTGCCGATGGGGTCACGAGAAACATCGCCGCGTATACCCGCTTCCTCGAAAGCTTCGCGCAGCGCGGCTCCAGCCAGTGTACGGCCCACTTGCGGCCAGCCCTTGGGGATGATCCAGCGGCCCGTGCCGCGGCTCGTGATGACAAGCACCTGCAAAGCGCCCATCTCGCGACGATAGACAAGCGCTGCAACCTGCTGCAAACGACCAGAAGGCGTCAGAATACGCTTCTCCGTTGCAACGAGTTGTTTGGCCTGCGTCTTCACCGCGAAAATCCCCCACTTTTTTATAGGATGATATGATTCGCCGAAATAACAACCATAGAATGACGATGAACTTTAAAAAAATGGCAAAAAAGCTTTTATTTTAAAGACATTACTAAAAACTGGATTGCAGCGAGGCAGTTATGAAAGCCTTTATCCTGCAAATGATGCTCTCTCAGCATCCTTTCCATAAGGCGCGATTGCGGCGGAAATATCACCGCAATCGCGTTCATTTGGTTTCATTTAGCCGCGTTTTCCGCCAGCAATCGGCTCCTGATAGGTGAAGCCCATATCCCATGGGAAATAGATCCAGGTATCCTGTGAGACCTCCGTGACGAAGGGTGTCGATAAGCGGACGGCCCTTCGGCTTTGCATATACGGTGGCAAAATGCGCGCGCGGCATCATCTCGCGCACGATTGCGGCGGTCTTGCCTGTGTCGGTCAGGTCGTCCACCACAATGACGCCTTCACCCTGATTTTCCAGAAGAGATGCTCCGATCCCTTTGAGAACCTGCATTTCGCCCTGTGACGTGTAATCGTGATAGGAAGCGATGCAGACGGTTTCAATGAGGCGGATACCCAGTTCGCGGCAGATGATGGCAGCCGGCACGAGCCCTCCGCGCGTGATCGCTACGATGGCGCGCCATTCACGATCCAGACCGGCAATTCGCCAGGCGAGGGCGCGGGCATCGCGGTGAAACTGATCCCAGGAAACGGGAAAGGCTTTATCGGGCAAGGACATCGAAACGCTCCATGGATCGATCCGTGGCGTGGGGTTGCGCCCTGCGGACCTGCAAAAAACCAAAAATCTGCGATGACATGCCGTCATTCGCGCCAACTGTCGGATATGCCGCTTTCCATCGTCTGCGCCGGCGACAAGCGGCAGCAAGATAGTGGAAAGGCTTTCCACCCGGCACAGCCAGCGCCGGGTGATGCTGATAACCGCAAAAAGGCGGTTTTTGCAAGCATATCGTGAAAGGACGGGGTGGTTTACAACCCGAAAATCAATTTGGCTCGAAATGCAGACCTTTCCTGGCCGCATTATCCGACGCATCGAAGCGGGACCAGAAATCAGTCCAGTGGACTGATTTCCCCGCGTAGGTGCTTCGCACGCATGGCTCGAAAATGCACACTTTTCTTAGTCGCATTATCCGACGCAAAACCGCTTCGCACTTTTGGCTCGAAAATGCTTTAGCGCGCGAAAAGCGTCAGGATGGGCAGGTCGTTGAGCAGGGAGCGGGTGACACCACCAAACACAAGCTCACGCAGGCGCGAATGGCTGTATGCCCCCATAACCAGAAGATCGGCGCGCTCGGCAATCAGATGCTCGCGTAGCGCGTCCTGCGCATGGCGGCCCTGGGAGGCAAGCGCCAGCACTTCAACCCCCACCCCATGGCGTGCCAGCGCCTCGGCCAGTTCGCTGCCGCCAAGCGTCTCATCTTCTCCCTCCGCTTCCGGTGGATCGATCCAGATGATTTCAGTCCTGCCAGCTTGCTTGATGAGTGGCAGGGCATCGAAAGCGGCACGTGCGGCTTCGCGCTTTCCGTTAAACGCGACCACGATCCGATCAAGCGAAACCATGGGCAGAACCGGCGCATAGGGTACCAGCAGAACCGGGCAGCTTGCGTTGAAAACAATGGTATCAGCGGTTTCGTCATTGGTTGCCGGGTCATTGGGGTCGCGCTGGCCCGCAATCAGCAGTTCCGCACCAAGGCAGGAGGCGAGAACGCCATCGGCTGCCGTTCCGGTATCCGACCGGGTAACGCGAAACTCATAATTGATCCCCTGACGGCGCATTTCTTCCTCGAAGACATGCTTCAGCCGTTCGGATAATTCCTTGTGCTGCTTGTCGTGCAGCTCGAACATGCCGGGATCGATAAAGCCGTTAGGGTCGGCATAGACGATGGGAGAAGGGATGGCATAGAGTCCGATCACGTGGATATCGGGCACTTTCTGCCTCAACAGCCCGATGGCGGACAGGACCCTTTTCAACTCCGCTTCACTGCGGGAATAGGCAACCACCGTCTTGTAGGACATGACCGATCTCCTTCCGGCTATATTTTTATTTTAACATATAGTGCAATGAGTTGTGCATGAAAAAGAGTTGACCGGCATCACGCCGCCCCCTCCTGCTTCAGCGAAGCGATCATGTGTTCGATAGCCGCGACAGCCCTGTCGATTTTTTCCATATCGCTGCCACGAACAACCAATTCCGTGCTGAAACGGCCGTTCTCGAATTTCGGATAGGAGCCGATGACCGTTTCCGGGTTTTCCTGCTGGATTGCGGCCAGCGGAGCACCAATCACACCTTCGCCGAAGGGGCATTCCACGGCTTTTGAAAAAAGCTTGCGGCCGGTGCGCAGCGTGGGAAGCACATTATCGAGCATGGCCTGAAAGACCGACGGAACGCCCGCCATCACGTAGACATTGCCGATATGAAAACCGGGAGCCGTCGAAACAGGATTTGGAATATGTTGCGAGCCTTGCGGCATCCGCGCCATGCGCTTGCGGGATTCGGTAAATTCCAGTCCCCGGCGCGCATAATTGTCGCCCAGAAGCTTCAAAGCCGTTTCGTCATGGATGCAGGGCACGCCAAACGCCGTGGAAACGGCATCGGCGGTAATGTCGTCATGCGTCGGGCCGATACCGCCGGAGGTGAACACATAATCATAGTTCGCGCGCAAGGCGTTCAGTGCGGCAACAATGGCATCCTCTTCATCGGGAACAATCCGCACCTCCTTGAGATCAATGCCCGCAGCGGTCAGAACATCGGCCAGATGGCCTATATTCCTGTCCTTGGTGCGGCCGGAAAGAAGTTCGTCACCGATAGCGAGCATCGCAGCCCTCACGGCCTGCCGGGGATCATGACTCATGTGCAGACTCCATTTCTATTGGCACAGTTAAGCGCCCGTATCGCGCTGCTGCAACCGCTTTTATCGTTCTTCGTTTTGCCGCCTTTCCAAAGCTTCGCGCTCCCTTAATTAAGTTTCTACGAGGGAGAGGCCTCGCCATTACGATTAACGGAGATGTCAGATGGTAAAGATGCTGGTGCTGTATTATTCGGCCTATGGCTACATGGAACAGATGGCGAAGGCTGCTGCTGAAGGGGCGCGCGAAGGCGGCGCAGAGGTTACGCTGAAGCGTGTTCCCGAACTGGTGCCAGAGGAAGTGGCGAAAGCTTCGCATTACAAGATCGATCAGGAAGCGCCGATTGCCACGCCGGGCGAGCTTGCAGATTATGATGCCATCATTATCGGCACCGCAACGCGCTATGGCATGATGGCTTCACAGATGAAGAATTTCCTCGACCAGACCGGCGGGCTGTGGGCCAAAGGGGCACTGATAAACAAGGTTGGCTCGGTCATGGTTTCAACGGCCACCCAACATGGCGGCGCTGAACTGGCGCTGATTTCCACCCAATGGCAGATGCAGCACCACGGCATGATTATCGTGCCGCTTTCCTACGCCTATCGGGAGCAGATGGGGAATGATGTGGTGCGCGGCGGGGCGCCTTACGGCATGACAACCACCGCCGATGGCGACGGCTCGCGCCAGCCTTCCGCACAGGAACTGGATGGCGCCCGTTTCCAGGGCAGGCGGGTTGCGGAAATTACCGCGAAACTGCATGGCTGACCAAACTGGGCAGTTGCGAAGCCGCCACTTGATTGGCGGCTTTTTCGCTTAATTCCACAAGCTTATGTGTGAATGCCAGCAGTTGCCACCGGCAAGCTTTACGTCTTGAATTCTGCGCGCAAATCATGACATAGAAAATGCGTTTGCTGCGGTCGTGGCGAAATTGGTATACGCAACGGACTTAAAATCCGTCGTCTTTAAGACTTGCGGGTTCAAGTCCCGCCGACCGCACCACCTTTCCCTATTGTCCGAAATCCATATATCCTTGGGGCAATTTTTGCAGGAAAATCCAGAAAGCTGAATGATGACCCCCTTCGTCAAATCCGTGGCCCAGGCAGAAAAGGCAATGCGCGCGCTCTTTTGCGAAACGCCATTGCAACGCAACGATTATCTGTCGCGGAAATATGGTGCGCAGATTTGGCTGAAACGCGAAGACCTGACGCCGGTGCGCTCCTACAAGCTGCGCGGTGCCTTCAATTTTATTTCCAAAGCCGTTGAAACAACAGATAAAAATGCCGTTTTCGTCTGTGCTTCCGCCGGCAATCATGCGCAGGGCTTTGCATTCGTCTGCCGGCATTTCGGGCGCAAGGGCGTGGTTTTCATGCCAGTCACCACGCCGCAGCAGAAAATCGACAAGACGCGCACCTTTGGCGGAGAATTCATCGAAATCAAACTTGTCGGCGATATTTTCGATGTCTGTTATGCCGCCTCGCGGGAATTCGCAGCCGCCAACAAGGGCGTGATGGTGCCACCCTTCGACCATCCCGGCATTGTTGAAGGGCAGGCGACAGTCGCGCTGGAAATCGAGCGGCAATTGCCGGACGACAGCAAGCCGGACCTCGTGCTCCTGCCGGTTGGCGGTGGCGGGCTTTCAAGCGGCGTAACGCAATATATCGCCGATCTTGGCTGGAAAACCGCTTTCCGCTTTGTGGAGCCGCAGGGCGCGGCAAGCCTCAAGGCCAGCCTGGAGGCGGGCAAGCGGGTCAAGCTTTCGCATATCGATAATTTTGTCGATGGTGCTGCCGTTGCAGAAATCGGCAAAGAAAATTTCAAACTTCTCAAAGGCTTCGATCCGAAAACTGTCATAACGGTTCCGGAAAACAAGCTCTGCGCGACCATTGTTGAAATGCTGAATATTGAAGGTGTTGTGCTGGAACCGGCCGGTGCGCTCGGCATCGATGCGCTCAAGGATTTCAAGAAAAGCGACATCAAGGGCAAACGCATCGTTATCGTCGTTTCTGGCGGCAATTTCGATTTCGAGCGGCTGCCGGATGTGCGGGAAAGGGCGCTTCGTTTTGAAGGGCTGAAGAAATATTTCATTTTCCGCTTTCCTCAGTGCCCCGGCGCATTGCGCTCCTTCCTTGACCTTCTGGGGCCGGATGACGATATTGCGCGCTTTGAATATCTCAAGAAATCGGCGCGAAATTTCGGCTCGGTGCTAATCGGTATCGAAACCAGGGACGCGGCAAATTTCAAGCTTCTGGAGAAGAAGTTTGCCGAATCCGGCTGGGCCTATCAGGATATCAGCGATAATCAGGTTCTGGCCGATTTCATCATCTGACACAAAGTTTTCGCGCAAAACCATTTGCTTTTTGGGCGAAAACGCTCCATATGCCAATTCAGGCGCATGGGCCGACTGATTTTCATCGGCTTTCCCGGACTTGGACTTGTTGCGTCACATCTTCCACACCGGAATGGTCCAGCAGAGGAAGGGACCCGAAATCAGTTCGGGCACGACAGCGCAAGTCGCCAGAGAGTTTTCCGGCGTCCCGTCGTTATCATTAAATGGAATTATGTTCGGCAAGTTGCGCTTGCCCGGCGTTTTAAAGCGGACCGCGAATGCGCGGTGCCGCTGAAAGAGATTGAATTGACAAAAGAAAACACGGGCGGCTTCGCCGCTCTCGGTATCACCGGCGTTCTGCTCAAAGGCGTGGAAGCTGCCGGCATGACCGAGCCGAAACCGATCCAGACGCAAGCCATCCCGTCGCAACTTGAAGGCCAGGACATCCTCGGCATCGCCCAGACGGGTTCCGGCAAGACGGCGGCTTTCAGCCTGCCCATCCTTCAGAAAATCATCGGCCTTGGCGACAAGCGCCGCCCGAAAACCGCACGCGCGCTAATCCTGGCGCCAACGCGTGAACTGGCAGTACAGATTGAGCAGACGATCCGCAATGTCTCCAAAAGCGCGCATATCTCCACCGCGTTGGTTCTCGGCGGCGTGTCCAAGCTTTCGCAGATCAAGCGTATCGCACCCGGCATCGATGTGCTCATCGCAACACCCGGCCGCCTGACGGACCTGATGCGCGATGGCCTCGTGGACCTGTCGCAGACCCGCTGGCTGGTTCTCGATGAAGCCGACCGCATGTTGGACATGGGCTTCATCAATGATGTGAAGCGCATTGCCAAGGCAACACACGCCGAACGCCAGACCGCACTGTTCTCGGCTACCATGCCAAAGGAGATCGCATCGCTGGCCGAACGTCTGCTGCGCGATCCGGTACGGGTGGAAGTGGCGCCACAAGGCGCCACGGCTTCTGAAATTACGCAGGTCGTGCATCCAGTGCCGACGAAGGAGAAGCGCCGCCTGCTTTCAGCCATGCTGACCGATGCCGACATGCGTTCCGTCATCGTCTTCACGCGCACCAAGCACGGAGCAGATGCCGTCGTGCGCCATCTTGAGCGCGACCGCTATGATGTTGCGGCCATCCACGGCAATAAGTCGCAGAATGCACGCCAGCGCGCGCTGAACGGTTTCCGCGATGGGACCCTGCGCATTCTGGTTGCAACGGATATTGCAGCGCGCGGCATCGACGTGCCCGGCATCAGCCATGTGGTGAATTACGACCTGCCGGACGAGCCGGAAACCTATGTGCACCGCATCGGCCGCACCGGCCGCAACGGCGCAAGCGGCGCTTCCATCACGCTTTATGATCCGGCTACGGAAGAATCAAAGCTGCGGGCGGTTGAGCGCGTCACGCGGAGCAAACTTTCGATCAAGGATGCGCCGGTGAAGCTTGCACCAGCACCTGTCGCCAAAGGCCCCGCACCCCAGGGCCAGCGGACTGAACAGGCTGAGAGCCGCAAGGCGCCCGCGCACAAGCATCGCCGCCCCGCACAGAAGGCGGGCGAGCAGCATCGCGCCGGGGCACATGCCAGCGCCGGTGAGGCCGCGCCGAAGCCGAAGCGTCCCTTCCGCCGCAAGCGCCGCAGCAATGGCGGCCAGCGCGCCGCCTGATCCAAAAGCAAAACACATTTCGCGAAAAGCCGCCTTATAGGGCGGCTTTTCTGTTTTATGCCTCTACAGGAGTTTCAGTTTGCCCTTTGGCGTGGAAAATTATTCCATACTTGCTTGAAGGGCAGGGCGCTTCCCCATAACTTCGCCTTCAAACAGAAAGGACGGAAGCCATGTTCAATTCGGTACTCGACACAATCGGCAACACGCCGTTGATCCGCCTCAGCAAGGCTTCCGAGCTCACAGGATGCGATATTTACGGGAAAGCAGAGTTTCTCAATCCGGGCCAGTCGGTCAAGGACCGTGCGGCGCTCTACATTATCCGCGATGCGGAAAAACGCGGGCTTTTGCGGCCCGGAGGCGTGATTGTGGAAGGAACCGCGGGCAATACCGGCATTGGCCTCACGATGGTCGCCAAGGCATTGGGCTACCGCACGGCGATCGTGATTCCTGAAACGCAGAGCCAGGAAAAAAAGGAAGTCTTGCGCCTGCTCGGTGCAGAGCTGATCGAGGTTCCCGCCGCCCCCTATCGCAACCCGAACAATTATGTGCGCCTTTCAGGGCGTCTTGCCGAGCAACTGGCCAAAACCGAGCCGAATGGCGCAATATGGGCCAATCAGTTCGACAATACGGTCAACCGGCAAGCCCATATCGAGACCACGGCGCAGGAAATCTGGCGCGATACAAGCGACCAGATCGATGGTTTTGTGGCCGCTGTGGGATCTGGCGGTACGCTTGCCGGAACGGCGATTGGCCTGAAGGAACGGAACCACAATATCAAAATTGCTCTGGCGGACCCGCATGGCGCGGCGCTTCACGCCTTCTATACGACCGGCGAATTGAAGGCAGAAGGCGATTCGATCACCGAAGGCATCGGGCAGGGGCGCATCACCGCCAATCTTGAAGGCTTCACCCCTGATTTTTCCTACCAGATTCCCGATGCGGAGGCGCTCGATATCCTGTTTGCCCTCGTGGAAGAGGAGGGGCTTTGCCTCGGCGGCTCGTCCGGCATCAACATTGCCGGTGCAATCCGGCTTGCAAAAGATCTCGGGCCGGGCCACACAATTGTGACCGTGCTTTGTGACTACGGTAATCGTTACCAGTCAAAGCTGTTCAATCCCGCCTTCCTCCGCGGCAAGAGCCTGCCCGTGCCGCGCTGGCTGGAGAAGAAAACCGAAATAGACATACCGTTCGAGGGGTAATCATGGCATACGAGACTGAGGCGCTTTTTCGCGAAGATTCCTATCTTTCAACTGCGGAGGGCACAGTTCTCGCCATCGCCGGAAATGGCGGCATTATCCTGGACAGGACGAATTTCTATGCTACTTCCGGCGGCCAGCCGGGGGATACCGGTTTCTTCGAGCGCGCGGATGGTTCGCGGATCGAGATCGCGACGACCGTTACAGGCGAAACCAAGAATGAAATTGTCCATATGCCCGCGCAAGGCCAGCAAATGCCGGACGTGGGCGAAAAACTCGTCCTGCATATAGATTGGCAGCGCCGCTACAAACTGATGCGTATGCACACGGCCTGCCATCTGCTTTCCGTCGCCTGCCCGTTCCCGATCACAGGTGCTGCGGTGGGCGAGGATGAAAGCCGTGTCGATTTCGACCTGCCGGATCAAAGCTATACGAAGGAATCCGTCACCGAAAAACTGATGGAACTGGTGCAGGCCAACGCCCCTGTGTCGATCCACTGGATCAGCGACGAGGAATTTCTGGCCAATCCCGACATTGTGAAATCGAAAAATGTTCGCCCGCCCGTTGGCCTTGGCCGTATCCGGCTGGTCGCCATTGGTGAAAATGGCTCTGTGGATTCGCAACCTTGCGGCGGCACACACGTTAGTGAAACACAGGAAGTCGGTGAAATCCATATTGGCAAGATCGAAAAGAAGGGCAAGGAAAACCGCCGTTTCCGCATTCGCTTCGGCAGCTTGCCGCAAGCCTGAACCTGACCCATAGCTGGAGGAAAATCATGACCGAGAAAAGCGCATTCGTCGTATCGCGCGACTGGTTGAAGGAACGTCTGCATAAGCCCGGCCTCGCGATCGTCGATGCCTCCTGGTATTTGCCTGCGGCAGGGCGCAACGGTCAGGAGGAATATGAAAAAGCGCATATTCCGGGCGCGGTATTCTTCGATCAGGATAAAATCGCCGACAAGGAGTCCGGCCTTCCGCATACCCTGCCATCGCCGGAATTCTTCGCGCAGCAAGTAGGCACGCTGGGCATCACTGCCGACGAAACCGTGGTGGTTTATGATGGCCCCGGCATGTTTTCCGCCCCGCGCGTCTGGTGGATGTTCCGCGTCATGGGCGTGAAGAATGTCTATGTTCTCGATGGCGGATTCGACGGCTGGAAAAAGGCGGGCTACCCCGTCACTGACGAAGTAACGAAGATTGCCGCGACATTTTTTAAGCCCTCCTTCAACAAGGACGCAGTTGTCGATTTTCAGGAAATGCGCAAGATCGTTGATGAAAAACGCTCGCAGATTGCCGATGCGCGTGGCGTGGGCCGTTTTACGGGGCGCGACGCGGAACCTCGCGCGGGAATGCGCTCGGGCCATATGCCGGGTGCGCGCAATGTTCCTGTTACAACCCTTTCCGAAAACGGTGAATTGAAAGACCTCGAAAGCCTGCGCAGGATTTTTGACGAGGCGGGTATCGACCTGTCGGGGCCGGTGGTCACCAGTTGCGGTTCCGGTGTTACCGCTGCCGTGATTACGCTCGCGCTTACCTCGCTGGGGCACAAGGATAACCGCCTCTATGACGGTTCGTGGAGCGAATGGGGAAGCAGACAGGACACGCCCGTGGTGACTGGCGAAGCCGAGTGACATGCCTGAGAAATTGAAAGCGCGCATCACGCATCTGGAAATGACGGCCCGCTCGCCGCTCTCAGTACCGGTTCCTACGGGCTTGCGGCTTGCTATCATACAGGCGAGCGATATGCCGGTTCATTATTATCGCTATCTTTACGAGCAGGTCGGGCGTCAGCATCACTGGATGCTGCGCCGTGTGCAAAGCGATGCAGAAGTCGCCGAAGCAATTCACGCAGAGACCACCGAAATCCATGTTCTTTATGCCGATGGTTGCCCGGCAGGTTTTGTTGAACTGGAGCTCTCCGCCAAGCCGGACACGGTCGAAATTCTCTATTTCGGGCTGATTGCGGATTTTCAGGGCAGGGGATTGGCCCGTTTCTTCCTGAATGAAGCCATTTCGGCCGCCTGGGCGCATAGCCCGCAGAAAGTGACGATCCACACCAATACGCTCGACAGCCCGCGCGCCTTGCAACTTTATCAGAAAATGGGATTTGTTCCGGTTGCCTGGTCGGAAGAGGAAGTCGAGCAGTGGCTTTAGAGCGCATCCCGAAAAGTGTGAAACGACGACAATCAAGATTATGCTTGGCCGCGCGCCGCTTCACGCCCGCTATTGATCGAAACCACTGAAGCACCCGTTATAGGGGCGCTTTCCTCATCGAACACCACGCAATTGCGCCCGCGCTGCTTCGCCAGATAGAGGCAGCGGTCGGCGCGGCTCAGCACCTGCGAATTGGTTTCGCTTTTGGGTGCGGAAGCCACCCCAATTGAGATGGTGAGTGGATAGACCTGATATTCGGTCGTATGGAACGGCGTATTTTCCACCTCCGCGCGGATGCGCTGGGCAACACGAACGCCCGTCTCACCGCTTGCACCGGGCAGGAATACGCAGAATTCTTCCCCACCGATGCGCCCGACCAGATCCCCCTTCCGCGTTACATTTTGCAAGGCGAAGGCAATCAGTTTCAACGCCCGGTCGCCGACGCCGTGGCCGAAACTATCGTTGATCGCCTTGAAATGATCGGCATCAATGACCAGCAATGTGCCGGTTTCAATACGCGAACGGCTGATCTTCATCGTCTCGAAGAGAGCCTCGCGGTTGAGAAGTCCCGTCATATGGTCGATACGCGCCCGCGCCTGCAACTCGACATGAGACTTCTCAAGCTGGGCGTAGGCTTCCTTCAGTTTATCATAGCGAAGAAAAATGAATGCCGAGAACGGGAATATCATCACAAGGGGAAACCCCAGGCTCAGACTTATTGCCATCAGCCCCGGCGTTTCACCGGACCAAAAAGCAGTTATCGACGTCGCCCCAACACAAAACAGGACAACGGACAGCGTTAACAACGCCGCCTTCCATAGAGCCGTCTTCATTCCCACGCTCTCCCAACCCCGAGTGAGGACGTCTTGTGTGCCTGCTTCTCAAGCCCTCTGAGCAGGCACCATTTAACAGGCGCTTATAGAAGGATCACCCATGACTTGAAAGAGATCATTGCGTATTTTTTAAATTTATTGATTGAAAGTGCCATTATTAGCATAATTTTAAGTGGTATTCACAGTGTTTTCAAGAACATAATTGAAAAATGGTAACTATATTTAACCTCTTTCATATCCCGATGCTATTAATTACGAATAACTAATATAATGAACAATTCAATATATGAAAAAGAAAAGCTGTAACGACTGCGAAATACGGAAAACAATAAGAGCCTGTTCCAAAAGTCGCCATTTGCGGACCGGCATAGCGACTTTTAGAACGGGTTCCCATATCTTCTGTATAAATTTAAAAAATACCGAAGGGCGTGGATCTTATCAAGATCGACAGGAAAGGCTCCAATGCGCGGAACAAAATAAAATTCCACTTTGAAAGCTAGAATGGCGAAGGCTGAAAATAAATCTGCCCCGATATATTGCATACCGGGGCAGGGGAATTGTGGGTTATTTGCGCATACTGCCATTTTCCTGACGGCGCAGGTGCCAACTGAATGCCTCTTCCAGAAGATGAGGCGTGTGGCCGCCGCGTTTGCAGGCTCGCTCGTAATAATCCATGAGCTGGTCCCGGTAATCGGGATGTGCGCAATTTTCAATGATAACGGGCGCTCGCTCGCGTGGTGCAAGCCCGCGCAAATCGGCAAGTCCCTGTTCCGTCACGAGGATATCCACGTCATGTTCCGTGTGGTCCACATGTGTTACCATGGGCACGACCGAGGAGATCGCGCCATTCTTGGCTTCCGACTTGCTGACGAAGATCGAAATATAGGCGTTGCGCGCAAAATCGCCGGAACCGCCAATGCCGTTCATCATATTGGTTCCATCAACATGGGTTGAGTTGACGTTGCCGTAGATATCGAATTCGAGTGCGGTATTGATGCCGATAATACCAAGACGGCGGATGACTTCCGGATGGTTGCTGATTTCCTGCGGGCGCAGGACAAGCCTGTCACGATAGCGGTCTATATTATTGAAAACGCGCTCGCCGCAAGCGGGGCTGAGAGTGATCGATGAGCCGGAGGCAAAATCCAGCTTGCCCGCATCGAACAGATCGAACGTGCTATCCTGCAATACCTCGCTATACATGCGCAGATTGTGGAAAGGACTATCTGCAAAGCCGGTCAAAACCGCATTGGCAATGGTGCCGATGCCCGCCTGCAATGGATTAAGCGCCAGATCCAGACGACCCTTTACGACTTCCCCCTTGAAGAATTCGATCAGATGCCCGGCAATCGCAACCGTTTCGTGATCTGCGGGCTCGACAGGTGACGCACTGTCATTTTCCTGCGTGATGACGATACCGGCGATTTTTTCCGGCGCGATGGGAATATAGGGCAGTCCGATCCGGCTATCGCAAGCCATGATCGGGATAGGATCGCGGGAAGGGCGCTTCGTCGGTATATAAATATCGTGCAGGCCTTCCAGCGCCATGGGCTGGTTCAGATTGACCTCGACGATAACCTTTTCGGCAAGAATGGCGAGGCTGGCCGAATTGCCGACCGAAGTCGTCGGGATGATTCCGCCGCTTTCGGTAATCGCCAATGCCTCTACCACGGCACAGTCGATGGGGCCGATCTGGTTGGAACGAAGTTGCTCGACTGTTTCGGAAAGATGCTGGTCGATAAACATGACTTCGCCGCGGTTGATCGCGCTGCGCAATGTGCGGTCGGCCTGAAACGGCATACGGCGAGAAAGAATATGCGCTTCGGTCAACAGTTTATCGACGTCATGTCCGAGGGAGGCCCCTGTAATCAGGGTGATCTGGAATGGATCGGTTGCCGCCCGCGCGGCCATGGCGACCGGAACGGCCTTGGCATCGCCCGCGCGCGTAAAGCCGCTCATGCCAACAATCATGCCATCCTTGATAAAGCTTGCCGCTTGCTCCGCAGTGATAACCTTGTTTCGCAGTGAACTGTTACGGATACGTGCTTCCAACATATAATCTACCTTCTTTCCCGACCGGCGCTAAGCCGGAAATGGTATAATCCGAACGAATATCAATTTATCCGCCCGTACCCCACAGACAGGGTAATACCCCATGCAGACCATTAATACATGCTGCTTTGGTCTTAACCCTGTGCATGTCGTTCCCAAACGATTCCCTGCAATTGCTTCATGCGAAATTATCCCTTCGCATGAAGCAATTGCGACCTGGAATGATTAGGATCAATGGCTTTAGTTTACCACCGGCATTAATAGGGATTATTGCGCCGTTACCGCCTTGCCGGCCGAGCTGGTTTTCTGCGGTTTGGTGTGCCGCAGGAAGAAAACGAGCGGCATAGTCAAGATAGTAATATACATCATCAGGCGAAAATTATCGGCATAGGCAATGGTTTCGGCCTGAACGGTAATCAACTCGTTGAGCATGGCCTTGCCAGCCAGTGTGTCGAGATGAACGGCCGAACTGAAATGCTGGGTAGCGCGGCTATAGGGTGAAATATCATTCGTCAGCCCGGCATGGACGATTGCCGCATTCTGCGACAGCAGGAATGTCGTGACGGAGATGCCCACGCTTGAACCCACATTGCGCATGAGGCTGAAAAAGCCGGTTCCTTGTGTGTGCAGGTCCGCCGGCAGCGTCACAAATGTAATGGTGCTGAGCGGCACAAATACGAATCCAAGACCGAACCCCTGTATGATTCCGCTCCATATGATCGTGCTTTGCGAGACATCGGGCGTAAACATGCTCATCTGGTGAAGTGCAACGGCGGTCAGTGCCAGGCCGGTCAGAAGAAGATATTTTATATCGACCACGGAGGTCAGCCGCCCCACCAGGACCATCGCCACCATTGTTCCAACCCCGCGCGGAGCGAGCACCAGCCCGGCCATCAGAACAGAATATCCCATCAACCGTTCGAGATAGGGCGCCAGCAGCGACAATGTCGCCAGCAAGACGGCGCCGATGACAAAGATCAGCACTTGCCCCATGACAAAATTGCGGTCGGCAAACAGGCGTTTGTCGAGAAAGGGCTTTCGCGCTGTCACGGTATGCACGATGAAGAGATAAAGCCCCAGAATGGTAAGGATGAATTCGGTCTTTATTTCAGTCGAGTCGAACCAGTTCAACTGTTCGCCGCGATCAAGAAAGAGCTGCAATGCCGCAATGGCAAGGCCAAGCGTTGCAAACCCCAGCCAGTCCAGCCTGGCAAGCGACGAGCCCTTCTTGCCTTCGAGAAATCCAAAAGCCAGCAGCAAGGTCATCACGCCAAGCGGTACATTGACATAAAAGACCCAGCGCCAATCATAATATTGCGTCAGCCAACCACCGAGAGTGGGGCCGAGGATCGGGCCCAGCATGACGCCAAGGCCGAAAACCGCCATGGCCTGCCCGCGCATCCGCGCAGAATAACTGTCGAGGAGAACGGCCTGCGCAAGCGGCACAACGGGGGCGCCGAAAGCCCCTTGCAGCATCCGGTAAATGACCATCTGTTCAATGCTGGTTGCCGTGCCGCACAGCATGGAAGCGATAACGAAACCGGCAACGCAGATGATGAACAGTGGGCGTCGGCCAAAACGCTCCTCAAGCCAGCCGGTGGCCGGTGTCAGAATGGCGGCAGCGACGATATAGGAGGTCAGCACCCAATTGACCTGGCTGCTTGTCGTCGCAAGGCTTCCCTGCATATAGGGCAGCGCGACGTTGGCGATTGCTCCTGTGCGAAGGTGACATCGTCCTTTGCCTGAGCCACACTTGCCAATTGTTGCTTGTAGGTGAGGACAAGCCCTGCGAGTTTTTCGCTCGCTTGCGCCAGATTGGCCTTTGCCTGGTCAAGTTCGATCTGGAACGGCTGTGGGTCTATTTCAAACAGAAGATCGCCTTCCTTGACGGGCTGGTTCGGGCCAACGGCGACACGTATAACCTGACCGGAAACCTGCGGTGTTATGGCCACTGCCGCCGCGCCGACATAGGAATCATCCTCGCTCACATATTGCCCTCCACTGAAATAGATCCACAGGCCGATGGCAATCGCGACGACCGGCCCTACGATAAGCAGAATCCGACGTAGCATTGGATGTTTGGGAGACTGGTCTTGAGCGGGAGAAGGCGAGGTATTGGTTTCGGCCACAGTATCCTCCGGGGCAGTGCATCGAAAAATCTTTGGTCGCCGATGTACAATCTCGGCATGAACCACAATTTCATTTGGCGGTTCCGTTTGCCCGGCGGGAAAACGAAACAAGCAATATTATGGGATCAGGTAAGTTATGTCGCGGCCACGTGCCGACAAGGTGTTTTCCAACACTTCCGCATATTTTTTTAGCTATTCATAATTTAGGGCATAATCCAGCCGGAATGAAGCGACGGCGATCAGGATCATGCTTGAAATAAAATGACAGGACTAAACAGCTGGGCTGTAGTGACTGCCACACAATATCGCTCTTGACGGAAATCAACGCTCATCAGCTTTTATCAGGCCAAGATATAGCCAAGCAATTACGCAACTGTCGAAAGGCGAAAGATCATGAAAGCGATGGTGCTGGAGAAGCCGGGACAGCCACTGGTTCTCGTGGAGCGCCCTGATCCGTTGCCGGGGCCGGGCCAGATCAGGCTGAAGGTTGAAGCCTGCGCCGTCTGCCGGACAGATTTGCATGTGGTGGATGGAGAGCTTGAAAGGCCAAAGCTGCCGCTGGTTCCCGGACATGAGATCGTTGGCGTTATCGATGCCGTTGGAACGGGCGTCGATCCGTCACGCACAGGACGGCGTGTGGGGGTTCCGTGGCTTGGGCATACTTGCGGCGCCTGTGACTATTGTCGCTCCGGCGCTGAAAACCTGTGCGATGCCCCGCTTTTTACCGGCTACACGCGCGATGGCGGGTTCGCCACCCATGTCGTCGCAGATGCCGATTTTGCTTTCGATCTCGATGAGGCCGCCGATCCTGTGGCTCTGGCGCCCTTGTTCTGCGCTGGGCTGATCGGCTGGCGATCGCTGAAGAAAGCAGGCGAGGGCAAGCGCATCGGCCTTTATGGCTTTGGGGCTGCCGCACACATCATTGCGCAGGTCTGCCGCTGGCAGGACAGGGAGGTTTACGCTTTCACAAAGCCCGGAGATACGGAAGCGAAAGATTTTGCGCGCAGCCTTGGCGCGGTATGGGCCGGAGATTCAGATATTCTGCCGCCGTCACCGCTGGATGCAGCTATCATTTTCGCACCCGCCGGGGAGCTCGTTCCAGCCGCCTTGCGTGCGGTGCGCAAGGGCGGCCGGGTGGTCTGCGGCGGCATCCATATGAGCGATATTCCATCCATGCCCTATTCGATCCTGTGGGAAGAACGCGCGCTCGTTTCCGTCGCAAACCTCACCCGGAACGATGCAGAAGAGTTTTTCCCGCTTGCCCGCGCGGCAGGCGTGCGCACTCACACCACAATCTACCCGCTTGAAAGTGCAAACGAGGCGCTCGCCGATCTGCGCTCCGGCCGCCTCAGCGGGGCGGCTGTTCTTGTGCCATAGCACGACAGCCGCACTCTTCGTGATGCCGGGCAGGAAAACAGCCTCAAGCAAACGGTTCCACAGGGCTTTTCGAGGGCAGGGTGAACCATTTCGGACCATTTGCCGTCATGTAGATATGGTCCTCCAGACGGACGCCGAACTGCTCTGGCACTACGATCATGGGCTCGTTGGAAAAGCACATGCCTTCGGTCAGAGGCAGCGGGTTTGCGCGCACGATATAGGGAGCTTCGTGGATTTCAAGGCCCAGCCCATGTCCGGCCCTGTGTGGCAGGCCCGGCAGCTTGTAATCCGGTCCGAGCCCATGCCGGACAAGGACGGCGCGCGCCGCATCATCGAGAGCGGAGCAGGGCACACCCAACCGGGGGCATCGAAGACAGCCTGTTGCGCTTCACGCTCGATGGCCCAGATCTGCGCGAATTCCTTGCTTGGCTCATCCAGCATATAGGTGCGCGTGAGATCGGAATGATAGCCGTCGATCCGGCAGCCCGTATCCACCAGCACAACATCTCCCGGCTGATAGAACTGTTCGCCATCTGCGCCATGCGGCAGTGCGGTGGCTGCACCGAAGGAAACGATGCAGAACGTCGATCCACCCCTTGCACCCAATGCGCGGTGCTGCTCGCCAATGAAACGCACCACCTCGCTGGCCGCAACGCCAGGCTTTATCATCGCATGCGCCCGGCGGTGTACTTCGAGCGTAAGATTCATCGCATATTGGATGATAGCGATTTCGTTCTCGGATTTGCAGATACGCTGCTCGCGGATTAATGGGCCACCATCAAGCAGACGTTCTGGCGCAATTTCCTGTCGAAGCAGGTTATATGCGAAAAGCGGAATGGCATCATCCACGGCCAATGACGCGCCTGCGGGAAGCAGGGAAGCGATCAGGGCCGCGCTGTTTTCCTCTTCCTCCCAGCCACGAATTTCGCCCGAAAGATGCGGCAGGCTTTCCACGCGGCTCCGCTCAAATCCCGGAACGATATAAATCAGCTCCGAAGGTGTTACGAGCGCGCCCAGAAACCGTTCGCTTGAACGCCACACAAGGCCGGTGAAATACTGAAGGCTCGGCGTAGACCCCAACAGAAGACCGCCAATATGCCGGTCTTTCAACTTGCCCTGAAGCAGCGCTAACCGCTGCTGCCGTTCTTCCTCCTGGATTTTCGGCGGCGATAGGAATGGAGCCATGATGGGATACCTTCGTAAATTTTAAGCGAGTGCGACCCCGATATCGGACTCGATACTGGAGCGGTCGCGCAAGCAGATATATCACAGCACAAACGAATGGAAACGGAGTCTCGAAACCATAACGCAGATAGGGCTTCCCGGCCCTGTCCGTTAATCGCATAAGATAGATTATGGAACTGCATGATCAATGTTCTGATCTATAAAGCAATCGGCGCTATCTCGAAAAGAGACTTGCTTCAGCATTCACGATGCAAGCGATCAACGGCGGCGTGCAATATAGAGATGGCCCGGCACCGGAGCGCCTTGCTCGCTACGCACAGTGATGTCCTCACAGCGGATGCAATCCATTCCGTGACTGTCCAGCATGGCGCGCACGTAAGATTGGGCATGAGCGAAACGCTGATAATCGCCAACAACGAAAGCGCGTCCGGCCAGACGATTATCGTCCAATGTCTCACTGGAAAAACCGAAATGCCCGCCGGAGTTGAGATGTTCCGCCACACCGGCAAAAAACCGTTCGAGTTCGCCCATGTAAGGCAGCACATCCGTCGCTACGATCAGATCCCAGTTTTCTTCCTCTGTGCTTTCGAGAAAGCGTACCGCCTCGCCCACGAACAGCGCATCGTAATCGCCTTTTTCATACGCCACTTCGATCATGTTTTCAGAAATGTCGACGCCGGTTTTGTGTGCGGCCATATCGTCCAGCGCATCGGCGGAAAGGCCCGTTCCACAGCCCAGATCAAGCATACGTTCGGCATTAAACGCATCGTCCATTTCAAGCAGCATTTCGCGTAACTGCAACGGAACATCATAGCCAAGCTGATCCACCAGAATGGTATCAAACATTTCCGCATGCTGGTCGAAAAGCGTTGCGACATAGGCGTCAGGCGCTTTCAGCGGAACCGCACCGCGCCCCATGCTGGCAAGCCGCACCGCAGCGCCGCCGTGATCGTCGGGGTCGATTTGCAGAACTTCCTCATAGGCTTTGGCAGCGGCATCGAAATCGCCAGCTTTTTCCAGGGCCAATGCGCGATTATAGGCCTCGGCAAGCGCCTCCTGATCAAGTGGCTTATCATCGCTCTGCGCCATAAATATTTGCCTTTTCTTAGAGTCTTTTCGAGCCGAAAGTGCGAAGCAGTTTTGTGAGGGCGCGCCCCTCCCCGCTTCTCCTACGCTTATCCGTGAAAGCCTGCAAGATCAGGGCCTGATCTCATGACGCTCGGCAAGCTTGCGCGCGATAATGGCGCAGGCCATGAGCTGGATTTGATGAAACAGCATCAAGGGCAGAACGATATTGCCGACATTCGCTCCGGCAAAAATTGCGTTCGCCATGAGTGCACCGCTGGCAAGGCTTTTCTTCGAGCCGCAAAACATGATGGTGATCCGGTCCGGGCGGCTGAAACCAAGCCATTTGCTGCCATACCAGGTGGCAAGCAAAACCACGGCGAGCAGCAATATGTTCACCCCCACCATCATGCCCAGATCATCCCAGGAAACAGTGCGCCACAGGCCTTCGACAATCGCCTCGCTGAAAGCAAGGTAAACGACCATCAGGATCGATCCACGATCGACAACGGCAAGAACCCTGGCCTTGCGCCGCACGAAATTTCCGATGAACGGTTGGAGAACCTGACCGAGAACGAATGGCGCAAGCAATTGTAACAGAATGGATTCCAGTGCGTCCATCGATATTCCACCGCCGCCTTTGATAGCGAAAAGCAGGCCGACAAGGAGCGGTGTCAGGAACATGCCGAAAATATTGGATGCCGAAGCCGACACCACCGCAGCCGAAACATTGCCCCGCGCCATGGACGTGAAGGCAATGGATGATTGCACCGTGGAAGGCAGAACGCAAAGATAGAGAATGCCCGTATAAAACGGCGATTGTGAAAGGCCCGGAATGGCCCAGCCAGCGGCAAGCCCCAGTATCGGAAACAGTACGAAGGTCGAGGCAAGCACCGTCACATGCAGTTTCCAGTGAGTAATGCCCGCAATGACCGCTTCGCGCGACAGGCGCGCACCGTGCAGAAAGAACAAAAGCCCAACCGCAATCTTCGTCGCCAGCGCAAACCAGACGGCAAATTCACCACGAACGGGAAGCACCGATGCAAACAGAATGGTTGCAATCAGCATGGTGGTGAATTTGTCCGGCAGAAAACGCATTCTATAGTCCGATCTTGCAGGCGCTCGTCATTGCGCCGGTTCCGGCATTTTCTGGCAAATCCGATATGCCGGGAAATTCACGCCGAGCCATGAATGGCTGAAACGACAAGCCGTTTCGGCAACGATGTTTATTCGTAGCCGTTCGGATTTTTCGATTGCCAGTTCCACATGTCCTGACACATTTCACGCAGGTTTTTCTCAGCCGACCAGCCCAGAAATTTCTTTGCAAAGCCGGGATCGGCATAGCATTCGGCAACATCGCCGGGACGGCGCGGCGCAATCTCATATTTGATCTCGCGATTGGAGACATGTTCAAACGCCTTGATCACATCAAGAACACTATAGCCCTGCCCCGTTCCAAGATTGACGGCGAAGCACTTGGGCTTATCCAGCTTTTTCAGGGCCTTGAGGTGCCCGGCAGCCAGATCGTTGACATGGATATAGTCGCGTACGCCGGTGCCATCCGGTGTCGGATAGTCGTTGCCCCAGATGTTCAGCTTTTCGCGTCGTCCAGTTGCGACCTGAGCAATAATGGGCATCAGATTGTTGGGAATACCCTTCGGGTCTTCACCGATAAGCCCGCTTTCATGAGCGCCGACAGGATTGAAATAGCGCAGAATCGCAATCGCCCAGCTATTGTCACTGTTATAAAGGTCGCGCAGCATGTCTTCGATGACAAGCTTGGTCCGGCCATAGGGATTGGTGGCCGAAAGGGGCTGATCTTCGGTGATCGGCAGTTTATCCGGGTCGCCATAGACGGTGGCCGAAGAGCTGAAAACGAGCTTCTTCACGCCTGTCGCTTCCATGGCCTGCAGAAGCCGAAGTGTGCCCAGCACATTGCAATCATAATAGAGCAGCGGCTTTTCGCTCGATTCACCCACGGCCTTCAGCCCGGCAAAATGGATAACCGCAGTGCATTTATGGCGTTTGATCATCTGTTCCATAAGGGCGCGATCGCGAATATCGCCCGGTTCGCGGCGCGGCGCGCGGCCCGTGATCTTTTCAATCCGATGCAGTGCCTCAGGATGGCTGTTGTCGAAATTATCGACCACAACCACTTCATGGCCTGCCTCGATCAACTGCACACACGTGTGGGAGCCGATATAGCCAGCACCACCTGTTACAAGAATTGTCATCGTTCACGTATCCGCTTGTTGAACATACCGCTCCGATATGCGATCCCCGGCTGACTATGCAAAATCGGCAACAGACTTCAAGCTGCATGGATCGATTCTCATCAATCGTTTTACCGGGCTTTCATGAAGTTTGAAGGAGGGCAGATGAAATCATCCCGCAATATTGATCGTTTGTTGGAAATCATGGCCGCCCTTCGCAATCCCGAAACGGGTTGCCCGTGGGATATCGAGCAGAATTTCCGCACCATCGCGCCCTATACGCTCGAAGAAACCTATGAGGTTCTCGACGCCATTGAACGCGACGATATGGATGACCTGCGCGAGGAACTTGGCGATCTTTTGCTACAGGTCGTCTTCCATGCCCGAATGGCGGAAGAACAGGGCTATTTTGCCTTTGGTGACGTCGTGGAAGCCATCACGCATAAGATGATCCGCCGCCACCCGCATGTTTTCGGCGATGCGCAGGCACGAAGCGCCGGAATGGCCAAGGGTTCATGGAACCGCATCAAGGCGGAGGAAAAGGCAGAGCGCGCGGAAAGGCGTGCAAAACTGGGACTGGAAAGCATCGGGAAAACCGGCTTTGTGGATGACATTCCCAACGCCTTCCCTGCCCTTCTGCGCGCGCTGAAATTACAGCAGAAAGCGGCAAAGGTCGGCTTTGACTGGTCTGAGGCAGCCCCCATCCTCGACAAGATTGCCGAGGAAACAGCGGAATTGAAAGAAGCCATGGCCGCAAGCGACAAGGCCGAAATCGAGGAAGAATATGGCGACCTTCTCTTCGCCATGGTCAATCTTGGCCGTCATCTTGAAATCGATGCCGAAACGGCGCTGATTTCCGCAAACGAGAAATTCAAACGCCGTTTTCATTTCATCGAGGAGGCTTTGAAAACGTCAGGCCGCGATCTCGATGCAGCCAGCCTTGATGAAATGGAAGAAATCTGGAGCGAAGCGAAGAAAAAAGGCCTGTAAACCCGGCCTTACCCTTCGTCTTTCCAGCGCGGGCGGTACATCTGGTAAACGCTCTGCGTGGTCGCATAATCCATATAGCCAAGCCGTGCCACCGGCTTTGCCCTGGAAATATCAACCAGCCCGTCCGTCAGGACGCTGTCGTCAATATGCACGCCGATAACCTCGCCGATCACCATGTAATTGTCGGTGTGCCGCCCCTCTTTGTCCTGTAAACGCCTGATTTCCACGGCAACGCATTCCAGAGCGGCATAGGCCTCCTTGACCCATGGCGCGCCAACCAGCCTGCCCGGCGCTTGCGTCAGCCCGGCATATTCAAACTCATTGACACCGCGCGGCGCATCCACTGAAGAAGCATTCATATGTGTCTTGAGATGATCGCTGACGAGGCTTGCGGTAAATTCACCCGTTTCCTCGATGAACACGAGACTGTCCTTCACGCCTGATGAGGAAAACATCACCATTGGCGGCGTGTCGCAGACCGCATTGAAAAACGAATAAGGCGCGAGGTTTACCGCCCCTTTTCTGGAGCGGGTGCCGATCCAGCCTATGGGGCGCGGCGCAACAATCGCCTTGAACGGATTATGCGGCAGGCCCGTTCCGTCTTTCGGTTCATAAAACATCGTCTTTTCCGTACAAGTCAGCGCGCTTCACGCAAGCTTCTTCTATTCTACCCACGGGCCGGAATAGTCCGAAACGATCTTTTCCATGTCCGCGCGCGGGCGCTCCGGCATTTTATTTTCAGCGGTTCCGATATGGACAAAACCGGCAACGCGCTCATGCGGCGCAAGCCCCAGAAATGCCCGCGCCGGTGCATCTTCCGCATACCAGTTGCTGATCCAGTTGGTCGCATAGCCCAGCGCATTGGCCGCGATGCAAAGGTTCATCGCAACCGCACCGGCAGAAAGGAACTGCTCCCATTCGGGGATTCGCTCATGCGCAACGGGGGAAAAAATGACACCGACAACAAGCGGCGCGCGGAAAAACGCGTGGCTTCCTTGTCTTTCTGCGCATCGGAAAGCGGCCCTTCCCGCTCTTCCGCTCGCTTTACGAGATATTCGCCAACCTGCCTGCGTGTATCACCGCGATAGAGAATGAAGCGCCAGGGTGTGAGGCGTCCGTGATCCGGTATGCGCGCTGCAACCTTTAAAAGCGCGGCCAGTTCTTCGCCTTCTGGCGCCGGTTCACAAATGGCGGAAATAGGGGTTAAGCTACGCTGCGCAAGAAAATCGAAAACCGGATGTGACACAGGTGCCCTCTTTCTAAAATTGCCATCATAACAATAAACAACGCCGATATCATTCTTTACGACCGAAACGCGCGCTCATCGAAGCTGCCTCTTCTCACCCGCCACCATTCTGCTGTAAAGTCAAATCTGCTGCGTTGCGGCTGAAATTTCGGCTGCGCAAAACGGCTGGCTGTGCACTTTCGCCTTGAATTAGCCGTAGGATTGGGCTCAAAAAACGTCATGAACAATCAAAAGCCTATGCCTCGATCAAAACCCGGCAAGCGTTTGCGCGACGGCGTAGTCTGGCGCGCGGTTGCAGCTACACTGGTTGCTTCGCCTGCCTTCGCACAGGGTGTCGATCCAACCGCAGGCACCGGTCTCAGCCTGCCCGAGCCAAAACTCAATCTGCCGACAATCAATCCTTATGCCTCGCCTGCCAGCCCTGAAAACAATCCGCTGGTCCGGACCTACGAACTCGACCTGAAGGCGAAGCTGACACAGGAGGGCGGCGATATCCCTGCCGGCCTCGTCTGGCGCGTTTTTTCCCCCGATGTGGGACCGGATGGTCAATTGCCTCTCATAGCCTCATCCAAGGGTGGAAGCGCCTCGTTCAACCTGCCGGAAGGCAGCTATCTCGTGCACGTAGCCTATGGACGCGCAGGCGCCACCAAACGCATTACGCTTTCCAATTCTGCCCGCCACGAAATCATGATTCTGGATGCTGGCGGCATGAAACTTAGCGCCGTCCTGCCCGGTAATGGCAAGATCAAGGACGATCTGCTGCGCTTTTCAATCTATGCCGACGAGGAAAATAGCGACCGTTCCCTGATCGTGCCGGACGTAAAGCCGAACAAGATCATTCGCCTCAACAGCGGAACCTATCATGTCGTGTCGAATTACGGCACGGCAAATGCAATCATCCGCGCCGATATCCGCGTGGAAGCCGGAAAGCTGACAGAGGCAACGGTGCAGCACCGCGCCGCCGAAGTAACGCTCAAGCTGGTGCGCGACCATGGCGGCGAAGCTCTGGCCGACACATCCTGGTCGATCCTCAATGCCTCAGGCGATGTTGTACGCGAAAGTGCTGGCGCCTATTCCTCGATGGTGCTGATCGAGGGCGATTATGTGGCCGTCGCCAAGAACAAGGATCGCATCTATCAGCGCGATTTCAAGGTCGAATCCGGCAAGAACGAGGACGTCGAGGTTCTTGCCAACAGCGATTCGGAAGCCTCCGATGACATTGTCGACTGATCCAATAGAGCAATAAAAAGGCCGCATCGCGCGGCCTTTTTACGTATCTTTTTATCAGCCTGCATTTTTCAGGCGAAGCAGATCGGGCGGGGTCGCCTCTTCGCAAAGCCGGGCAATCGCTTCATCCAGCGTCATGGATTCCTGATCGCGTGAGCCGAGACGGCGCATGTTGACAGTCTTTTCTTCTGCTTCACGCTTGCCGCAAACGAGGATGACCGGAACTTTCTGGAGCGAATGTTCGCGAACCTTGTAGTTGATCTTCTCGTTGCGCAGATCGGTCACGACCTGAAGACCGGCAGCCTTGAGCTTCGCAGCCGCTTCCTTTGCATATTCATCGGCATCCGACGTGATGGTTGCAACAACCACCTGTACCGGCGCAAACCAGAGCGGCATGTGACCGGCAAAATTCTCGATCAGAATGCCGAGGAAACGTTCCATCGAGCCGCAGATGGCGCGATGGATCATGACCGGCTGCTTCTTTTCCGAATCCGCGCCGATATAGAAGGCGCCGAAGCGTTCCGGCAGGTTGAAATCGACCTGCGTGGTGCCGCACTGCCATTCACGGCCGATGGCGTCCTTCAGCGTATATTCAAACTTCGGCCCGTAGAACGCACCCTCGCCCGGCAGAATGCCGGTCTTGATATTGTTCGACTGCTGCCGGATCTGCTCCAGAACGGTCATCATCACGCTTTCGGCACGATCCCAAAGCTCATCCGAGCCAACGCGCTTTTCCGGGCGCGTCGAGAGCTTGATGGTGATTTCCTCGAAGCCGAAATCCTTATAGACCGACAAGATAAGATCATTGATTTGCAGGCATTCCGCCGCCATCTGCTCTTCGGTGCAGAAAATATGCGCATCGTCCTGCGTGAAACCGCGCACACGCATCAGCCCGTGCAGCGCACCGGAAGGCTCATAGCGGTGCACATTGCCGAATTCCGCAAGCTTTATAGGAAGATCGCGGTATGATTTAAGGCCATGCTTGAATATCTGCACATGGCCGGGGCAGTTCATCGGCTTCAGCGCAAAGACACGGTCATCGTCGGTATCGTCACCGGCAACCGTAACCTTGAACATATTGTCGCGATACCAGCCCCAGTGGCCGGAGGTTTCCCACAGCGACTTGTCCAGCACCTGCGGCGTATTCACTTCCTGATAGCCATGGCTGTCGAGGCGGCGGCGCATATAGCTCACCAGATTCTGGAACATCTTCCAGCCTTTGGCGTGCCAGAACACGACGCCCGGCCCCTCTTCCTGGAAATGGAACAGGTCCATTTCGCGGCCAAGGCGGCGGTGGTCGCGCTTCTCCGCTTCCTCAAGCATATGGAGATAGGCTTGAAGGTCATTATCGTTTGCAAAGGCGGTGCCGTAGATGCGGGTCAGCATCGGATTATTGGCATCGCCGCGCCAATAAGCGCCCGCCACCTTCATCAACTTGAATGAATTGCCGATCTGACCCGTGGAAGCCATATGCGGCCCGCGGCAAAGGTCGAACCAGTCACCCTGATAATAGATCTTGAGGTCCTGCCCGGCCGGAATGGCATCGACCAGCTCGACCTTGTAGCTTTCGCCCTTGTCGGAAAAAACCTGTTTGGCCTTCTCGCGTGACCAGACTTCCTTGGTGAACGGCTTGTTGCGCTGAATGATCTCGCGCATCTTCTTTTCGATCACCGGCAGGTCATCGAGCGTAAACGGCTCGTTGCGCGCAAAGTCGTAATAGAAGCCGTTTTCGATCACGGGGCCGATCGTTACCTGCGTTCCGGGAAAAAGCTCCTGCACGGCTTCTGCAAGCACATGGGCAGTGTCGTGGCGGATGAGTTCCAGCGCGCGCGGGTCTTCGCGGGTGATGATTTCCACCTTGCCGGAAGCGCCAAGCGGATCGGAAAGATCACGAACCGTGCCATCAACAGCGTAAGCGACAGCCTTCTTGGCAAGCGACTTGGAAATTGATTCCGCAAGGGCGGCCCCTGTCATCGATGCATCGTATTCACGTACGGAACCATCGGGAAATTGCAGGGAAACGGTATTCGACATTGTCATCATCCTTATCCAGTCCCGCCAACGATTGCGGGTGGTTCGTCTCATGCATAGAAAATGAGTTTGGCTCATATTCCCTTTTGCATAGGCAGTAAAGTGCAATCACTACAGCTAGAACGCATCCCGAAAAGTGTGAAACGGTTTTCGGAAAAAATGCGCGTCAAAAAAAGGATTATAGCGCCGATCTGATTCAATCAGATCGAAACGCTCTCTAGTTCTGAATAGCCAGGCAGGCGATTTGCTGGCGCTTGAGCTGCGCGCAGGCCTTGCTTGCGGCAGCCGAATCCCTGACGCCGGAAAAACGCACGCGATAGACTTTGCGACCCTTGGGCGAAGGCGAGATTTCGCCCTTTGCGCCGGGCACGATCCTGGAAACCACGGGTGCATATTTCTCCTGCAATTCGCTGGCACCCGCACGGCTTGGCGTTGCCGCCAGCTGAATGCGCCAGTTCGATCTGCCGGAAGTCACTGGATAGCCGCCATCCCCCTGCTCGATCTGGGTATCGTCGATCAGATCGGCAACCACATCCGGCTTCAGTTTCGCAGTAACCGCCTGCGGCTTCGCCATGGCAACCAGAGGCGCGGCCTTGCCATTATCGACACCGCCAAAGCGCGTCAGAAGTTTCGCCATCTGGCCATCGCGCTGCCCGGCAGAGCCTGCGCCCAGAACCACGCCCACCAGATGCCTGTTGTTGATATAAGCCGACGACACCAGATTATAGCCGGATACATTTGTATAGCCGGTCTTGATGCCATCCACACCCGCATAGCGGTACATCAGGTTGTTGTGCCCGTTATAGACGCGCCCGCGAAAAGTGAAGGAGCGCTACGAAAACAACGCATATTCTTCCGGGAAATCTCGCCGAAGAGCCATGCCCAGCACCGCCATGTCGCGTGCAGTCGTCAACTGGCTGACATTCGCGGTCAGCCCCGAAGGATTGGCGAAAATGGTGCTTTTCATGCCGATCTGGCGCGCGCGCTGTGTCATCAGGCGCGCAAAAGCGGCCTCCGAGCCGGCAAGATATTCGCCCATGACAGTCGCAGCATCATTTGCCGAGACGATAATCATCCCGTTGACTGCATCGCGGGTAGAAATCGTGTCGCCGGCCTTCAGCCACAGCTTCATCCGAACCTTGGAAGCCGCATTTTTTGAAATCGGCAGCGCATCGTCCCAATGCAACCGGCCAGTCTTCAAGGCCTCGAAGGTGAGATAGAGCGTCATCATCTTGGCAAGTGAGGCTGGCGCGTGCTGCGCGCTTGCATCGTCCTGCCCCAGCATCCGCCCGCTATCCGCATCGAACACAACCCATGATGTGCTCGCCATTGCGCCTGACGCACAAAGAACGGCTGTTCCAAATGCGACGGACGCAAAGAAACGCGAAATACGGGACGACGATTTCAACATGATAGATCGCAGAAAATTACGAATGCGCGAAGAGGGCATGCAGGCAAATTGCGGCCCAAAAATGGACAGGGCAACGCCTTAATATCAAGGAGCTATAAAATGCAGCGATGGTTAATGAATTATATTCATTTAACGTAAAAAACAGTTATTTTCCGATGCGCGAAGCCGAGCAGCGCCAATAGCGCCAGGGCATATACCATTTGAGATCGGGAGAAAGTTCCCGCGGCACGGGGTCGAAACCATGCGTGCCGAACGGTCCGCAGCGCACCACGCGAAAGAACCCCATCCAGCCCCCGCGCCAAAGACCATGGCGCGCAATCGCTTCATAGGCATATTCGGAACAGGTCGGCAGATGCCGGCAGGAGTTTCCGATAAGCGATGAGAGCGTAATCTGGTAAAAGCGTATCAGTGCCGTGCCGAACAGGCGTCCCGGCGTCTTGCGCCATGGATCGGTGAAGTTGCGGCTGTAAGGTTTAGGCGCGCCCTTGCCCGTATGTTTCCCGCCGCAAGACCCCATGTCAGGCGGCTTTCGCCTTTTCCTCGATCTGGCGAATGCAATCAGCGACAGCATCGAAGGTAAGAAGCGTGGAAGCGTGGCGGGCCTTGTAGTCGCGCACCGGCTCAAAATATTTCATATCCGCAAAGCGCCCTTCCGGTGCCGGGCCGTTTTCCTTCAGCATCCTGTACATGGCATCGCGGGCCGCCCTCAATTCGTCGGCGGTGGCGCCAATCACATTGCGCGCCATGACGGAGGAAGACGCCTGCCCCAGCGCACATGCCTTCACCTCGTGGGCGAAATCTGTCACCACACCATCCCTCATCTTTAGATAAACGGTAACCGTGGAGCCGCATAGTTTTGAATGCACCGTGGCAACGGCATCCGGCTCGGCAAGCTGCCCGATGCGTTCCATATTGCCCGCAAACTCCAGGATGCGTTTATTGTAGATATCGTCGATCATGTAGGCGAGCCTTCCGCCATGCCGGACAAAAACAGAATTTTGTCGCCCGGCTGCGGTTTGAAGTTGTAAATAAATGTTTATATAACAGGGAAGTCAGGTCTGCGCCATGGGCACATTATCACATACCCCAAGGATCGCTGCACGATCACCCCTGTCCGGTGGCTTGCTGCTGCCGGATCAATACATCGCCCGCTCGTAAAGCGCATCGTTGTATTGTCCGTTTAACTCGTTTCCTCCTTGAAGGAAACTACTGGAGAATACTGATGGACGCTCGCATCCTCCAAGATAACGACGACACCAGCCTGCCTGTCAATCAGGCATCCGTAACCAGAATACACAAAAAGCCAGGCAAGGCCGAAGCGGAAGCTGCCGTTCGCACCCTGCTTTTGTGGGCCGGCGAAGACCCCGATCGTGAAGGCTTGCTGGAAACGCCCAAGCGCGTCGCAAAAGCCTATCAGGAACTTTTCGGCGGCTATTCGGAAAGCCCGGAAGAGGTTCTTGGAACCACTTTCGAGGAAGTCGCAGGTTACGACGATATGGTTCTGGTGAAGGATATTTCCTTCTTCTCCCATTGCGAACACCACATGGTGCCGATCATCGGCAAGGCGCACGTCGCCTATCTGCCGGAAGGCCGTGTCGTCGGCCTGTCGAAGATTGCGCGTGTCGTCGATATTTTTGCCCGCCGCCTGCAAACGCAGGAAAGCATCACAGCGCAGATTGCCGACAGCATCCAGCGCATTTTGAAGCCACGCGGCGTCGCCGTCATGATCGAGGCGGAACATATGTGCATGGCCATGCGCAGCATCCGCAAGCAGGGTTCCAGCACGATCACCACCACCTTTACCGGCGATTTCAAGGAAAAGGCGGACCAGCAGGTTCGCTTCATGACCCTGATCCGCACTTGAACACAGCATTCAGGCATAGACGATGAGCATTTTTCCTGCCCAGCCTTCCGACAAGAAGGCCGTTGAAGAAGGCGCGGCATTCATGCCGCGCTTTGATGCATCCGGCCTCATTACAGCGATCGTCACTGATGCGCGCGATGGCGAATTGCTGATGGTCGCGCATATGAACGAGGAAGCCCTGCGCCTTACACTGGAAACCGGCATTGCCCATTATTGGTCGCGCTCGCGCAAGACGCTATGGAAAAAGGGCGAAACCTCCGGCAACCTGCAAAGCGTGGTCGAATTGCGCACGGATTGCGATCAGGATGCACTCTGGCTGAAAGTGCACGTCGCCGGTGACGGCCCGACATGCCATACGGGGCGTCGTTCGTGCTTCTATCGTCAGGTCGTTTCGTCGGGTGGCAAGGTGGCGCTGACAATGGCAAGCGATCACGATCAATAATTCCTTTCAAAATGATGTGAAGAGACGAATAAGGCTCGCGTCATCAATTCGCAGTATTTATTGTCTGGATACCAAGTTTCGCCAAAGCATGTCTCCCAAAAAGCGGGAACGGGGTTTGTATAAAGACATGCACAAAAACTGAATTTTAAAACGCGCCGTATGCATATGATGAAATGCGACGCGCTTTAAGCTGTACGAAACGAAGAGGTGTCCAACGTGGTGCTTGCATGGAGCCAGAAGCGCAGGGCAATTCACCAGGACGGCGAACCGTCGGCCGATGGTGTCGCTGATCCGGCTGAAATCACGCATGAACCCCAAAAAATAGCATTGGCCCTCGGTGGTGGTGCCGCGCGGGGCTGGGCGCATATTGGCGTTCTGCGTGCCCTTGACGAAGCGGGCATCGAAATCGAGATGATTGCAGGCACGTCCATCGGTGCACTTGTCGGCGGCTGCTATCTGGCGGGAAAACTCAACGAACTGGAAGAATTTGCCCGCAGCCTCACCCGGCGGCGCATGTTCAACCTTCTCGACATTACGTTTCGCGGCAGCGGCCTTTTTGGCGGCATGAAGCTTGATGGCCGCCTGCGTGAACACCTCGACGGCATACGCATAGAAGACCTGCCCAAGCCTTTCGTTGCCGTTTGCACTGAACTGCGTACAGGCCATGAAATCTGGCTTTCCACAGGCCCGCTGGTAGAAGCCATGCGCGCGTCCTATGCCCTGCCCGGCGTCTTTGAGCCTGTGCGCTGGGGCGACCGTGTGCTGGTGGACGGCGCACTGGTCAATCCCGTGCCGGTTTCTGTCTGCCGCGCCTATGAACAGCGCCTCGTTCTGGCGGCAAACCTGCACTACGACCAATATGGCCGCGCTGCCGTCATCAAGCAGGCAAAGATGCGACAGGAATCAGTGCCGCAGGCAATGCATGGCGAAAAGGAAACGCGCCTCGGCATTACCGGTGTGATGATGGAAGCCTTCAACATCATTCAGGACCGGATTTCCCGCGCCCGTATGGCTGGTGACCCGCCGGATGTTTCGCTGATGCCGACGGTCGGGCAGATCGGCCTTGCAGACTTTCATCGTGCGGCAGAAGCAATTGATGCCGGTTACACGGAAACAGTCAAACGGATCGAAGATATCAAACGTCTGCAAGGCGTGATGGGGTGACTCGGCCCGGTAGCAGGCTGCGCGGAATCGGGATTCGCTATTTTTCAGCAACCCGTTTGCCGGCCACCTTCTTATGAGGGTCAGACTTGCTTTTTGACGAAGTTTTTCTGAAGATTTTTTTGCATTACAATCTCATTGAAAAAGCCCGGAAATATGGGCTTTTTCTTTATGCACACAGGCTGCAAGACTCCGTTTTTCACATTCTTTTCCAAAAAGATGAGCCGAAGATGCAGATGGGGCTTGTGCACCCCCAATCGATTTGCTAAATGCCCCCTCGCCGACGGAGTTCGGCTCCTACCACGGGCGGTCGTGGCGGAATTGGTAGACGCGCAGCGTTGAGGTCGCTGTGGGGCAACCCGTGGAAGTTCGAGTCTTCTCGACCGCACCATTTGACGCAAATTGCTGTTATTTTTCAACAACATCGACGTTTCAGCATCCCTCAGGTACACACCCATGTACACGGGAAGACCACAATGGGTTTGCTGTTAAGGTATGTATTCCAGACAAAATTCGGGACATGGCATTACCGCCGAAGGGTCCCCAAAGCGGCACAAGCGTTCATTCCTAAGGGTGAGTTCAAGCGCCTGTTGGGTGAGACAAGACGTGAAGCCTTGCGAAATTGGCCCCGCGTAAACGCTGAATTTGAACGCCTTATTTCTCCACCGGACGACAAGTCCGATCCCCACAGGAACACACCTCCTCAGCCTGAAAGCGTTCAGCCACAAAGTGCTCAACCCGACGAAGGCCTTGGTGCGCCTGTGCGCGAGCCTATAGAGGCGGTTAGACGCAAGCCGTCAGAACCCACACTGGAGGATGCCAAGCGGCTTTATGTTCAAGAGCGCGTCAAAGGCGATATCAACGAAATCCACAAAGCTGCCCGTATAGAACGCGTTATGGGCCACCTTCATACGATCATCGCGCCCGATTGTCTGCTGTCCAAGCTGACACGCAAGGACGCCAGAGCAGTACGTGACCGGATGCTCGGTGAACTTGAAATGAAGCCGATAACTGTCAAACGCTATCTGTGCGACGTGAGCGCTATGGTCAATCTCGGTATCCGGGAGTTTGATGTTCGGGACGCTGTGAACCCATTTCAAAACTTGCCGATTAAGGCGGAAACAACTGCGACAGTCGCAAGGGAAGAACGCGATCCCCTCCCCGCTGATGTTGTCAGCGCTATGCGCGAACGGCTGTCGGCAAACGCCGCGTCTGACATATGGAACCTTTGGCAAATCTTGGAGGGAACTGGTTGTCGTCTTGGTGAAATATCGGGGCTTTTGCGATCAGACGTACACCTGAAAGGGCAAATCCCCTATCTTGATCTTGTCTTTCACGAGCATAGACGTCTCAAGACAGTTGGATCAATCCGGCGTGTGCCGCTCATTGGCAGCGCCCTGAAAGCCGTAAAGGATGCCCTGAAAGAGTCGGAAGGCAGCGAATTTCTGTTTCCCCGGTACGGTCGTGTACGTGGTGCGGATAGCGCTTCCGCTGCCCTTATGAAACATCTACGTGCCGTTTCTGAGAACCCTAAACACACCGTTCACTCCCTCCGTCATGGCATGGAAGACAAATTGACCCGTGCGGGTGTATCCGAATTTGACAGAAATCTTGTCCTTGGGCATTCGAGTGGCGGCATGAGTGAGCGTTACGGGGGCGCTGAGGTGCGGCTGGAGATTGCATTCAAGGCGATCAAGAAAGTGCAGGGGCGGGAGATTAAGCTATCTAACACCGATCCACTCATCAATGGAATGAATCCATCGCTCGTGATCGATTCAAATTAGTCATTGGACATGAACCGTGCCGCATTGATAGCCGTTCCTGCGAAATTTAACCGAAATTGACAGGAAGAATAGCCATGAACACGCAAGCAACAATAGATACAGCCGCTGTTGCTCCCTTGAACTTTGATCCAAACGCTTGGCATCACTCCCAGATGACGACCTTGGAGGCCATTGAATTATCACGCTCAGGCGGACACCCATATTCAAGCCCGAACGTCCCCAAAGGCTTCAATACGGTCGTAGGCTTCTTCTTCGACACCTACGACTGGTATCCCGCCGCCTATGACGACGAGGAAGGCAACGCCATGAAAGACCGGGAACTGATCCAATATGAAGATTGGTGCGCCAAGTACGCCCGGACGCTGGGCCTTGAGGTTAAAGAAGTTGAAGCCCCGGCAGCACTCAAGGTGCACGGCATCATGGCATTGAAGGCCTACCCGGAGGCTTTGCTAGAAATCCGCCTTATCGAGATGCCTTGAGCGTCGGTACTCAACGTGATAGCGGGTCGAGCAGGGCGACGACAACAGGGGAGCATAATGCCGATTTACCTACTCAAGACAGCCGCCATATGTGCGGCTCTCATCTCATTTATCACTTCAAGTTGCAGCACCCCCTCGTACGCTTACACCGCAAAAGAATTTAAACGGACATGGGATAGCAAAAATTTCTTCAATGCAAATAAGATTGCGCTAGTGATTGAATACTGCTCAGCTATACGGGCAGAAAGAGAAATAATGTCGTACTTAATTGATGAATATATTAAAAAATCAAGAAAATAAACAGGACTTTCATACAGCATATCTAAATAAATATTATATGACTACGTAAAAACATCTAGATATACACTATCATATAGTGAGAAAATGGCTTTTTGCACCAAGTAATAGGTTAACAAACTCCCAAAACAGGCTTCCCGGCGCAACTCCCTGCCGAAGCGTTTACGGCTGCTGAGAATTGCCGTTAGGTCCCCGTGAGCGCAAACCCACGGGGAACCTTTGCTTAACCTATCGTGCCTCCTTCGGCCCACCCTTCGGTAGTTCACTAATCATCGCATTAGCGACGATCACGGCAGGAAGTGCTGCGGATTGAACTGAGGGAAAGCGTGGCAATCAGATGTACGCTTATTTCCGCCATAGCGAGTCACTGAGTCGCCTCCGTTGATTTCCGCACCGAACCACCGGGAAGCCCCTGTACGCCCCTCCATGGACTCCTGAGCGCCTTTCTACGGCTTAACACCAGCGTGTGTGTCGGAATACGGACAAGTGCATGGCGCGGATGGCGGTGTGCCGGACGGCTGGGATGTCTCTCACGGTCCCCATAATGGAGAGTGATCCGAGGGTAAACACCTAAGGGTATGATAGAGGTTCACCTGTCGGTGTTACCGAGGGTTCAATACTCCATAGTCCTGCTCATCAAGGACATATCGATAAGGTGTCATTAGGCTTGCTTGTGGACGAGAGAACGGTGGACCAAGGGAGACGGCACAAGCGGACCTAATGCTGTCCGTGAGTGTGGAGGCTCCGCCTCTCTGATTATGAAGATCACGGAGAAGGGAGAGCGAAAGGGACGCAACACCCGTACGGCGCTTGAAGAGGATCGAATAGAGGTCAACCGCTACAAACCAAGGCTCCCCTCAAGGATCACCACGCCCGTGCTCCGCACATCGGACCTTCTGGCATGGATGCCCTCTATTTCCGCCAGAGCGAGTCAAGGGCGGGCATTCAGGCAACCTGAGCGGAACTACCGGAAACACCAGAATGAGTCTCTACGGCGATCCTGAGAGGAAATAGGGAGCATTGAAGAACCCAGAGCGGTGAACATGTCGAGTGGACATGCAGGAAAGCTTCTTACGGGTCCCACATATAAGGTATCTCTCTGGGTTCACCTCCTATATCCTTAGGCTCACCTGATCGTGTTACCAAGGGTGTATCGTACTTCATACTCCTCCATTCAACATCCACTTAAGGTTAAGACATCAGCATCCTCATATCCCATGCCAAGATGACCGCTAGTGCCAAACCAAGGGGCAGCATGAAGCTTCCTGATGCCTGATACTTGTTGACGGCTTCCGCCGTTCAATGATGATTGAGGATTATGGAGTAAAGAAATAACCTCAATGACAAGGCTTGACCATCCTTTCTACCCGGCACAAGGGAACCGAATATCTGCCTATTGTGAAGCCGAAAGGAGAGCCAAGCTTGGCACCCGCGAGATTTCCATCGGGTCAGTTCTCGAAGGTGACACTTCCGGGAAAGCCGACATGATCCCTGAATGCTTCCAGCATGACAGCCTTCGTCTGATCTGCCTTGCTCTCCGCAATCAGTACCGCGTCATGCACTGGCAACGCGACAATCTCCATCTTCATCAGACGCAATAGCACATCGACCATGATCTGGCTTTCGGTGAACTGCACAGCGTGACCATGACCAGAATAGAAGAGATGCCGTATGGATGGGTGTCGGCCCTCAATAGCGTCCCGCACTGTCGAGAACTTAAGCAGACGCGGGAACTTCACACGGGTCCCCTCAGGCATTCTCCGCAATCGTGTGCTTGCTGCCAGCATCGCACTGGTAACGATCTTCACACCTGATCGGAAATCTTCCAAGCCCGGAACCAGATAGAGGTCTCCCTCACCGGGATCAATACCAGCATGACCGTAAGCAATGCGAAGTCCCATGCCGCTGTAATCGAGCGCAACGCAAGACTCTCCCTGGATCAGCAAAAGGTCCCGCCGCTCGGCCTTCGTCATGTTCTGCCAGAAGCCACCGAACAGACGACCGCCCGAGGTGAACGTATGGTCGCTGTCGGTGAAATAACGCCGCAACTTGCGCTTTGCCGGGTCGCGCAACCGTATTATAGCTGCGCCCGTATCATCTACAGCAATGTCAGAAGCGTCCAATACTTCAAGATCGGCCTTACCGAGCCAGCCGTTGATCTGGTCCATTTCACTGCGGAATTGACGCGTCCGTTCATTGTCCTCATATTCTTCCCGCGCCCCGAACAGCCTTCGATCCTTCTTGGGCCGCTGTAGGATAATTGGGTCAGACTGATCGGCAATCCCCATGTCAGCCAAGGAAATATCGACAGCATCCATACGGCTGACCAGACGTGGGCCGGGATAGATGACCGTCTGCGCCCCCTTCACAACCTTCCCTCGGTCGCCTACAGTCTGCTCGATCCAGCCAGCATATTCCAGTTTATCGAGGATTGACGGGAACACTTTGGAATAGATCGGATTGCGGTATCGGCTCTTGCCAAGGCTACGATTGGAGCGGCTGACACGAATGCCGTGCTCACGGCCACATATCCGGTGGTGCATGAGGTCACAGATAATGGCTTCTACTGTGTCCTCGAAGACTTTCTGATCGTTAGCCCTGCGTTTTTTCTGTCGTGTCTCTGCGGCTTCGACAGCCTGTACAGCTTCCCGAACAAGAGCCTCCGCTTTCACAGTTGCCGCAAAGCGCCACGGATTGAATGCCATATCGCTATATCTGCGGATTTCTGCATCCTCTTCCTGAGGCTCGCTATCGTTGCCCTGCTCGTCGTCCTCAAGGATAACACCGTCCACGTCGTCAGCGTAATCAACCATGCCTGCCCCGCCCCCTATCATGCTGAATTTCAACCCGCACCTAACCGCATATGCGCCTATTTACAAGTCCTCTATTATATTTATGGAGCCTCAAAAAAATACACCGATATGGAGCCATGCGTCGAAACATCCCCGACATTGATCCGCAGGGACGCGCCTGAACATTTCCGTTAAGGTCGTGCTGCTGGAGTGGCTAAGCTGCTACTGGGCGACCTATTCTCAGTTAAGTATCTCTATAGCTTTATCCAGAGCCTCTCTTGGTATCGCCATGGGTGACGCCAAGGTCCGTGCTCCTGTCTACCTCACCATCCTGACATTTACCTGCTTTGATCTTATTCAATTCTGGATACTGTATTACGGAAAAACCGTTCAATGCCTAGCATTTTCTTTGCATGTCGTATCCTTGCGGCTCCCATTGCTTCAATGTTTGGTCAGCCTTCACAGGGTCTTTACCGATCCTGATAACGGTCTGTCGTGTCAACCCCGTCGCCTTAGCAATCTCAGATGTACCGGCTCCCATGGCAAGCATGTCCTGAACAGCGTTGAGTTGCTTCCGGTCATAGCTGGGCTTCCGTCCTTCCTGCCTCCTTAAGAATGCTGAATACACTAGACCGCCCCGCCTTGGTTGCCGCCATGATTTCCGCGACGGTCTTCCCTTCGTCCTTCAAGCGGATAATCTCGTCTGCCTGACGCTGTGCGGTGGGTGCCCTGCCCTTGTACTTGCCGCCTGCCTTGGCCGCTGCAATACCTTCCCGCTGGCGTTCCAGCATCAGTTCCCGCTCGAACTCCGCAATCGATCCCAAAAGGTTCAGCATAAGCTTCCCTGTCGGCGTTGCCGTGTCGAGGTTCATGGCGAGGATACGCAAACTGACGCCCTTGCTGCTGAGTTGCCCGGTGAGATCAACCAAGTCAGCAACCGAACGGGCCAGACGGTCCAGCTTGGTAACAATGAACGTGTCGCCTTCTCGCAGATGATCGAGGGCGCGTTGCAGTTCCGGCCTCTTACTATCCTTGGCAGAGGTCTGTTCACTGAATATGCGATCACACCCTGCCGCTTGAAGGTCTCGCTCTTGTGCGGCAAGTCCTGCCTTCTGATCGGTTGTCGATGTACGAGCGTACCCCACAAGCTGACCCCGGTAGGTAGCGGCGACGTTGGCGACGGTTGCATTGTTCATGTTGGCCCCCATAATCCAAATAGGTTTATAGGAGTTATCGGACTAATAGTCCATAAAGTCAATACACACTCTAATTGGACTTTATTGCTGCATACGCCATCAGTCCAACACCCCCAAGCCCTAAATGGACTTCAAGGCAGACCAAGGCCAGAGCCGGGAGGATACATAAGACCACCGCCCTGCTTCTGTAGAGGGTTAGCTCTTGGTGCTTATCTCTACTGCGCCGGGTTAGCTCTGCCACTGTGCAACCTATTAGGCATGTGCTGCTCCTATGCAACCTTAGGTCCAGCCCTCCCGCCCCTCACGTGAAGCCTTCAGGAAAGCCGTTCGCACCTCTCTGGTTCCAGCCTCCCACCACCTACCGGAAAGCGCTGAATGCTCTATCGGCTTCACCTTCTGGCAGCATTCAAGGGAAACGGAAGGGGCCACGGGGGTAGTGCGCGGTTGCCTTTAATCAGATGTGGTTCGCGGAAATTTCTGCCAAATATTCTGGGATGACTTCTCGGGCTAGCCAGTTCTGGAACTCTTTGGCAATCGGCTTGTTGAGCGTCCAGCGGCTGGATCGCATGAACGCCGGTGGCTGATAAGCTTATTGATGCCCGAGCGGGTGATGAAAGTTGCGTTGGGGTTGCCGCGAATACCCTCATTAATTCTGAGGGTATATTTTTCATCCCCATCCAATCTGGAGAGATGCCTGCGGGAGCCGCCGCTGGTGTGCTTGTAAAGGCCGCTTTCGGAGACAAGCGACACACCATAGGCGCGGGCAGCAACTTCTTTAAGGCCCCTTAAATGGGCCTCTTTGTACGGTAGGTTTTGCTTCTCGGATGCTGTCAGCTTGCTCAAGGCTCAGTTCGTGTTGATCCTGCCATCCGAACGAATGTGAATACCGAGGCACCGGCACACATCAGCCGCCACGAACCCACGGGGTACGCCCTCCGTCCTGCCCCGCACTTAATGCCGGTTAGTCCGTCTAAGAAGCTGCTCGTCTGGCGTATTCAGTTCCCGCGTCTGCTTCTTCACCTCAATCCCCCGCTCACGGCACAGCACAGCCGCCTTCCGGCTAAGCTTGGTCTTCATCCCATGGGGAAGGTAGAGGTGGCTTAAGGCTCGCCCCGTGCTCCGCACATCATTCGTCCATCGTGACGTATTCTAGGGGTTCCGTGATGATGCCTTGCGAGAACTTAGCCAGAGCTTCGGCAGCCTCTTTCTCTTCCTTCAGGCGCTTCATTTTCTCCTGAAGGCGGGTCAAGGTGATGAGCGTCAGTTCTTCAAGGTCCATCTCACCGGCTGAAACCTTCTCCTCCCCGCGCACATACAGGCCGTCCTTGAGGATTGCAGGGAGTACCGTTCCTGTCACCCAGTTCTGGAACTTCTTGGCTTCCGGTTTGGTGGAGCGCATGATGAGCTTGTAGAGACGGGCTTCGGAGACGATAACTGCGCCGCGATTTGGGAAACTAACGTGGGAATTTCCCACACTAGATTTAGCGAGCCACCCTCTTTCATGCACATCGGCGGAAACCACGGCGCTGCCTGTGTGTTTAATACCTAGACAGCGGCACACGTCAGCCGCCACGAACCATGGCTCCCCCTTCAGGAGCACTACACGGACCTTGTGGTCCATGAAGTTGAAGATTTCAGTCATCGCATCGCTGCGCGTCATCGCATCCGCGCTCTTGGTCATTGCGGCGGTGGCGTTCGTCAACCTTGGCAGAGAACCGGGGACCTGTTATCGGTGTATCGTGCGGTACACAATTTGGCCCGCATGAGGTACACAATCGGTCGTATCTCGAATGTCGCTCATTAACGCTACCCTCGGCGCTCATGGGCTGACTTCAAAGAAAGCAAGGGTCGAGGCAAAGAGCGTCGGCTAAGGTGACAAGTTCGGGTGACACTTAAGGAAACGCTGGAAACGTACTGATTTTGTTGAATGCAGATAGGGCTTGTGCACCCCCAATCGATTTGCTAAATGCCCCCTCGCCGACGGAGTTCGGCTCCTACCACGGGCGGTCATGGCGGAATTGGTAGACGCGCAGCGTTGAGGTCGCTGTGGGGCAACCCGTGGAAGTTCGAGTCTTCTCGACCGCACCATTCACAACTTTACCCAAGCTAAGTTGTTGGAAACATTAGACCCGCGAAAGCGGGTTTTGTTTTAGGTGGCCTCTTGATCCCATGCCCCCGAAGCTGGATGCCCAACGTTCGGGGGACGTTTAAAGACGGGATTTTCCTTTTCAGCCTTTGTCGAGTTCGGCGCGGATCGCAGCGCCGTGTTCATTTAGTTTCGGCGAGCGGCTGTCGAGTTTTAAATCAGCATCAGAGAAGCGGATCGGCGTGCGCAATCCCGGAACACCCTGCGGGTCGATCTTCATCCCTCTCGCCTTGAATTGCGGATCGGCGAAGACATCGGCCACCGTATTGATCGGGCCGGCGGGTACGCCTATTTTCGCAAGCTCTGCCAGCAGGTCGTCACGCTTCCACTGTTTTGTGCGTTCCTCCAATAGCGCCGTAAGGGCCGCACGATTGGCGACGCGTGCCGAATTGGTAGCGAAACGCTCGTCCTTTGCCAGTTCACCGATACCCAGCAGCGTAGAAAGCTTTCCAAATTGCCCATCATTGCCACAGGCGATGATGAAGTAACCATCTGAAACAGAAAGCGTCTGATAAGGCGCGATATTTGGATGCGCGTTCCCCATGCGCTTCGGCGATTTGCCGGAAGCAAGGTAATTCATGGCCTGATTGGCCAGCACCCCCGACATGCAATCAAACAAGGCCATATCGATATGCTGGCCCTTGCCGGTACGCGCGCGCATGATAAGGGCCGACTGGATCGCAATCACGCTATAAAGGCCGGTAAAGATATCCGCAAAGGCCACACCGATTTTCTGCGGCTCGCGGTCTGGCTCGCCGGTCAAATCCATGATGCCGCCCATGCCCTGGATCATGAAGTCATATCCGGCACGCTCCGCATAAGGGCCGGTATGGCCGAACCCCGTGATTGAGCAATAGATGAGCTGCGGATTTATCGCTTTCAGGCTTTCATAATCCAGACCGTATTTGTCGAGCCCACCCAGCTTGAAATTCTCGATGACGACGTCAGCCTCCGCCACCAGACGGCGCACGAGCTCCCTGCCCTCCTCGGTGCGAAAATCGGCTGTAATGGACCGTTTGCCGCGATTGCAGGCATGGAAATACGCAGCCGACCGTTCGCCTTCGACATCAATGAAAGGCGGCCCCCAGGTGCGTGTGTCATCACCCTCAGGGCTTTCGACCTTGATCACATCGGCACCAAGATCGCAGAGCGTCTGGCCAACCCATGGCCCGGCCAGAATACGCGCCAGTTCGACCACCTTGAGACCGTCAAGCGGTGTGTTCTGCATGTTCAGCAATCCCAAATGAATATAAGAAAGCCCGCCCGCAAATTGCGAGCGGGCCAAAAGCAGGCTTGGAACCGACGATCAGAAGAACGCCTGAATGCCGGTCTGGGCACGGCCGAGAATCAGCGCGTGAACGTCGTGCGTGCCCTCATAGGTGTTGACGGTTTCCAGATTCTGCGCGTGGCGCATGACGTGATATTCAATCTGGATACCGTTGCCGCCATGCATATCACGGGCCTGGCGGGCAATATCCAGAGCCTTGCCGCAATTGTTGCGCTTGACGATAGAAATCATTTCGGGCGCCATCTTGCCTTCATCGAACAGGCGGCCAACGCGAAGCGATGCCTGAATCCCAAGCGCGATTTCCGTCTGCATATCGGCAAGCTTCTTCTGGTAAAGCTGCGTGCCAGCCAGCGGCTTGTTGAATTGCTTGCGGTCCAGACCATATTGGCGCGCACGGAACCAGCAATCTTCAGCAGCCCCGATCACACCCCACGAAATGCCATAGCGCGCGCGGTTGAAACAGCCAAACGGGCCCTTGAGACCGGAAACATTCGGCAGGATTGCGTCTTCGGAAACTTCAACCCCATCCATCACGATCTCGCCGGTGATAGAAGCGCGCAGCGAAAGCTTGCCCCCGATCTTCGGTGCTGAAAGTCCCTTCATGCCCTTTTCAAGAATGAAGCCGCGAATGGCGTTGTCATGCGCAGCCGATTTTGCCCAGACGACGAACACATCGGCAATCGGTGAATTGGAAATCCACATCTTCGAGCCGCTGAGGCGATAGCCGCCATCGATCTTTTCGGCGCGGGTTTTCATGCCAGCCGGGTCGGAACCCGCATCGGGTTCGGTAAGGCCGAAACAGCCAATCAATTCACCCGAAACCAGGCCGGGAAGATATTTCTTGCGCTGTTCATCCGAACCATAGGCATAGATCGGATACATGACGAGCGACGATTGCACGCTCATCATGGAACGATATCCCGAATCAATGCGCTCCACTTCGCGCGCCACCAGCCCATAGGCTACATAGCTTGCATTGGCCGCGCCATAGTCTTCCGGCAGCGTTACGCCCAGAAGCCCCGCCTGCCCCATGAGGTGAAACAGTTCCGGGTCGGTGGTTTCTTCCAGATAGGCTTTTTCGACACGAGGCAGAAGAACGTCGCTTGCAAAGGCCTTGGCCGAGTCGCGGATCATGCGCTCGTCTTCGGTCAGTTGCTCCTCCAGCAAAAACGGATCTTCCCAGGCAAAAGCCGCACGTGACATCAGGTATTCTCCTCAGATTGAATATGCAGGGAATATGGAGCGGCACGACGATGAACGCAATCGACGTTTACTCATCGATCTATTCCGTTTAGTAATAGATCATGACAACCCTATCCCGCCGCCTTCTGCCCTCAACCAGTGCGCTTGCCGCATTCGATGCGGTTGCGCGGCATGAAAGTTTTTCAGCCGCAGCAGACGAACTTTCCCTGACACAAGGCGCAGTCAGCCGTCAGGTCGCGTCTCTTGAAGAACAGCTTGGAGCAGCCCTTTTCGACCGCACAAGCCGCAATGTCGTGCTTTCCGAAGCTGGGCGTGTTTATCTGCAAGCCATCGGGCCGGCACTTGCCTCCATCCGGGCGGCGTCACTGCAAGTGATGTCGCAGATGCGCGGCACGACACTCAATCTCGCCTTCCTGTCTACATTCGGCGCCCGCTGGCTCATCCCGCGCATTCCGCGTTTTGTCGCGCAATATCCGCATATCATCCTGAATTTCGCGACCCGCATCGGCCAGTTCGATTTTGATCGCGAAGGGCTGGACGCGGCAATACATATAGGCCAGCCGGATTGGCCGAATGCGGAATGCACCTTTTTGATGGATGAAACCGTCGCCCCCGTATGCAGCCCCGCCTTTCTCAAGGATCACCCGGTCACAAGCCCGCATGACCTTCTGCGCCTGCCACTTTTCAACATGGCGTCGCGCCCCGGCGCATGGGAGCATTGGTTCAGGAGCCTCGGCATCACCACGCCTGTTCCGGGCGGAATGCGCTTTGAGCAGTTCTCCAACGTATCGCAGGCTTGTGTTGCGGGGCTTGGCATGGGCTCATGCCACTTTTCCTCATCCGCTCCGAGATTGAGAACGGCCAGCTTATCGTGGCCTGTCCGCATACGGTCAAAAGCCCGAGCAGCTATTATTTCGTGGCGCCCAAAACACGCGCGAAAACACCGGCCGTAACCGCTTTTCGCGACTGGCTTCTGGCAGAGGTTCGCAACGAAACCGATCCTCACGCAATCGAATTACTGACGATCTCGTAAGAGCGCAAACGCTTTTTGTGGTCGTGGATCATGCCGGTAATCATCAACTCATCTGCGCCGGTATTTTCCGCAAAGGCCTTGATGCCCTTCGCCACAGTCTCCGGCCCGCCAACTACACGGCAGGAAAGCATCTGGCGGACGAGGGCTTGTGCTGCCGGATCAAGCCGCTCCATATAGCCTTCGACAGGTGCAGGCAGCTTGCCGGGGCGACCGCTGCGCAAATTGATGAAAGCCTGTAACTGCGAGGTGAACAGATAATTTGCCTCCTCGTCCGTGTCGGCTGCAATCACATTGAGGCCCAGCATCACATAAGGCTTCTGCATATATTCGGACGGCTCGAAGCGTTCGCGATAAAGCGCGATGGCGCGCTCCATCTCCGCCGGAGCAAAATGCGAGGCAAAGGCGTAAGGCAGGCCCAGCATGGCAGCAAGCTGCGCACCGAACGGGCTGGAACCCAATATCCAGACAGGCACGTTCAACCCCTCGCCCGGCACGGCCCGCACCCGCTGGCCGGGTTCGGCCGGTTTGAAATAGTTGAGCAGTTCCACGACATCCTGCGGAAACGCATTGGCGTCACTGTCCAGATTGCGGCGAAGCGCATGGGCCGTAACTGGGTCTGTTCCCGGTGCGCGCCCAAGGCCAAGATCGATGCGGCCCGGAAACAACGAAGCAAGTGTCCCGAACTGTTCCGCGATCACCAGAGGCGAATGGTTCGGCAGCATGACACCGCCCGCCCCCACGCGAATGGTCGAGGTTCCGTTGGCCACATAGCCGATTACGACCGAGGTAGCCGCGCTGGTGATGCCCGGCATATTGTGATGTTCCGCCAGCCAGTAGCGGTGGAAGCCCAGCCGTTCAGCGTGCTGCGCAAGCTCCAGCGTGTTGCGAAGCGAATGGGCCGCATCGCTGCCTTCTGAAACGGGCGAAAGGTCAAGAACGGATAAAGGTATCATGCTGGCTCATATGGTCATTCGACAAATAAAAGGGGCGGCTTATTTCTAAGCCGCCCTTTGTCCGTGGTTCAACGCAAGTTTCAGTGATGTTGCACTGGCGCAGATTCACTGCCTTCTTCCGAGGGCGTAACATACCCGCCCTCAACATCCTTCTTTGCAATGAAAGTATAGAACATCGGCACCACGAACAGCGTAAAGATGGTGCCGATCGTGATGCCTGTGAAGATCACCAGCCCCATCGAGTAACGGGCGGCAGCGCCTGCGCCGGTGGCGATTATCAGCGGCACCACGCCAAGCGCCATGGCGGCTGTGGTCATCAGGATCGGACGCAGACGGGTTTCTGCGGCGACCACAATGGCGTCGCGGCGCGAAAGGCCGTGCAGGCGGCGCTGCTGATTGGCAAACTCCACCATCAGAATCCCGTGTTTGGTTATCAGCCCGACAAGGGTGATAAGCCCTACCTGCGTATAGATGTTCAACGTGCCAAGGCCGATATTGAGCGGGACGATAGCGCCGAAAATCGATAGCGGAACCGACATCATGATGATGAATGGATCGCGGAAGCTTTCAAACTGCGCTGCAAGCACAAGATAGATCACGAAAACAGCAAAGCCAAAAGCGATCAGGATCGTGTTGCCCTGCTCCACCTCCAGTCGGGACTGGCAGGAATAATCGAGGAAGAAACCTTCCGGCATTTTCGATCTGGCGATATCCACCAGTGTTTGCAGGCCCTGGCCGGTCGTCACGCCCGGCAAGGGCAGCGCCGAAATCGTGGCCGAGTTCAACTGATTGAACTGTTCGATGGCCGCAGGTGCGGCATTTTCATTGATCTGGATAACCGAGGACAGCGGCACCATCGAACCTGAAACACTGCGGACATAGAAGTTGCCGAGCATTTCCGGGTTGGCGCGGTAGGAATCCGGCACCTGTGTGATGATATCGTAGCTGTTGGAATCGCGGTCGAACTTGGCAATCGATGCGCCGCCGGTCAAAAGACCGAGTGTCGAACCGATATCGCTCACCTGCACGCCAAGCGTCGCCGCACGGTCACGGTCAATCGTGATCGTGGTCTGCGGCGCGTTGAAGGAGAGCGAATTCTGCACGATAATGAACTGGCCTGAAGCCTGTGCTTCGGCCTTGATCTCTTCGGCAAGCGCAAACACCTGATCGGCAGGGCCGGTCGATTGCAGCGCTATCGAGATCGGCAGGCCGCCACCTGTCCCCGGCAGGGATGGAGGCGCGAAGATGAAGGCCTGCACGCCTGCAACCTTGGAGATACGCGCGGTCAGGTCTTGCTGGATTTGCTTTTGCGAACGGTCACGCTCATTCCAGTCTTTCAAAACCCAGAGCGCGATGCCCGAAGTCGTGCCGCCGTCCATGCCAACGATCTGGAACCGAGTTTTCTGCTCGGGCAGATCCTTGGTCAGCGCATCAATCTGCTCGGCATAGAGATTGGTATAGGCCGACGTCGCATATTGCGGGGCCTGAAACATGGAAAACAGTGCGCCCGAATCTTCTTCAGGTGCAAGCTCGCTGGACGTGTTCATGAACAGGAAGCCCGTCAGCCCCATGAGGCACAAGACAATTGCCAGCGTGATCCAGCGATAGTTCAGGGAGTTGGAAACGCGCGCATGATACCACTTCTCGAAGCGCGAAAAGGTGCGGTCGATAAACTTCTGGAACCGGGTCTGGTCGCCATGCTTCAACATGCGCGAACACATCATCGGCGAAATCGTCAAAGCAGCGATACCGGATATAATGACCGCGCCCGCCAGCGTGAAGGCGAATTCGCGGAACAGAGAACCCGTCAGGCCGCCGGTAAATCCGAGCGGCGTAAACACTGCCGCCAGCGTGATCGTCATTGCGACAATCGAGCCGGTAATTTCCTTCATCCCCTTGAAGGCCGCATCGATGGGGTGCAAGCCTTCCTCGATATGCCGGTGGATATTCTCCAGCACCACGATCGCGTCATCCACCACAAGGCCGATAGCGAGCACCATGGCAAGCAGTGACAGGAGGTTGATCGAAAAGCCCAGCACATAAAGGAAAAAGCACACGCCGATCAGCGAGATCGGGATCGTGACAATCGGGATGAGCACCGAGCGGAACGAGCCGAGAAAGACGATGATGACCAGAATGACGATGGCCACGGCTTCGCCAATGGTCGTGAACACCTCGTTGATCGAAGAACTGATCTGCTCGGTCGCGTCATAAACGAGGACGAGCGACATGCCTTCCGGCAACGATGCCTGAATGGATGGCAATTCCTTGCGCACGGCTGCCGCCATGTCGATGGGATTTGCCGCCGGTGTCGGATAGACCCCGAGGAATGTGCCGGCCGAACCGTTGAACGAAACGATAGTATCCGTGCTTTCTGCCGCAAGCTCCACCTTTGCCACATCGCGCAGGCGCACCACTTCGTCGCCCAACGCCTTGATAGGCATGGCCCCGAAAGCTTCCGGTGTCTGCAAGGTGGACTTCAGCGTGATCGATGTCGCAACATATTCGTTCTTGGTCTTGCCCGGCGCAGACAGGAAGTTCGAGGCCTTGATCGCGGACAGAACTTCCGGCGCGGTGATCTGGCGCGCGGCAAGCTGGATCGGGTCCAGCCAGACACGCATCGAATAGACCTGCCCACCGAGAATTTCCGCCTTGGCGACACCCTGAATGGTGGACATACGAGGCTGGATCACGCGCTTTAGGTATTCCGTGATCTGCTCACTCGTCATATTGGGGTTCTGCGCCGCCAGATACATGGTGGCAAAGCTCTGGCCCGTTCCCTTGACGATGACAGGATCGTCGGATTCGTCGGGCAGATTGCCACGAACCTGATTGACCTTCGCGATAACCTCGGTCAGCGCCGCATCCGGGTCTGCGCCGAGCTTCATCTGCACGGTGACAGTACTGGACGAAGGACGGCTGGACGAGGTTACATAGTCAATGTTTTCGGTTGTTGCGACCGCTTCCGCAATGGGCGCAGTGATGAAGCCCTGAATGAGATCGGCGCTCGCACCGGCATAGGCCGTTGTCACGGTGATGACGGTTTCATCAACCTTCGGATATTCGCGCACGGAAAGCTGCGCAATCCCCTGCAGGCCCAAAAGGACGATCATGAGGGAAACCACCGTGGCAAGCACGGGGCGCCGGATGAAGATATCGGAAAAATTCATCTTGCTCGCCTATTGCCTGTCAGCCGGGTTCCCGGACGGATTGACCGTATTGTCGATCTTTACCGGAACACCGGATGAAAGACGGTTCTGTCCCGCAGTGATGATGATGTCGCCGGGCTTCAGGCCGCTTGTAACTTCCACATTGCCTGCAGACCGCCGCCCAAGCTTGATAAAGACCTGCTGCGCCACCTGTTTCTGGCCCTCTTGCACCTTTGCGGCTTCGCTCGCCTTCGCGCTTTCCTGCTTCTGTTCGGGGCGAACCACATAGACATAATCGCCGTAAAGGCTCGACACGATGGAGGTCTGCGGCAGTGCAATCACATTGCTTTCTTCCGGCAGTTCCACGCGAACCTGCACAAATTGGCCCGGCGTCAGCTTGTGATCGGGATTATCCACCTCCGCGCGCACGGAAACCAGGCGGGTGGTCGGGTCGATCTTGGGGTCAATGCCGACGATCTTGCCTGTAAAATCAAGTGTGTCCGCATTGGAACCCACCTTCACGGTCTGCCCAAGCTTTATGGTTGCAAGCAGCTGTTCGGGCACCGTAAAATCAATGCGCATGATATCGATATTCTGCAAGGTAGCGATCACCGTGCCCGGCGTCAGATACTGGCCGATATCGACCTTCGGAATGCCGATGACGCCCGAAAACGGAGCCTTGACCGACTTCTGCGCCAGCGTGGCGCGCATCTTTTTCACCAGTGCGACAGCGGCATTCGCCGGCATGGCAGTCGTATCGACATTCGATACCGCGCCCACGCCGCGCGTACGCAATGTATCGGCGCGCTTCAAATTCTGCTGGGCAAGAACGGCCTCAGCCTCCGCGGCGGCAAGGTCCGCCCTCTGGATACTGTCTTCCATTTGCAGGAGAATATCGCCCTGCTTCACGTCCTGATTGGCCTTGAAGTTGATCTTCTGCAAGACACCGTCAAGCTGCACGGTCAGATCGACGCCATTGAGCGCGCTGGCGGTGCCGATGGCTTCCACGCCCGGCTGCCACACACCGGGCTCAACGGTTACGGTGGAAACCGTCTGCGCTGGCTGCTGCATATTGGCAAAAAAATCCTTGATCATCTTCGAGCGGAACAGATTGAACCCGATCAACCCTCCGACGACGACCACCAGGAATATTATTGCCAGGATCAGGCGCTTGATCATTCGGATGAACTCCAAGGTGGCTTTGAAGCGCATCCCCTTTTACGCAAAGGTCGCGCTTAATTTACTTGAATGAGAGAGGCGGGCAACTGTACCGTCTGGACGGTAATGTCAGCATATGAACGGTCAGGAGATCAAGTAAATTGTTACCCACAAAGAGGGAGAATTCACGCGAAAAAATTTTACGTGCAGCAACCGAGCTGGCGCAGGAAGTCGGCCCGGCCCATATTTCACTCGATGCTGTTGCTGCTCGTGCGGGCCTTTCCAAAGGTGGACTGCTCTATTCCTTCCCCACCAAAGCCAAGCTTCTTGAAGCTATGGTGGAAAAATATATGCAGGAACATGAGCAGGCCATGGCGGTTCAGGAAACGCTCCAGAGCGGTGAGAGAAACCGGGTAGCCCGCGCTTTTCTGGACGTCTATCGGATTCAAGCCGACAAGGAGCCTCCTGCTTGCGGTGTGCTTGCCGCACTGGCGGAAAATCCGGATTTTATGGTGCCTGTTCGACATTACCACAGGGCTTTGCTTGACCGCATGGTATCCGATGCGGTCGATCCCGACACCGCACTCATCGCCTATCTGGCAATTGCCGGAATGCAAAGCGGCAAGCTTCTCGATTGCGATATCCTCACCGATGCCGAGCAATATTCCGTGCTCTGCCGCCTGGAAACCATGCTGACGAGCGGACAATGCGTAGAAACCAAGACATAGAGCGGTTCCGGCGTTTCCGTTAAAACACGAACCGTTTTAGAGCGCAGGCATATCGCCTCTTGCCCAGCCTTCCGTGGTTTCAGCGGTAAAATCACTGAATTTCCCATCGGCAATCGCCGCGCGAATGCCCTTCATGAGATATTGATAATAGGCAAGATTGTTCCAGGTGAGCAGCATTGCACCGAGCGCCTCGCCGGACTTCACCAGATGATGCAGATAGGCGCGGCTATAATCGCGCGATGCCGGACAATCGGATTGCGGATCGAGCGGGCGATGATCTTCCGCATGACGCGCATTGCGCAAATTCACCTTGCCGAAGCGGGTGAAAGCAAGGCCATGGCGCCCCGCGCGCGTCGGCATCACGCAATCGAACATATCGATCCCGCGCGCCACGGATTTCAAAATATCATCTGGCGTGCCGACCCCCATCAGGTAGCGCGGCTTTTCCGTTGGCAGGATCGGGCAGACCACTTCCAGCATATCCAGCATGACTTCCTGCGGCTCGCCCACCGCAAGCCCACCAACCGAATAGCCCTTGAGGTCCATGGCCTTGAGCGCTTCTGCCGATCTTTCGCGCAGACGCGCGATATCGCCCCCCTGCACGATGCCGAACATGGCCTTGCCCGGCTGGTCGCCAAATGCCACCTTGCAACGTTCGGCCCAGCGCAGCGAAAGCTCCATGGCGCGTTCGGTATTCTTTTCTGGTGACGGCAGCGCCACGCATTCATCAAGCTGCATCTGGATATCGGAATCCAGCAGCCCCTGAATTTCAATGGAGCGTTCCGGCGTCATCTCATAGGCTTTGCCGTCAATATGCGAACGGAAGGTAACGCCATGCTCGTTCAGCTTGCGCAACTGCGCAAGCGACATGACCTGAAACCCGCCGGAATCAGTCAGGATCGGGCCTTTCCAGCCGCCAAATTCGTGCAGGCCGCCAAGCCTGGCCACGCGCTCGGCACCGGGGCGCAGCATCAGGTGATAGGTATTGCCAAGAATGATATCGGCGCCAAGCTCTTTCACCTGGTCCATATACATCGCCTTCACGGTGCCAGCCGTGCCGACCGGCATGAAGGCGGGCGTGCGCACCACGCCGCGCGGCATGGAAATCTCACCCTGACGAGCCGCGCCATCACGCGCGAGAACCTTGAATCCGAAATTTTCTGTGGTCATGCCGAGTGTCTATCGTGGTCGATACGTTCAAGCAAGCTTGCGTCCCCATAGGAATAGAAGCGGTAGCCGTCGGCAATCGCATAATTGTAAGCAGCATGCATCGTATCGAGACCGCTGAAGGCCGAAACCAGCATGAAAAGGGTGGAACGCGGAAGATGAAAATTGGTCATCAGCAGATCGACAGCCCGGAAGCGATAGCCGGGCGTAATGAAGATATCCGTCGCGCCAGACCATGGCCGCACAACACCGTCCTCACCCGTGGCGCTCTCGATAAGCCGTAGCGAAGTCGTACCCACGCATATAATACGCCCGCCCCGCTCATGCACGGCATTGAGCGCGCTCGCCGTCCTTTGCGAAACATGGCCGATTTCCGCATGCATCTTGTGGTCGCCGGTGTCGTCGGCCTTGACCGGCAGAAAGGTGCCCGCCCCCACATGCAGGGTTACGAAATGCTCCTCAATGCCCCTGGCCTTGATCTTTTCCAGAAGATCCGGCGTGAAATGCAGCCCCGCCGTCGGTGCGGCAACCGCACCTTCCTCCCGCGCATAGACGGTCTGGTAGTCCTTGCGGTCACGCTCGTCTTCAGGGCGCTTTGAAGCAATATAGGGTGGCAACGGAATATGGCCGACGGCAGCAATCGCCTCGTCCAGCACCGCACCGGACAGATCGAAAACCAGAAGCGCCTCGCCCGAATCCCCTTTTTCAGCTACCGTTGCATCGAGCGTGCCGAGAAAGCAGCTTGTTCCGGAATGGCCGAAGCGGATGCGGTCGCCTTCCTTCACGCGCTTGGCAGGGCGCAGGAAAGCCTTCCAGCGATCAGGGCCGACACGCATATGCAGCGTTGCACTGACCTGCGAAATATTGCCCGTGCGCTCGCGCATTCCTTCAAGCTGTGCCGGTATCACCTTGGTATCATTGAAAACAAGCGCGTCGCCCGGCTGCAAAAGGTCGGGCAGATCATAGACGTGTCGATCTTCAAACGGCTCTCCGGGGCGAACGTGCAACAGTTTTGCATGATCGCGCGGCTCAACCGGGCGCAAGGCAATGCGCTCCTCCGGCAGATCGAAATCGAAAAGATCAACACGCATGACTTACCTCGTATGGGCATTTCCAGCGAAAGCGCGAAGCAATATCGCGTTTGGAAACGCAACGCATAAAGTCGGCCCCGGCCGAAGCCGGAGCCGAGATTTCTCGATACAAACTATTGAATCAGATGTCGGCGGCGATACGCGCGGTCACGATCTTGTCCGGATCGGAAACCGGCTCGCCACGCTTGATCTGGTCGACATTATCCATGCCTTCGATGACCTGACCCCAGACGGTGTACTGGCGGTCGAGCCATGGAGCATCGGCAAAGCAGATGAAGAACTGCGAATTGGCCGAATTCGGATTGGCGGAGCGCGCCATGGAGGCCGTACCGCGCTTGTGCGGCGTGTTGGAAAATTCAGCCTTCAGGTCCGCCTTGTCCGAACCGCCCATGCCAGCGCGCGAACCGTCGAAATGAGCGCCACCCGACTTGCCGAACTTCACGTCGCCGGTCTGCGCCATGAAACCGTCGATCACGCGATGGAAGACAACGCCGTCATAAGCGCCTTCGCGTGCCAGTTCCTTGATGCGCGCGACATGGCCCGGTGCGAGATCCGGGTAGAGCTCCAGCACCACATTGCCCTTTGTGGTTTCGAGAACGAGCGTATTTTCTGGGTCTTTATAAGCCATTGGGCCTCTCCTGTTGATTTGCACCCCGAAAGTTCAACCGTTTCCGGGGCGCCAGATGGGTGTTACTTCGTGTCAGCTTCGATGGTGGCCTTGATGATTTTGTCGGGATTCTTCACGGCACCATTCTCGGCTTCGCTGCCCTTCTTAATCTTGTCCACGGCATCCATGCCGCTGACAACCTTGCCCACGACCGTATATTGTCCATTGAGGAACGGGCCGTCATCAAACATGATGAAAAACTGTGAATTGGCCGAATTCGGATTCTGGCTGCGCGCCATGCCAACCGTGCCGCGCACGAAAGGTTCCTTGGAAAATTCCGCCGGGAGATCGGGGTAGTTCGAACCGCCGGTACCAACGCGGGCCGCGTCGAAGCCCTTGTCCATATTGCCGAATTTTACGTCGCCTGTCTGCGCCATGAAACCCGGAATAACGCGGTGGAAAGCCACGCCGTTATAAGCGCCTTCGCGCACCAGTTTCTTGATCTGCGCCACATGCTTCGGCGCAAGATCGGGGCGAAGCTCAAGTGCGACATCGCCGTCCTTCAGTTTCAAAATAACGGTATTTTCAGGATCGGCAGCCGATGCGGTCTGCACTGCACCGATCGAGAGCGCGACAAAAGCGGCAGCGGCCAGCGCCGAGCGAATGAAAGACATGATCGAAAAACTCCCTGCGGTCAGGATTTGAATTTGGTGTTCAAGGCGGCAGCGACGGCCACCGGAACGAAGGGCTTGATGTCCCCGCCCATGGACGCAATCTGGCGAACCAATGTGGCGGTAATCGTGCGCACTGCCGGATCGGCAGGTAGAAAAACCGTCTGCAATTCCGGCGCCATGGTGCCGTTCATGCCAGCCATCTGCATTTCGTAATCAAGGTCGGTGCCGTCACGCAAGCCCCGTACCATCAATTGCGCCCCATGCTTGCGCGCAGCATCAATGACCAGCCCATCAAAAGCGATGACGGAAACACGCGCAGCATCCTTGTGCAGAACCGCCTTCGCACTTGCCTCAATAAGCGCAACGCGCTCATCAAAACTGAAAAGCGGTTTTTTGCCAGGATGCATGCCGATGGCAACAATAACCTGATCGGCAAGGCGCAAGGCCCCTTTAAGGACATCTATATGGCCGTTGGTTACCGGGTCAAAGGAACCCGCATAGATCGCGATCGTCATTTCTTCCAGCTAGCCTTTTCTGACGGGATTTTCAACAAGAACAGCAGCGATAAGAAAACAGAAACCAAGAAAACAAATGAACGCGATATGAACAGCATCTTCACGACAAGTTCACAACCGATTTACCAGAATAGGTGCAAGTTTGGTGCAACCTTTTCGTTCTTGAAGCGTATGTATGTCGAAAGGAAAAGAAGATGATGATCTTTCTTCTGGCATTATCCATGATGGTCGCAATGGCTGCCTCGGCAATCATACTTCTTCTCGAAGAGAACGCGAGCAAGCGCCAGCGTGTGCGTCAGGTTGCATTCGATCGTGATACGCTGCGCAACATGCGTTCGCGCTGACCAATTAGGCACATGGGGTGCAGGCCGCGCCTGAGCAGGCTGCCGATAAAGATTTGAGATCGCCAATTCCTCCAGTCTTGGCATCTGAAAAAGGCCGATGGTTTGCGCCATCGGCCTTTTTTATTGAAACCCGAAAAATACCGACCCGAAGATCGTATATTCCTTCTTATTCTTGCGTGGCAGCGGGAGTATCGCCTTCCGGCGCCGCATCGCCCCCATTGCCGTTTTCCTCATCGCTATCCGCATCGGATATGCGCTCCACGGAGACAACCTTTTCGCCATCCGCCGTATTGAAGATCGTAACACCCTTGGTCGAGCGCCCGGCAATACGAATGCCATCCACGGGCACACGAATAAGCTGTCCGCCATCCGAAACAAGCAGAATCTGATCGCTTCCCTCAACAGGGAACAGCGCCACAAGCTTGCCGATTTCATCGGTCTTCGACGTATCTGTGGCACGGATGCCCTTGCCGCCGCGGCCCGAAATGCGGAACTCGTAAGACGAAGAACGCTTGCCGTAGCCGAATTCGCTGACCGTCAGCACGGTTTCCTCACGAGCCTTCAACTCCTGATACCGATCTTCCGACAGCTCCGCTTCTGCATCGACATCCTCGCCGACAACAACGATATCATCCGCATCGTCAGCGCCCTGTGCCCTGCGCTCTGCAATCGAACGCTTGAGATAGGCGGAACGCTCCGCCGGCGTTGCATCGACATGATGCAGGATCGCCATCGAAATGACCTTGTCGCCCTCTGCCAGATTGATCCCGCGCACACCGATAGAATTGCGGCCAGCAAAGACGCGCACATCGGTAACGGGGAAGCGGATGCACTGGCCACCGGCACATGTCAGCAGCACATCGTCGAATTCCGTACAGGTATCGACCGAGAGGATTTCATCGCCCTCGTCTTCGAGCTTCATTGCGATCTTGCCGTTGCGATTGACCTGCACGAAGTCCGACAGCTTGTTGCGGCGAACCGTGCCGCGCGTGGTCGAGAACATCACGTCGAGGTTCGCCCAGGAATCCTCATCCTCCGGCAGCGGCATGATGGTGGTGATACGCTCGCCCTGCTGCAATGGCAGCATATTGATGAGCGCCTTGCCACGCGATTGCGGCGTGCCGACCGGCAGACGCCACAGCTTTTCCTTGTAAACGATACCGCGCGACGAGAAGAACAGAACCGGCGTATGCGTGTTGGCCACGAACAGGCGGGTCACAAAATCTTCTTCCTTGGTGGCCATGCCGGAACGGCCCTTGCCGCCGCGGCGCTGCGCACGATAGGTCGTGAGCGGTACGCGCTTGATATAGCCTGCATGACTGACGGTGACGACCATATCCTCGCGGGCAATCAGGTCTTCGTCGTCCATTTCCGCGCCGCCAAAACCGATTTCGGTGCGGCGCGGCGTTGCGAACTCGTCGCGAACGGCAATCATCTCTTCCTTGACGATATTCATCACGCGCAGGCGCGAGCCGAGAATATCCAGATAATCGCGGATTTCCTCACCGATCTTGTTCAACTCATCGGCCACTTCATCGCGGCCGAGCGCGGTGAGGCGCTGCAAACGCAGATCGAGAATGGCGCGAGCCTGTTCTTCGGAGAGGTTATAGGTATTGTCTTCGTTCAACGTATGGCGCGGATCGTCGATAAGACGGATCAGCGGAGCCACATCGACGGCGGGCCAGCGGCGCTCCATCAACTGCTCACGGGCCGTCGCCGGGTCGGGCGCACGGCGAATGAGGGCGATCACCTCGTCAATATTGGCAACGGCAATAGCAAGACCGACCAACACATGCGCGCGATCACGCGCCTTGTTGAGCAGGAACTTGGTACGGCGCGTCACCACTTCCTCGCGGAAGGCGACGAAGGCGCGCAGCATGTCGAGCAGCGTGAGCTGTTCCGGCTTGCCGCCATTCAGCGCCACCATGTTGCAGCCAAACGAGGTCTGCAAAGGCGTATAGCGATAAAGCTGGTTCAGCACGACATCGGCCACGGCATCGCGCTTCAGCTCCACCACGACGCGATAGCCTTCACGGTCCGATTCATCGCGCAGATCGGAAATGCCATCAATGCGCTTGTCGCGCACCAGTTCGGCCATCTTCTCGATCATCGAGGCCTTGTTCACCTGATAGGGAATCTCGGTGATGATAATGGCCTCACGGTCGCCACGCATCGGCTCGATTGTGGCGCGCCCGCGCATGATGACCGAGCCGCGCCCGGTCGTATAGGCGGAATTGATACCGTTGCGGCCCAGAATGATACCGCCCGTCGGGAAATCGGGACCGGGAATCAATTCCATCAGTTCCGACAGTTCGATGGCCGGATTGTCGATCAGCGCAACGCAACCATCAATGACTTCGCCCAGATTGTGCGGCGGAATATTGGTGGCCATGCCGACCGCAATACCGCCTGAACCATTGACGAGAAGGTTCGGGAAGCGTGCCGGCAGAACCACCGGCTCCTGTTCGCGGCCGTCATAATTGTCCTGAAAATTGACGGTGTCCTTGTCGATATCCGACAGGAGGGATTCCGTGACCTTTTCCAGACGGCATTCAGTGTATCGCATCGCCGCCGGAGGATCGCCGTCGATGGAACCGAAATTGCCCTGCCCGTCGATCAGCGGGTCGCGCATGGAAAAATCCTGCGCCATACGCACGAGGGCATCATAGATCGAAGCATCGCCATGCGGGTGATACTTACCCATGACCTCACCAACCACACCGGCCGACTTGCGGTAGGGGCGGTTATAGGCGAGATTCATCTCGTTCATGGCATGGAGAATGCGCCGATGCACAGGCTTCAGGCCGTCGCGCACATCGGGCAGCGCGCGGCTCACGATCACGCTCATGGCATAATCAAGATAAGACCGCTGCATTTCCTCGATAATGGAAATCGGCTCAATGCCGCTTGGGCCGCCGTTTGGGCCACCATTCATATCGTCGGAACCGGGTGGAGGCGTTTGATCTGACACTATTCAGATTTCTTTCTCAACAGAATCGATAAAGTCACTTTATAAAGGAAAACAGCATAAAAGGCCAATTTCAGGACCATTTCAACCGGTTAATTCCGGCTGTAAGATCAATAACTTACAAGATATTCACATAAAGATGGCGCAAGGATGTTGTTCCCTATCGCTCTTTGCATCGACCCTGCGGCCTTCATGGTTTACATTTGCGGAAATGTGATCGGACAAATCAGACCAACAAAAGGGGCATGTGCAGGATGGGGTTCTACGATACGGTTTTCAGCGCTTTCGTGACCCTCCTCGTCACAATCGATCTGCCAGGTCTGGCGCCGCTGTTTCTGGCCATCACCCCCGGCATGAGCCGCCATGAGCGCGGACAGGTTGCGCTTCGCGCCTCGATCATCAGTTTCATCGTCATGGCGCTTTTTGCAATTGCGGGCGCGCAAATTCTCGGCATGTTCGGCATAACCATCGGCGCCTTCCGGGTGGCCGGTGGCTTGCTCCTGTTCTGGATCGCATTTGAAATGATTTTCGAGAAGCGCACGGAACGTAAGGAAAAAAGCGCCGAGGTTGCCATAACCCGGGATCATATCCGCAATATAGCCGCCTTCCCGCTCGCCATTCCTCTGATTGCCGGGCCGGGCGCCATTTCGGCTATCGTGCTGACATCGGAATCGTTTCCTAGTGTTGGTTCGCGTGCCGCACTTCTCGGCGTTATTTTCGTTTGCCTGCTGATTACCTATTTTGTGCTGCTGCTCGCAGAACGGGTCGATCGTTTTCTGGGGGAAACAGGCCGCTCCATTCTCACCCGCCTTCTCGGCGTCATCCTGGCAGCACTTGCCGTGCAGTTCGTCGCCGATGGTATCAAGACACTCATCATTGGTTAGAGCGGTTCCGCTCTAAATCAATCGACTTCATTGCCTTCGTGCCGTGAAATGACGTTTGTATTATTTTATAAGAAACTCAAAGAAACATAATTAAGCAATTGTTTTAACAGCAATTTCATGCAAATGATGCAGAAAGGCTTTTGTGGATGCGCCAACTTCGCCGGAATTGTCTATCGTGACGACATCTCCAGAGCCGTCATCGAAGCCCACTTCACGCGCAAGCCGCGCGGCGATTTCTTCCCGGCTTTCGCGCCCGCGCGATGCAAGCCGTTGCGCCAACACCTCAGTTCGGGCACTGATGACCACGACCGAGCGAGACGTGTAAAGCCTGCGAATATCGCTTAAAACCCGGCGCGAGACATTGGCGATCACAACTGCGCCGCCTGCAATTTCATCATCCAGCGTCTTCGGCAGGCCATAACGCAAGCCATGCGCCTGCCAGTGAAGTGCAAAACGCCCCTCACCTGCCGCCCTGGCAAAATCCGCTTCATCAAGGCTGTCATGATCCTCCGTCCCCGGCATTTGTGTGCGGGTGATGATGCGGCGCACAAAATGAAAGCGCATATCGCCAGAAAGAGCCACACGCGCTGCATCCATGATCGTATCCTTGCCAGCCCCACTGGGGCCGACAACGGCTACAAAACAGCCTTTTGGCGTATCAGCCTGCATCACAGCACCCGGCACGTTCCGCCTTTAGTGGCGGAATTGGCCATGTTCCCATTTGTGCTTCGCTGTGTGCCGCACATATGCTTCCCTGTCCGACCTTGTTGGTTTGATCGTCAAACTTGTCTATTTATATAGATAACTATACAATATCAGAATGAATATAGCCTGCCAACGATAGGACAACGGCGATTGAAGGCAAAGACCAGACGAATTGAGAGAAACAGCGGCGTTGCAATCTGGCGACAGATTGCCGATGAGATACGCAGTGATATCATGGCCGGGAAACTTCAGCCCGGCGCGCGTATGCCTGCGGAGATCGAGCTGGCCGAGCATTTTGGCGTGAATCGTCATACGGTGCGCAATGCCATTGCAGCCCTGACGCAGGAAGGGGTCCTGCGGGCCGAGCAAGGGCGCGGTACTTTCATCGCCAATGCGAAGCGCCTCACCAATCAGTGCACGCACCCCTCCCGCATCTCACAGACCTTCGCCTCGCAGACACGCGAAACCAAAGGCATATTGCTGGCAAGCGATTTGGAAACCGCCTCGCCGGAAATTGCCAGCGCACTGGAACTTGAGACCGGGCAGGAAGTGGTGCGGCTCGAAACCCTGCACAGCGCGGATGGCCACCCGCTTTCGCGTGCCACCCTTTGGCTGGATGCGGCCCGTTTTCCCGATATTGCAGTTGATTATGCTGAAAGCGGCTCCATTGCTGTCACCCTTAGAAAAGCATCTATTGAAGAATATTTCAGAAAGTCGACCATCATTTCCGCTCGCCATGCTGATGCCGATGATCGCAGATATCTAAAACTTTCGCCCGGTGCGATTGTGCTGACAGCTCAGGCGGTGAAAATTGATACGGAAGGAAGACCTGTTCAGTATTCGTTGACCCGCTTTCCAGCAGACCGGATGGAGTTTTCAATTGAAACCTACCCCATCCATGATCTTGTATAAGGTCACGCCACCAAAATCAAAAATATCATTAAATAATATTCAGGAACTATTTTTAATTAAAACCCTGACAGATGTTACAGTTGATAAATATTGGAGTTCATATGATTTTAAAAAAGTAATGTACGTTAAAATGGAGAATATAATGTACAAAATTTTTAATAAAAAACATAATAAATATCTTTCATATTTTAAAACACCCACCATACAAGGTACATATACTCTCTTGCTGCTTGAAAGTGGAAGTTCTTTAAACCAGGGTTACACTTGGGATAAAACCCCATCGAAAGATCAAAGCTTCAGAACTGGATGCCTCCCTTATTGGCCTTGGAAATGGTACTCCTGATAATGCAGTGGGCACCACTATTGCCTGGGTCGCCAAGTCTGACTATCTGCCCGCTCTTCCTCTTCTTTATAACGGCACGACAATCTCGCTTACGACAGGCTCCACGTTCCTTTCGGGGGCGTCAGACGCCCCCTATGTCTACTTCGTGACTGGACAAGAGGATCCCTGGGAATTTCAGCCTATTTAGACACCAGAGCACATACAGTCAAAAAGCCCTGAAAATCAGGACAGCCCGACCATGGGCTCTGAAGCGCGCTCCCGAAAGTGGGGGCAGCTTTCGGAAAATATGCGAAAGCAGACGCTGCTGAAAAGGGCGGGCGCCGAAGCGCCCGTCAAACCTGATCAGAACGGAATTTCATCGTCCAGATCGCGCGAGAAACCGCCGCTGCTGCCCGAAGATGGGCCGGATGAGCCGAAATCTCCACCGCCGCCGGAATAATCCGACATCTGGTTGCGGTTGCCACCACCGCCGAAGGAACGGCCCTCGCTGCCTTCGCTGCGGCTGTCGAGCATTTGAAGCTCTCCACGGAATTTTTGCAGCACGATTTCCGTTGAATAACGGTCATTGCCGTTTTGATCCTGCCACTTGCGGGTCTGGAGCGCGCCTTCGATATAAACCTTGGCGCCCTTCTTCAGATATTGTTCGGCAACCTTGGCGAGATTTTCATTGAAGATGACGACGCTGTGCCATTCGGTGCGATCCTTGCGTTCGCCGGTCTGGCGGTCACGCCAGCTTTCCGAGGTTGCAATGCGCAGGTTGGCAACCATATCGCCGGAATTCAGGCGGCGAATTTCAGGATCTGCACCAAGATTGCCGACCAGAATGACCTTGTTGACGCTACCAGCCATCGAAAACTTACTCCGGGTCTTGCACGCACCTTTTCCACACGTCTTCGTCCAGACAAGGGGCGCTTTCCAAAAGAAAGGTCAGGCGCAACTGCGTCCATAACCAGAAACTAGAATGTTCACCTTACAGGACTGGCTCAATATGCGCTCAATCCTGGAAGGCGAATTCTTTGATGTCCACAGAGTTTATGTTCCTGTTTTGTTCAAAATGCAAGCATTTGCGTGAACGAAATGAACATCTCTCCCCTATTTTAAGGACATTTTACGCTTTGCACGCCGCGAAGGCCGGTTTTCCCTCTGGACAGCCATAAGAAAAGCCCTGCCGCTCACTGTATCTTTGGCGCGCAGGGCTTGGGGTTGAGCAAAGCTCTCATGTCGACAGTGCTTCGTCGACAAATTCTTTCGGAAATCAATGGCGCACAGCCATCTTCCTTCCGCGTGTGAGGTAAATTTTCGGCAATCGATATCTTGATCAACGATGCATCATTCCTTGCGAAAAGATGCCGCTACAATCAAATCCGATTGTGCTTTCGTTCTTACGAAAGCGACATAACCTAGTCAGGTGGACTCATGCTCCTTACCTCCTACCGGGTTTTCCCGCCTCCTGCGGACCTCTTGCCGATGCCGCGCTATTCCGCCCACGGCATCTCTCCGCTATCGGCGAGTAAGGGTAGTCTGCTCCTGTCAGGAGTGACAGTCAACGCTCTTGCGTTCACATTTCGTATCGCATATCAGAAGGCTGGTTGTTCGATATTTGTTCTGGTGATATGAGTTCACTCGGACGATTGACCGGAGACCCCTTCTTCTTGGAAGGTCCCACCCCATATAATGGAGCGGCGCGACGTATCCCCACATTCGGCGCCCGGTTATCCATGGCAGGACGAAGCAGGCAGGACGCGGAATGAGCGATCAGAAATTCATTTCCATACGTGGCGCACGCGAGCACAATCTGAAAAATGTCGATCTCGATCTGCCGCGCGACAAGCTGATCGTGATGACGGGGCTTTCTGGCTCGGGCAAATCCTCGCTTGCTTTCGATACGATCTATGCCGAAGGCCAGCGCCGCTATGTCGAAAGCCTTTCAGCCTATGCGCGCCAGTTTCTCGAAATGATGCAGAAACCGGATGTCGACCAGATTGACGGCCTGTCGCCCGCCATTTCCATCGAGCAGAAGACGACAAGCCGCAATCCGCGTTCGACGGTGGGCACAGTCACCGAAATCTACGACTATATGCGCCTGCTCTTTGCGCGTGTGGGCATTCCCTATTCTCCTGCTACCGGCCTTCCGATCGAAAGCCAGACGGTGAGCCAGATGGTCGATAGGGTCATCGCACTGGAGGAAGGCACACGTCTTTATATCCTTGCGCCTATCGTGCGCGGGCGTAAGGGCGAATACAGGAAGGAACTCGCCGAACTTCAGAAAAAGGGCTTCCAGCGCGTGAAGGTGGACGGCACCTTCTATGAGATCGCCGACGTTCCGCCACTCGACAAGAAATACAAGCACGATATCGACGTAGTGGTAGACCGCGTGGTGGTGCGCCCGGATTTGTCCACACGTCTTGCAGACAGTCTCGAAACCTGTCTCAAGCTTGCGGATGGTCTGGCCATTGCCGAATTTGCCGACAAGCCCCTGCCAGTGGGAGAAACGGCGGAAGGCGGTTCAGCCAATAAATCAGCCAACGAAACGCATGAGCGCATTCTTTTCTCGGAAAAATTTGCCTGCCCGGTTTCCGGTTTCACCATTCCTGAGATCGAGCCGCGCCTGTTCTCGTTCAACAACCCGTTTGGTGCCTGCCCCACCTGCGACGGTCTCGGCACGCAGCAGGCCATCGATCCAAACCTTATTATTCCCGATGAAAGCGCAGCGCTGAAAGACGGCGCGGTTGCACCATGGGCGCGCTCCTCGTCGCCCTATTACAACCAGACGCTGGAAGCCTTGGGCAAGGCCTATGGTTTCAAGGTAAGCGCGCGCTGGTCGGAACTTTCCGAAGAGGCCCGGCAAGCCATTCTCTATGGCACCAAGGGCAGGGAAATTACCTTCCATTATGACGACGGGCTGCGGTCTTATCAAACCACGAAACCTTTCGAGGGGGTGATCCCCAATCTGGAACGCCGCTGGAAGGAAACCGATTCGGCATGGTCGCGTGAGGAAATCGAGCGCTTCATGGCCTCCACCCCCTGCCCCGCCTGCAATGGCTATCGCCTGAAGCCGGAAGCCCTGTCCGTAAAGATCGGCAAAAAACATATTGGCGAGATCACCGAAATGTCGATCCGCAAGGCCGATGCCTGGTTCCGCGACATCGATGGCAGCTTTAATGAAAAGCAGCGTGAAATTGCAGCGCGCATCCTGAAAGAAATTCGCGAGCGCCTGCAATTCCTCAACGATGTGGGGCTCGACTACCTGACGCTGGCGCGCAATTCCGGCACGCTCTCTGGCGGCGAAAGCCAGCGTATCCGCCTTGCCTCGCAGATCGGCTCGGGCCTCACCGGCGTGCTTTACGTGCTGGATGAACCATCCATTGGTTTGCATCAGCGTGATAATGCCCGCCTGCTCGACACGCTGCGCCACCTGCGCGATCTCGGTAATACGGTCATCGTGGTCGAGCATGATGAGGACGCAATCCTCACCGCCGATTATGTGGTCGATATCGGCCCGGCAGCGGGCGTGCATGGCGGCAAGGTGATTGCGCAGGGCTCGCCCCAGGATATCATGGCAAATACGAATTCGCTGACAGGCAAATATCTGTCCGGCGCGATGGAAGTTGCCGTCCCGGCCGAGCGTCGCAAAATTTCCAAGACCAAGCGGCTGCGTGTCGTGGGCGCTCGGGGCAACAACCTGAAGAATGTTTCAGCCGATATTCCACTCGGCACCTTCACCGCTGTCACGGGCGTTTCAGGCGGAGGCAAGTCCACCTTCCTGATCGAGACGTTGTTCAAGGCTGCGTCGCGCCGCATCATGGGGTCGCGTGAGCATCCGGCTGAACACGACCGGATAGAGGGGCTGGAATTTCTCGACAAGGTGATTGACATTGACCAGTCACCGATCGGGCGCACCCCGCGCTCCAACCCGGCCACCTATACCGGTGCGTTCACACCAATCCGCGACTGGTTTGCGGGCCTGCCGGAAGCCAAGGCGCGCGGCTATCAGCCGGGCCGCTTTTCCTTCAACATCAAGGGCGGGCGCTGCGAGGCATGTCAGGGCGACGGCGTCATCAAGATCGAGATGCACTTCCTGCCAGACGTTTATGTGACCTGCGATGTCTGCCACGGCAAGCGGTATAACCGCGAAACACTGGATGTGCTGTTCAAGGGCAAGTCCATTGCCGATGTTCTCGACATGACAGTGGAAGAAGGTGCTGAATTCTTCTCCGCCGTGCCGGCCGTGCGCGACAAGCTGGAAACGCTCGTCAAGGTCGGCCTCGGTTACATCAAGGTCGGCCAGCAGGCGACGACGCTTTCCGGCGGCGAAGCGCAGCGTGTGAAGCTTGCCAAGGAACTGTCGCGCCGCGCAACTGGCCGCACGCTCTATATTCTTGACGAACCCACCACCGGCCTGCATTTCCACGACGTAGCAAAACTGCTCGAAGTGCTGCACGAACTGGTGGAGCAAGGAAACACGGTCGTTGTGATCGAGCATAATCTGGAAGTCATCAAGACTGCCGACTGGGTGATCGACCTTGGACCGGAAGGTGGCGACGGCGGCGGCGAGATTGTTGCCGTAGGCCGTCCGGAAGACATTGTGCAGGAGAAGCGGTCTTATACCGGCCAATTCCTCAAGGAGCTGCTGGAACGCCGGCCCAAGCGCAGCTCCCAAGCTGCCGAGTAAAGCAGCCTTGAGCATATTCAGGGCGTAGATAGCGTCAGCATCCTATCCCCCTGGATGTACACGCCAACCAAAGAAAAAAGCCCGGATGAACCGGGCCCTTCTCGACAGCCATTCGCGATCGTGTCGCGATGGCTGGAAATTTATCGTCACGACCCGTTTGAAGAGCTTTCACTCTCCAGATCATGATTAGCCGTTAACGGCGTCCTTCAGGCCCTTGCCGGCCGAGAACTTCGGCACGTTGCGGGCGGGAATAGCAACTTCCTTGCCGGTCGACGGGTTGCGACCGGTCGAAGCGGCGCGATGCGAAACGGAGAAAACGCCGAAGCCAGGCAGACGGACTTCTTCACCAGCCTTGAGGGCAGCGGTCACAGAAGCAAGCACTGCGTCAACAGCCGTACCGGCATCAGCCTTCGTCAAACCGCCCTTTTCCGCTACTGCGGCGACCAATTCGTTCTTGTTCATAGGCATTTTCCTTTCTTTCTAAACCGGAACGGATAACGCGACCGGATGGGGCGGAGTTTATTCGAAAAGAGCCGTAAACCAAGCCTGTCAACACTAAAAAACCCCGGAAAACCGGGGTTAAACACAGAAATGCCGGGCTTGAAGCCCGGCATTTCGATTATCAGGGCACATCAAGTGCCCTTAATGGGCCAGCGAAGCCCCTGCTTCATCCTCCACCGGAGGCACGGCAGTGGGATTCTCCTGCTCGGTCCATTCAATCGGTTCAGGCTGGCGCACGAGCGCGTGCTTCAGCACTTCACCGACGCGGGATACCGGAACGATCTCAAGATTGTTCTTCACATTGTCCGGGATTTCCGCCAGATCCTTGGCGTTCTCTTCCGGGATCAGAACCTTCTTGATACCGCCGCGCAAGGTCGCAAGCAGCTTTTCCTTCAACCCGCCGATTGGCAGAACCCGACCGCGCAACGTGACTTCACCCGTCATGGCGATGTCCTTGCGAACGGGAATACCCGTCAGCACGGAGACGATGGCCGTAACCATGGCAATACCGGCAGAAGGACCATCCTTCGGCGTCGCGCCTTCCGGCACGTGCACGTGGATATCGCGCTTGTCGAACAGCGGAGGCTCGATGCCGAAATCGATCGCGCGCGAGCGGACATAGGATGCCGCGGCCGAAATCGATTCCTTCATCACGTCACGGAGATTACCCGTAACCGTCATGCGGCCCTTACCCGGCATCATGACGCCTTCGATGGTCAAAAGCTCACCGCCGACTTCGGTCCAGGCAAGGCCAGTCACGACACCCACCTGATCTTCACCGTCGATCTGACCGAAGCGGAACTTCTCCACACCAAGGTAATCGGAGAGGTTCTTGTCGGTAATCTTTACCGACTTCTTCTTCGTCTTCAGGATTTCCGTCACGGCCTTGCGCGCAAGGGTCATCACCTCGCGTTCAAGGCTACGCACGCCCGCTTCCCGCGTATAATGGCGGATAACGTTGCGCAGCGCATCTTCCGTAACCGAAAACTCCTTCGGTTGCAGGGCATGGTCCTTGATGGCCTTCGGCAACAGGTGCCGCTTGGCGATCTCCAGCTTTTCGTCTTCCGTGTAACCGGCGATACGGATGATCTCCATACGATCCAGAAGTGGACCGGGAATATTCATCGTATTGGCGGTCGTCACGAACATGACGTTCGATAGATCATACTCAACTTCAAGGTAGTGATCCATGAAGGTCGCGTTCTGTTTCGGGTCCAGCACCTCCAGCATGGCCGAAGACGGATCGCCGCGGAAATCCTGGCCCATCTTGTCGATTTCATCGAGCAGGAAAAGCGGATTGGACTTCTTCGCCTTCTTCATCGACTGGATGACCTTGCCGGGCATCGAGCCGATATAGGTGCGGCGATGACCGCGGATTTCAGCCTCGTCGCGTACGCCGCCAAGCGACATGCGGACATATTCGCGGCCCGTTGCCTTGGCAATCGAGCGCGCAAGCGAGGTCTTGCCGACGCCGGGAGGGCCAACGAGGCAGAGGATCGGACCCTTGATCTTGGTCGAACGGGCCTGCACCGCCAGATATTCGACGATGCGTTCCTTGACCTTGCCAAGGCCGAAATGCTCCGCATCCAGCACTTCCTGCGCAAAGTTCAGATCCTGCTTCACCTTCGACTTCTTGCCCCATGGAATGGAGAGCAACCAGTCGAGATAATTGCGAACCACCGTCGCTTCAGCGGACATCGGGCTCATGCTGCGCAGTTTCTTCAGCTCGGCCAGAGCTTTTTCGCGCGCTTCCTTGCTGAGCTTGGTCTTGGTGATGCGCTCTTCGATTTCGGCCACTTCATCACGGCCGTCCTCACTGTCGCCAAGCTCCTTCTGGATCGCCTTCATCTGCTCATTGAGATAATATTCGCGCTGCGTCTTCTCCATCTGGCGCTTGACGCGGCTGCGAATACGCTTCTCAACCTGTAGAACAGAAATTTCGGCTTCCATGAAGGAAAGGGCTTTCTCAAGGCGCTCGCGCACCGAAAGAACCGACAGCATTTCCTGCTTTTCAGGGATTTTGATCGCAAGGTGCGAGGCAACCGTATCGGCAAGCTTGGAATAATCGTCGATCTGGCTGGCCGTGCCAACCACTTCCGGCGAAATCTTCTTGTTCAGCTTGACGTAATTTTCAAAGTCGGAAACCACCGAGCGGGCCAGTGCCTCGATCTCGACAGCATCTTCCTCCGGCTCCTGCAGAGCCGCAGCATAAGCCTCGTGATAATCTTCACGATCGGTAAACTTGGAAATTTTGGCGCGTGCCGTGCCTTCGACCAGCACCTTGACGGTGCCGTCCGGCAGTTTCAGAAGCTGCAACACATTGGCGATCGTACCAATCTCATAGATCGCGTCCGGCGCCGGATCGTCATCGGCAGCGTTCTTCTGGGTGGCAAGCAATATCTGCTTGTCAACGCCCATCACTTCTTCAAGCGCGCGAATGGATTTTTCGCGGCCCACAAAAAGCGGGACGATCATATGGGGAAAGACGACGATGTCACGCAGCGGCAAGACAGCATAGAGCCCGTCCGCACCACCCGTTTCAGAACCACCAACCGGTGTTTTCTGTTCAATACCCGTCATAACACTAGTCCTTTCTCGGGCCTTCCGACCCAACTGCCACGCCTATGCCCCCTTTTGTCGTGAGGCAGGTCACAAAGCGTGCTTCGGTCCATACTTGGAGAGCAGAACCCATCAATTCAATAGCCTATTCATGGCGCATCCAAAGAATCGTTAACTATCCTGCGCTGTCCCGTCATTTAGTACAATATCAAGCTTCCTCTGTGCACCAGTGGATTGAATCAGATCACTAGTGGATTGAATTTGACGTTTGAATCCCGGCCGTTACATATGCTGTTTCAAACGTTAAATTCTAAAAATCCAATAGATACATATACTTACTAGTGAAATTTCATGCCCCTGTTGCCGCCGCCCTGGCGGGAGCAAAAGCTGACGCAAGGTTAGCACATGAAAAAGGCCGCTTTCGCGGCCTTTTCAGGGACATTTCATGCCATTCAGGCTGAAACGTTGCCCTTTTCGTCCTGCCGCTCGGCGTAGATGTATAGCGGGCGGGCGCTTCCATCCACCACATCGCCCGAAATCACAACTTCGCGAACGCCTTCCAGCGTCGGCAGTTCAAACATGGTATCGAGCAGAATCTTTTCCATGATCGAACGCAGGCCGCGTGCACCCGTCTTGCGTTCGACAGCCTTGTTGGCAATCGCGCGCAACGCATCGTCATGGAACACCAGTTCGACATTTTCCATGTCGAACAGGCGCTGATACTGCTTCACGAGCGCATTCTTCGGCTCGGTCAGAATCTGGACCAGAGCATCGACGTCGAGGTCTTCGAGCGTAGCGATGACAGGCAGACGACCGACAAATTCCGGAATCAGGCCGAATTTCAACAGGTCTTCCGGTTCCAATTCCTTGAAGACTTCACCGATACGACGCTCATCGACGGACTTGACCGTAGCGCCAAAGCCGATGGAGGTCTTCTCGCCGCGAGCGGAAATGATACGGTCGAGACCCGCAAAAGCACCACCGCAGATAAACAGGATGTTTGTCGTATCCACCTGCAAGAATTCCTGCTGCGGATGCTTGCGCCCACCCTGCGGCGGCACGGAAGCGACAGTGCCTTCCATGATCTTCAGCAGGGCCTGCTGCACACCCTCGCCCGATACGTCACGGGTAATGGATGGATTGTCCGACTTGCGGCTGATCTTGTCCACTTCATCAATATAGACGATGCCGCGCTGCGCGCGCTCCACATTATAATCGGCGGCCTGAAGCAGCTTCAGGATGATGTTCTCCACATCTTCGCCGACATAGCCGGCTTCCGTCAGCGTCGTCGCATCCGCCATGATGAACGGCACATCGATGATGCGGGCAAGCGTCTGGGCAAGATAGGTCTTGCCGCAGCCCGTCGGGCCGACGAGCAGAATGTTCGACTTCGCCAGTTCGATATCGCTGTTCTTGGACTGATGCGCCAGACGCTTGTAATGATTGTGAACCGCAACCGACAGAACGCGCTTGGCATCCTTCTGGCCGATGACGTAATCGTCAAGGACGGCCATGATTTCCTGCGGCGTCGGCACTCCCTCACGCGACTTCACCATGGAGGATTTGTTTTCCTCACGGATGATGTCCATGCAGAGTTCGACGCATTCGTCGCAGATGAAAACGGTCGGGCCTGCAATCAGCTTGCGCACTTCATGCTGGCTTTTGCCACAGAACGAGCAATAAAGCGTATTCTTGGAATCGCCGCCGCCGTTGCTGACTTTGCTCATCGCAGTTTCCTTTCAATTGACCGAAATGGACCTTGGGCGTCCAGATCAATCGTTTCTTCCGGTTCGGACCCGGTCCGGGAGGGAAAACGCGCCTCCCGCCGGCCACCACGGCAGCAGATACGCGCTGCCCTGTAGTTTCAGGATTCCTGTCACCGCAGGCTCCCCGACCGAAGGAACCCTCTGGCAACTTTTGCAGAACCTGCACCGCCGAACAAACAAAAAATAAGTTCCCGGCAAAGATTCGGCTCATTCCGGCCGAGTTTAGCGCCTCGAACCCAAACAGATACTTAACGTGACGCATTAACCATCACGTACGACCAAGAATTGGGCCCCTTTTGTGGCAAAAGGCACGAAAAAGGGAGCGCACCGAAGATTTCGACCTTATTTCGATTCGTCTGCGCTTACATCGCGCGCTTCGACCACCTTGTCGATGAGACCGAATTCAAGCGCCTCCTGGGCAGTCATGAAATGGTCACGATCGAGCGTGCGTTCAATGGTGTCGTAGTCGCGGCCCGTGTGCTTGACGTAGATTTCATTCAGGCGGCGCTTCATCTTGATGATATCCTGCGCGTGGCGCTCAATATCCGAAGCCTGGCCCTGGAAGCCGCCCGAAGGCTGGTGAACCATGATGCGCGCATTGAGCAGCGCATAACGATGGCCGGTAGCGCCAGCGGTCAGCAACAGGGACCCCATCGAAGCGGCCTGCCCCATGCAAAGCGTGGAAACCGGCGGGCGGATAAACTGCATCGTATCATAGATCGCCATGCCGGACGTCACGACGCCGCCGGGCGAGTTGATATACATGTTGATCTCTTTCTTCGGATTTTCCGCTTCAAGAAAGAGAAGCTGCGCGCAGACCAGCATGGACATGCCGTCTTCGACGGGTCCATTGACGAAAATGATGCGTTCTTTCAGAAGACGCGAGAAGATATCATAGGCCCGTTCGCCACGGTTGGTCTGCTCGACCACCATCGGCACGAGGTTCATGACGGTTTCGATCGGATCTCTCATTATGGGCCTCTGATATATTAATGGCGATATGACTAGGTTGAATCGTCGGACTTCCATACATAGGGCGTTGCGCCCCTGTTCCGCAAGTGGCGCGAAATATCCGCCTACTCCCAATCGATCTCAGGCTTTTCAGGCCGGATGCCGCGCTTTTCGTCCAGCATCCTGCGGGCGATTTCGGTCAGCCGCGCCTTGATACGAACCGAACCGTCTTCAAGGTTTTCACGCTGAACATCGCTGCCGTGCTGGTAAATCCAGTCGAGAAGATGCAGATCGAAAGGCGAAAGCACCAGATCGACCGATCCAAGCGCACCTGCTATCCGTGTTTCGATAAGCGAAAGCAACCTGTCAACGCCTTCACCGGTGATAGCCGAAACAGGGATCGGGCGCCCCTCCTCGCTTCCGGCGGCGGCAAGGCGCAAGGCTGCCTCACGCGCACTTTCGTCGAGATTGTCGATCTTGTTCCAGACCTCCACGACGCGGGCATGGTCCTGCGGCTCGATACCGAGACCAGCCAGAATATTCTCCACATCCTCGGCCTGCGCCGCGTTGTCGGGGTCGGAAATATCACGGACATGCAGGATCAGGTCGGCCTCCACCACTTCTTCGAGCGTTGCCCGGAAAGCGGCAACGAGATGGTGCGGCAGATTGGAAATAAAGCCCACCGTGTCCGACAGGATGACCGTTTCGCCATGGGGAAGCCGGATGCGGCGCAAGGTCGGATCGAGCGTGGCGAAAAGCATATCTTCCGCAAGCACCTGCGCACCCGTCATGCGGTTGAAAAGCATGGATTTTCCCGCATTGGTATAGCCGACAAGCGCAACAATTGGATGCGGCACCTTGCGCCGCGTCTGGCGATGCAGCGCGCGCGTGCGCACCACGGTTTCAAGCTCGCGCTTGATGCGCAGGATTTTTTCCTGAAGCAGGCGTCGGTCAGCTTCGATCTGGGTTTCACCCGGGCCGCCAAGGAAGCCCCCACCGCCGCGCTGGCGTTCAAGGTGGGTCCAGCTTCTGACAAGGCGTCCCTTCTGGTAGTTGAGATGCGCCAGCTCCACCTGAAGCGCGCCTTCCTTGGTGCGCGCGCGTTCACCGAAAATCTCCAGAATGAGCCCGGTTCGGTCGATGACCTTGGCGTTCCATTCCTTTTCAAGATTGCGCTGCTGCACCGGCGTCAGGGCATGATCGACAACCACCAGTCCAATCGCCTTTTCCTTGACGACTTCGGCAATGGATTGGGCCTTGCCCGCACCAAGCAGCGTCGCGGGCCGCGGATTGGTGACGATGGCGATTTCCGCATGTTCGATATCAAGACCAATTGCGCGCGCAAGCCCGATCGCTTCCTCAAGGCGCGCCTCGTTGGAACGCTGGAACTGCGATCTTGCGCCATCCTCGCCCGCAGAGCCGCTATTATAACGGTCCGGCAGGACGGGAACAATGACGGCTGCTCTCGTTGGCTTAGGCTCGGAAAGGGCAAAGCCCTTGCTGCCATCGAGGGATGCCGCTTTTTTATCCTTGGGTTTGGACAAGTAATATTCTCCGGGGACGCGGGAACGCATGGATCTGCCTTGCAGATAAATCACCGCGTAAGCTGTTTCAAATGAAGACGCCCCGGAACGTTCAAGCAATGCCCGATAGCGATGCGCTTTCTGGCCGAAACATACTCAAACAAAAGCTGGGGCGGGATACTTACCACGCCCCGGCAAATATCGGAAAGCGTCAGGCTTCCTCGCCTTCAAACATCTGTACAGGCTGGCTCGGCATGATTGTCGAAATAGCATGCTTGTAAACAAGCTGCGAATGACCATCACGACGCAGAAGCACGCAGAAATTATCGAAAGACGTTACAATGCCGGTCAATTTCACGCCATTGATAAGGAAGATCGTTAGAGAAATCTTCTGCTTGCGGACAGAATTCAGAAAGAGGTCTTGTAGATTTTGCGATCGTTCAGCCATTGTTTTTATTCCTTTAATCGATCAGCAGCCAGCTCGCGATATGATAAACGAACACGCACATGCGCATAAATCAAGCACCCGCGTGTGCAAAACCGATACCCATCCGCAATTGCTGTGGAAACACAACTGCTTCGCTCGTTAGCTTCGGTTAACAGGATGGGAATCTTTGCGCAACCGGCAATTTCATTGGCTCGTAGCAAATTTGACATACAGCGAAGGCCACGGGATTCAATCTGCCAGCGCAAGCTCTTTGTTTTCTTTAGATTCCAGCAATGGGCGCACCCGATCTATTGCCCACATGTAAAAACTTCCCGGCTGGAACGACACGACTTCCTTATGCTTTTTATGGATATGAAAACCGATAAACTCCGGATGATGGATCGGCGTCAGGCCATAGGCCGGATCATAGATGCGCGTGGCCTCCTTGCCGACCCAGTAATAGAAATTTTCCTGCGGCGCGGCATCCTTGAAAATCCCGTATTTGCGGGCGAGGCGTGAGATACCGTCATTGCCAAAGACTGTAATGCCAATGGAGGCGGGCGTTACTTCCTTGTGGATCAATCGATAGTAAAGCGGACGCAATTTGCCTCTGCGCAGACCCAGCCAGGTCGGCGGCGGATCGGTCGCGGCCATGTAATCCTCGAATTCATGAATAATCGGATGGTCATGCGGAAGATAAAGCGCAGACACACCGACACGGGAGCGATTCTCCCTGGCGAGGTATGGCTTGTCCGGATCGGGATGAAACTGCTTGAGAAGATAGACATCCGTATCCAGCCAGACGCCCTGCTGGTATTTAATCAGCATGATACGGAAAATATCACTGAATTGAACAACAGTCAGTTGGGTATGAAAATTCGGATAGGCCGGATCAAGCCGCTTGAATGCCGTTTCAGGCAAAATGCTTTCGGCATCATGCAGTTCGACACCCGGCGGTACGTTCTCGATCGGGGCATAGGCAAAAAGCTTCACCCTTTGGCCAGTCATCACCATTGATGCCAGGCAAATGCGATCGACGTCCCGCAAACGCGAGCCATACCAGAACGTACAGATATCCATGCGAGTCCCCTAATCCTCACCCAGGATTAAGCTAGCACGAAATCGTGCTCAGAAGAACTCAAGACTGACGCGGAACATCTGCTCCACATGTTTTACCGCATCCGCAGTTGCAAAAATGACAACCCGGTCCCTGGGCTTTATCCGCACGTCACCGTTTGGACGGATCATCTCTCCGTCGCGGTAGATGGCTCCGATTCGCAAGCCCTCCGGCAGATCGAGATCACGCAATGGCGCACCGACCAGCGAGGAGGTTTCCAGGGCTTCCGCCTCGATAAGTTCCGCCCTGTCGCGATAGATGCTATAGACTGCGCTAATACGGCCACGACGCACATGCTGGAGGATTTTCGAGATGGTGACAGCCTTCGGATTTATATAGGCGTCGATCCCTACCATATGGGTAAAGTCCTGATAGGCCACCGTATTGAGCAGCGCCATATTGGTCTTGCAGCCAAGCCGCTTCGCCATGATGCTGGACAGGATATTCACCTGATCCTGATTGGTGAGCGCCACCATCAGATCGGCGTCCTGCACATCTGCTTCCTGCAGGAGATTCTGGTCTAGCGCGCTGCCATGCAGAACCATCGTGCGCTTGAGCTGATCGGCAATAGCGAAGGCGCGCTCATGCTCGCTCTCGATCATCTTTACGCGGGTGTGCCATTCACGCTCTTCAATGGCTTTTGCCACGTAAAGCCCGATATTGCCGCCGCCCGCGATGACGATGCGATTTGCTTCCGGCTTTCCATGCCCGAACAGGCCCAGCGTGCGGCGCACCTGTTCCCGTGTCGTAACCACATAGGCAAGGTCTCCGGCATTCAATTCGTCCGAAGAACGCGGGATGAAAAGGCTGTCATTGCGCACCACGCCAACCACGGTGGCGGTAAGGTCAGGAAAAAGTTCGGTCAGCTGCCTGAGCGGCGTATTGATGACAGGGCATTCATCAAGGCATTCAATGGCAAGTCCGATAATCTTGTCATCGGCAAAGCGCAGCACATCCGTCGCGCCTTGCAACGCGATACGCCGCAGCACCACTTCGCCCACTTCAATTTCCGGCGAGATAATGACGTCAATGGGCAGGTTTTCACGCAGGAACAGGTCCTGATATTCCGCCTTCAGATAGGATTGGGCGCGAATACGGGCAATCTTGGTCGGCACGTTGAACACGGAATGCGCCACCTGACAGGCCACCATATTGACCTCGTCGGAAAGCGTGACCGCGATAATCATGTCCGCTTCGTCAGCCCCTGCGGCCGCCAGCACATCGGGCTGTGAGCCATGGCCTATAAAACCGCGAACATCCAGCGTATCGCGCACGATCTCGATATCACGTGCGGATGTATCAATGACGGATACATCGTTTTCCTCGGCAGCCAGCCGTTCGGCAATACCATAGCCGACCTGCCCTGCTCCGCAAACAATTACCCGCATATCCGCTCCGTTCGCCCTGCTATATTATACGCCGAGAGACTTCAGCTTGCGATGGAGCGCAGACCGTTCCATCCCGACGAATTCAGCCGTGCGCGAGATATTGCCGCCAAAACGGTTGATCTGCGCGATCAGGTATTCCTTCTCGAAACGCTCGCGCGCTTCACGCAGCGGCAGCGCCATGATGTGCTGGTCCGATTCCGTCGGTGCGCGCGGCAGCGTGTCGCCGATTTCCGCGGGCAAAAGATCGGCCGTCACGAGTTCATCCGGGTCGTCGCCTCGCGTCAGGATCATCAGGCGTTCGACATTGTTGCGCAACTGGCGAAGATTGCCCGGCCAGCTATGCGCCTGCAACACGGCCATGGCATCCGGCCCGATCTTGCGCGGCTTGATGCCCGCCTGCTCGGCAATCTGCTTCATGAAAAACTCGACCAGCGAGGGAATATCCTCGCGCCGCGCGGCCAGCGCCGGCACCTGCACCGGAACAACCGAAAGACGATGGAACAGGTCTTCGCGGAAAGTGCCCTCCGCGATCATGCCTTCGAGGTTCTGCGCCGTGGAGGAAATGATGCGTACATCAACCTTCACGCGCTTGGTGCCACCGACACGTTCAAACTGCTGATCGACCAGCACGCGCAAAATCTTGTTCTGGGTTTCGCGCGGCATATCGGCCACTTCGTCCAGATAGAGGATGCCGCCATGAGCCTCTTCCAGCGCGCCGACCTTGCGTTCGCCACCGTCCATCTCCGTGCCGAACAGCTCTATTTCCATGCGTTCCGGCGTGATCGTCGCCGCGTTCACCGTTACGAAAGGCCCATTGGCACGGCTCGACTGGGCATGGATTGCGCGCGCCACAAGTTCCTTGCCTGCACCGGAAGGGCCGGTAATCATGATGCGGCTGTTGGTGGGGGCCACGCGCTCGATGGTCTGGCGCAACTGGTTCATGGCGAGCGACGTGCCGACCAGTTCCAACTGGTCGCCGGTGCGTTTGCGAAGGTCGGAAACCTCGCGCTTGAGCTTGGAGGTTTCCAGCGCCCGTTCCGCCACGAGGATCAGGCGGTCGGCCTTGAACGGCTTTTCGATGAAATCATAGGCGCCGCGACGAATGGCCGAGACGGCGGTTTCGATATTGCCATGACCGGAAATCATCACCACCGGCAATTCAGGATGCTGCTTCTTGATCTCGTCCAGCAGTGCCAGACCGTCGAGCCGGCTGCCCTGAAGCCATATATCGAGAAACACCAGCCGCGGAGCGCGGTCATTAATGGCCGCAAGCGCGCTATCCGCATCGAAAGCGGTGCGTGTTTCATGGCCTTCATCGCTCAGAATACCAGCAACAAGATCCCGGATATCCACTTCGTCATCAACAACAAGAATATCGGCCGCCATATCAAATCACCTGTCCAGCTGTGTGCTTTTCGTCATTTCCCGAATCCGCATCGGATGGAATGGGGGGATCCTCGGGAAAGACCATACGTATCATTGCGCCCCGGCCTGCGTGAAAATCCGCGGGCGCATCATGCAATTCAAGATTACCGCCATGATCTTCAACAATCTTGCGAACGATTGCGAGGCCAAGGCCCGTTCCCTTTTCGCGGGTCGTCATATAGGGTTCCAGCAGTTTCTGGCGATCATCGCCGGGCAAGCCCTTGCCGTTGTCGATCACATCGACCACCAGTTGCCCATCCGCCCTGTAGGCGTGAATGCGGATATGCCCCTCGCCGCGCTCTTCCTTCGCAACCGCGTCAATGGCCTCGCTGGCATTCTTGATGACATTGCCGAAGGCCTGCCCGATCAGGCGGCTATCGAACGATCCAATCAGCTTTTCCGAACCGAAATCATTGTCGAAATGAATGTCGCTGCGGCTGACTTCAATCAGGAACGAGGCTTCACGCAATGCTTCGCGCAGGTCCATATGCCGCATTTCCGGCTGGGGCATACGCGCAAAAGCGGAGAACTCATCGACCATGCGGCCAATATCGCCGACCTGACGAATGATGGTGTCCGTGCACTGGTCGAAAACCTCGCGATCCTCCGTGATGACCTTGCCATACCGGCGGCGGATGCGCTCTGCCGAAAGCTGGATCGGCGTCAGCGGATTCTTGATTTCATGCGCGATGCGCCGCGCCACATCCGCCCATGCGGAAGAACGTTGCGCCTGCACCAGATCGGTGATGTCGTCCACCGTCACCACATAGGAGTGATCCTCGGATTCGGCATCCTCGACCGTTACCTGCACATTGAAGCTGCGGCTACCGCCGCCGCGCGCCATGCTCACCTGCTCGCGGTGCACGGTTCGCCCCGTGGCGCGCGCCACCTCGAAAGCCTGCCCGACCTCCGGCGCGATGCTGGTAAGGCTTTTCCCGACCGCATCTTCCGACGTTACGCCAAACATATGCTCCGCAGAGCGGTTGAGGATCGAAATCGACCCGTCATTCTCAATACCGATAACCCCTGCCGTCACACCCGAAAGCACGGCTTCGGAGAAGCGGCGGCGCTCATCGATCTGGTCCTTGGCGGAAATAAGTTCGTTGCGCTGGCTTTTCAGCTCGGCAACCATGTTGTTGAAAGTACCCGACAGCGCCCCCACATCGCCATCGGACGAGCGCACCGGCACCGAAACATCAAGATTGCCGGCAGCCACATCGTCCGATGCGCCGATCAGCAGCCGGATTGGCCGCACCAGCCGGTCTGCAACGGCAATGCCCGTCCAGATGGCCGACAGAAGCACGATCAGCGTCAGGCCGAAATAGAGCAAAGCGAAAGCAATCTGCGTCGGAATGCGGTTCGCATCCATTTCCTGATAGCGCCTGGCATTGGCATTCATCAGATTGATGGCATCAAGAATTTGCGGCGGAACCGAACGCACCGTATAAAGATACATGTCGGGAATTTCGCGCATCTTGATGAGTGCACCGACGAAATTGGTGTTTCCCGGCGGGATGATGACAGGCTTTCCGTCCGGTGCCTTTTCAAGCGAATCCTTCGTCGGCGGCGGCAGATGGCTTTCCATGCCCGTATCGCTCTGCACGACGACATCGCCATTATCACGCACCAGAAATGCGCCCAGCAAGGCGCGCCCACGCACCTGCAATGTCATCAACTGGATGAAACCGTTCCGGTCGAGGCTATAAATGGCACGCTGCGCATCCAGATCCTGCAACATCGAATAGGACGTGCTCTGGAGGTTCAACGCGGTTTCCTGAAGATAGGCTGTATAGAAATTCTGGGATGAACTGATGATGTCGCGTGTATTCTGGTCGAACCAGCGATCAAGGCCCAGATTGAGGGTCACGGAAGCGACAATTGCCACCACGATTGCCGGAATGGCGGCAATCAGCGAAAACAGGGCTACAATGCGCACATGCAGGCGCGACGCGGCCTTGCCCAGCCTACGCGCCGTTATGATGCGATAGACCTCGCGGCAAATCAGCAGGATCAGAAACAAAATCAACGCGACATTGATAATCACCAGCGCCAGTGTAACCGTGCGGTCGGGGGTGATTGGCGTAATACCGATCAGGATCGCGAAGGAAAACGAAGCTGTGACCAGCGCCGAAACGACGGTAATAATACCCGGTAAGGCGAGAAGCCTGCGCCCCTCACCCTGCCCCTCATCTTGCGATGATTGCCTCGTCCCATTCATGTCGGTCGTCAGATTCGCCCTGTTCATGTTAACCATAATAACCAATAGCGTTGCATCTATGCAACGCATTGTGGCGAAAATGCAACGATTGCTTGTGATTAAAGCATTCCCGGCAGCAGATCTTTGCAGCCCGGCATCACGAAGAATGCAACTGTAGTGCTAACCGCAGGTCTTTGCGCCACGATAGATATTGACGCCGAGTTCGCGGATTTTCTTGCGCAACGTATTCCGGTTAAGTCCTAAAAGATCGGCGGCCTTGATCTGGTTGCCGCGGGTGGCCGTCAGGCAGGCAAGGATCAGCGGATATTCCACTTCAGCCAGAACACGCTGATAAAGCCCCGGCGGCGGCAGATCCGAACCGAACGAAGCGAAATAGCGCTGCATGTTCTGCTCCACGGCTTGTGAAATGGAGATATTTTCCATCTCGCCGCCAGCAGCGGCAACAACGTCCGGCTTGGCCAATTCGGCCTTGAGCTCGGTTTCGATGATTTCCGGCGCGATTTCTTCCTGCGGATAGAGCGCGGCAAGCCTGCGCACGAGATTTTCAAGCTCGCGCACATTGCCCGGCCACGGATAGCGCCGCATCATCTCCAGACCCGCATTGGTAATGCGCTTTTCGGGCACCCCCTCTTCCGCAGCGCGTTTGAAGAAATGGCGCACGAGATCGGGGACATCCTCGCTTCGTTCGCGAAGCGGCGGCAGGCGCAGCGGCACTACATTCAAGCGGTAGTAGAGGTCTTCGCGGAAAAGCCCCTGCGCGATGATCTGTCGTAAATCCCTGTTGGTGGCGGCAACGATGCGCACATCGGTCTTGATCGGCGTGCGCCCGCCAACGGTCATATATTCGCCCTGTTGCAGCACGCGCAGAAGGCGCGTTTGCGCCTCCATCGGCATATCGCCAATTTCGTCCAGAAACAGCGTACCGCCATTGGCCTGCTCAAAGCGCCCGCTCGACCGGTTCTGTGCGCCGGTGAATGCTCCCTTTTCGTGCCCGAACAGTTCCGATTCGATAAGGTCACGCGGGATTGCAGCCATATTGATCGCCACGAACGGTCCCTTGCGGCGGCGGCCATATTCATGCAGGGCACGCGCGACGAGTTCCTTGCCGGTGCCGGATTCACCCGTCACCATGACGGTGAGGTCTGTCTGCATCATGCGCGCCAGAAGACGGTAGATTTCCTGCATGGCGGGCGAACGGCCCACAAGGGGCATGTTCTCCCCCTGCTCGTCGGGAAGCGCCACGGCAGGCTTCTGCCTGGGTTCCGAGAGCGCGCGCCCTACGATATTGATAAGCTCGGTCAGATCGAACGGCTTTGGCAGATACTCATAAGCCCCCGCCTCAGAAGCGCGGATTGCGGTCATGAATGTGTTCTGCGCGCTCATGACCACAACGGGCAGATCGGGGCGTATCTTCTTGATGCGCGGCAAGAGATCGAATGCATTTTCATCGGGCATCATGACATCGCTGATCACCAGATCGCCATCGCCCGCCGCAACCCAGCGCCAGAGCGATGCGGCATTGGACGTCACCCGCACATCATAACCAGCACGGGACAATGCCTGATTGAGCACCGTGCGAATGGCTGCATCGTCGTCTGCCACCAGTACAGTTCCAGTCGGACGCCCTGCAATCATGCATTGTCTCCAGCGTTGCCAATAGTGTTTGACCTGATTTCCGGTTCGCCGGGGCCTTTCCAGGCTGGCATGAGAATACGGAAAGTCGTGCGCGCAGGATGGCTGTCGCATTCGATGATGCCGCCATGGTCGCCGATGATCTTGGCAACCAGCGCCAGCCCCAGCCCGGAGCCGTTGGTTTTTGTGGTTACGAATGGGTCGAAGAGGTGCGGCAGCATGTCCTGCGGCACGCCCGGCCCGTTATCATGCACGCAGAACTCCAGCGGCAGCGCCACGCGGTCGCGCGCGCCCGGCACCTGCAAGCGAATGCCGGGGCGATAGGCTGTCGAAAGCACGATCTCGCCGCCATCGCGGCCACCCATCGCCTCGCAGGCATTTTTCACCAGATTGAGAAACACCTGCACAAGCTGGTCGCGATTGGCATAGACCGGCGGCAGGGATGGATCGTAATCCTCGCTGAAGCGGATTTTCCGTGCGAAACCATTGCGCGCAATGGCCTTCACATGGTCCAGCACGGCATGGATATTGACCGCCGTGCGCTCGATGGGGCGCTCGTCGGAAAAAACCTCCATCCGGTCCACAAGCGAGACAATACGGTCGGTCTCCTCGGTGATAAGCCGCGCCAGCGCGCGATCTTCATCGCTGACCACCTGTTCCAGAAGCTGCGCCGCACCGCGAATACCGGAAAGCGGGTTCTTGATCTCGTGCGCCAGCATGGATGCAAGGCCGGTAACTGAACGCGCCGCACCGCGATGCGTCATCTGGCGGTCGATCTTTTCCGCCATGCTCTTTTCCTTGAAGAGAATGACCACCGCTCCCGGCATTTCCGCCACCGGTGCAACATAAATATCCACGATCCGTTCGGCGCCCAGACGCGGAGAAGAAATATCGACACGATATTCGTTGACCGGCATCTGGCTCGCCCGCACCTGATCGACCAGCGCAAGCAGGGGGCTTCCGAAGGGAAGAAAGGATTCCAGCCGGTTTCGCGCCAGAATGGATGAGCCGGACAGGAAAAACTGCTCCGCATCCAGATTGGCATAGACGATGTGATTATCCGCACTCACCATGATGACCGGCTGGCTGATCGCATCAAGCACGATGGAAGGAACGCCGCCCGTTTCAGTCTTATTGCGCATCAGGCAACCTTTCGCAGCGGATCGACATCGCGCAGGAATATTCGCCGGAGGGTTTCAACCACTGCAGCCCGATCCGTCAACGTCATGAGTTCCGCCTTGTCTGCCGGCGTGAAGGCGCGCCCGGCATGGCGATCCATATACCAGCCCAGATGCTTGCGGGCGTGACGAATGCCTATTTTGCTGCCATAATGGTCGAGCATATCTTCGTAATGTCTTATAATATAATCAAGAATTCCATTTGCATCACGCGGTGCGAAATCACTTCCCGCGATCGCTCCCGCCAGCCATGGCTGCCCATAGGAGGCACGTCCCACCATTACAGCGTCAGCCCCCGAGCGGCGCAGAATTTCCTCGGCATCGGCGCGCGATGAGACATCTCCATTGGCGACAAGCGGGATTCTCACCGCATCGCGCACCGCATGGATCGCATCCCAGTCTGCAGTGCCTTCATAAAACTGGCAGCGCGTGCGGCCATGCACCGTCACCATGGCGATACCCGCATCTTCGGCGCGCCTGGCAAGCTCCGGCGCATTGATGCTGTTTTCATCCCAGCCAAGTCGCATCTTCAGCGTGACAGGTACTTTCACCGCCGCAACCGTGGCCTCAACCAGTGTCATGGCATGATCGAGATTGCGCATCAGCGCCGAACCGGAATAGCCGCCCGTCACCTTTTTCGCAGGGCAGCCCATATTGATATCAATGATATCCGTACCCTCGCCTTCGGCGATTTTTGCAGCCTCCCCCATCCAGCGCGCCTCGCGTCCTGCAAGCTGCACCACATGCGTTCCCAGCCCCTCGCCGGAAAGGCGCAACAGACTTTCCCTGTGCCGGTTGCACAGCTCCGCACTCGCCACCATTTCGGACACGACCATACCCGCACCGGCCTCAGCCGCGCGCTTGCGAAACGGGAGATCGGAAACACCGGACATCGGCGCAAGAAAAACGCGGTTCTTGAGCATCACACCGCGAATATTCAAAGGTTGATCGAGGGAAGTCACCAATAAGCGCCTATTTGATATGCATTATGAAATCCGCATACAGTTTAATCACCCCGCTTTCCGAACGCAAGGAAAAGCAGCCTGAACGCACGATAAATCAATTGCCGTCTGGCATTTGTCGTCGCAAGGCCTTATTCGGCTTGCAGGCACAATCTTTGGCAGAGGTTACAGTCATTTCAAAGGCAGCAGCAGTCATCGTGGCGGCCGGTCGCGGCGAGCGGGCGGGGCAAAGCGCCGAGGGGCCGAAGCAATATCGGCTCATTGGCGCAGAGGCCGTGCTTGCCCGCACTTTGCGCGCTTTTACCGATTGCCCGCTCATCGGCACAATCGCCGTCGTCATTCATCCCGACGATCATGCGCTTTATCGGCGCGCTGTGCCGGAGAAGCATGAGAACGTCATCCTCGTTACCGGTGGCCCCACCCGACAGGAATCGACCCGCCTCGGTCTTCTGGCCTTGAAGGACGAAGCGCCGCAATATGTGTTGATCCATGATGGCGTGCGTCCTTTCATCGGTCAGGATTTGCTGGAACGCATCATTGCAAACCTCACCCCTGATAATGGTGTGCTTCCCGCCCTCGCCGTCTCCGACACGTTGAAACGGGCGGCGGCAGACGGCATGGTAGAGACCACCATTTCCCGTACCGGCTTGTTCGCGGCGCAGACGCCGCAAGCTTTTCCCTATGCGCCGATCTTGGACGCACATGAGAAAGCCTTCGCAATCAACCGCACCGACTTTACCGACGATGCCGCCATTGCCGAATGGCAGGAAATTGCTGTTCGCATTATCGAAGGTTCGGCGGATAATACAAAGCTCACCTGGGCAAAGGATATTGAAATGGCAGACAAGCGCCTGCGGCAGGACCATGCCGTATTTCCCGACATTCGCACGGGCAATGGCTATGATGTTCATTCTTTCGAGCCGGGTGATCATGTCACGCTTTGCGGCGTGAAAATCCCCCATGAGGCAAAGCTCAACGGTCACTCCGATGCCGATGTGGCCCTTCATGCGCTGACCGACGCCCTGCTCGCCACGCGCGGTGCGGGTGATATTGGCACACATTTTCCGCCATCCGATCCGCAATGGAAAGGAGCTGCCTCACGCATCTTCATCGAACATGCGGCCAAAATCGTCCGCGAGGCGGGAGGCCGGATCGCCAATGTGGACGTGACACTCATCAGTGAAGCGCCAAAGATCGGCCCCCATCGCGCCGCCATGACACAAGCACTCTGCGACATGCTGGGCATCGCCGCCGACCGGGTTTCCATCAAGGCTACGACGAACGAAAAGCTTGGCTTTGTCGGCCGTCGCGAAGGCATTGCAGCCATCGCAACCGCAACCGTCATCTACCCCGGAGAAGTACCGGAATGAGCCACATCATCGCCGGACAGAAAGCCATCGCCGTGCTTGATGCCTGCCGCAAGGCAGGCATCATGATCGCAACGGCGGAATCCTGCACCGGCGGACTGATCGCAGCCGCACTGACCGATATTCCCGGCTCCTCCGATGTGGTGGATCGCGGCTTCGTCACCTATTCCAACGAAGCCAAGAACGAGATGCTCGCCATACCGATGGAACTTATCGCGCATCTGGGCGCCGTCTCGAAAGAAGTAGCAATTGCCATGGCGGAAGGTGCGCTCGTGCATTCGCGTGCAGGCGTCAGCATCGCCGTTACCGGCATTGCCGGTCCGGGCGGAGGATCCGCGGAAAAGCCCGTGGGCCTCGTTCACATCGCATCTGCCCGAACGGGACAGGCAACACTTCATCGTGAGTGCCGCTTCGGTGAAAAAACCAGAACCGAAATTCGTCATGCGACAGTGCTTGCGGCACTTGATTTGGTCCTTGACGCGCTGCATCGCGCATAAACATTCGGGTGAGTATACCTTTTCCCGCAATCGTCCTATCTTTCTCCTGAAATAACATGAGAAGGAGCTTTACGCGATGCGGTTCAAGGACAAGGTGGTCATCGTAACAGGTGGAGCAAGCGGCATCGGGGAAGCCACGGCGCGGGCTTTTATCCGGGAGGGCGCAAAGGTCGTGATTGCGGATTTTTCCGATCATGGCCAGCAATTGGCGGATGAACTGGCTGGCGCCCATGAACAGGCGCTATTCATCAAGACGGATGTTGCCGATACCAGGGCCGTGCAGGCGCTGATTGCAAGGACAGTGGAAAACTATGGGCGGCTCGACATCATGTTCGCAAATGCAGGCATTGCAGCCGATGCCCCCATCGACGAACTGGACGAAGCCGCATGGCAGAAAACCATCGATATAAACCTGACGGGGGTTTATCTCTGCGATAAATACGCCATCGACCAGATGCGCTCGCAAGGCGGTGGGGTGATCGTCAATTGCGGCTCCATCCATAGCCATGTCGGCAAGTCGGGCGTTACAGCTTATGCCGCCGCCAAGGGCGGTGTGAAACTTCTCACGCAAACACTTGCCATTGATTACGGCCCCCAGAACATTCGCGTGAACGCGGTCTGCCCCGGCTATATCGATACGCCGCTTCTCAAGAATATCCCCGACGACAAAAAACAGGCCCTCGTGGCGCTTCATCCCATGGGGGGCGTCTTGGCAGGGCCGAGGAGGTTGCAAACGCCGTCCTGTTCCTCGCAAGCGACGAAGCTTCCTTCGTCAACGGTGCATCGCTTCTGGTCGACGGCGGCTATACCGCCCAATAATGCAAAAACCCCGAAGTTGGGTGTCCAACTTCGGGGGCTTTTCAAAAGGGTGCGGCGTCATTCGCCAAGACCGTAAATCTGGTCGGCCCGCTTCTCGAAAGCTTCGGAAAACTTCTTGAAGGCAAGATCGAACATCGTTCCCATCAACAGGCCAAGCGTGCGGCTCTTGAATTCGTAATCGATGAAAAATTCGACATCGCATTGCGCGCCGCCGTCTGTCGGCCTGAAGGTCCAGCGATTGTCGAGATAGCGAAACGGCCCGTCGATATATTTCACATCGATGATATTCTCATCCGGCTTCAACAGCACCTGACTGGTGAAAGTCTCACGGATGAGCTTGTAGCCAACCGTCATATCCGCAATCAGCAACGTCTTGCCGTCACGCTCCTTGCGGGAACGGATGGACAAGGCTTCGCACATAGGCAGGAATTGCGGATATTTCTCAACATCCGCAACGAGCGCAAACATCTGTTCCGCCCGGTGGCGAGCACGCCTGGCGGTCGTAAATTGAGGCATTCCGCTTACGAGGCCCTTGAAGCATAAAGCGCTTCGCGCGCCGCCTTGAGCTTGGCAAAATCTTCACCCGCATGATGCGACGAGCGTGTCAGCGGGCTGGAAGCGACCAGCAGGAAGCCCTTTGTCTTGCCGATGGTCTCGAAAGACTTGAATTCATCGGGCTTGACGAAGCGGATAACCGGATGATGCTTGCGGGTGGGCTGAAGATATTGGCCGATAGTCATGAAATCAACATCAGCAGAGCGCAGATCGTCCATAAGCTGAAGTATTTCGTTCCGCTCTTCGCCCAGGCCAACCATAATGCCGGACTTGGTGAAAATGGTCGGATCCAGTTCCTTCACACGCTGAAGCAGGCGGATGGAGTGGAAATAGCGCGCACCCGGACGAACCTTGAGATATTTCGACGGCACTGTTTCGAGATTGTGGTTGAACACGTCAGGGCGAGCCTTGACCACGATCTCCAGCGCGCCTTCCTTGCGCAGGAAGTCCGGTGTCAGAATCTCGATCGTGGTCGCCGGTGCGGCCTCGCGCACGGCCTTGATAACTTCGGCAAAATGATGCGCACCGCCATCGGCCAGATCGTCACGGTCCACCGAGGTAATGACCACATGGGTCAGCCCCATCTGCTTCACGGCCTTGGCAATATTTTCCGGCTCGTTCGGGTCGAGCGCATTCGGAATGCCGGTCGAAATATTGCAGAACGCGCAGGCGCGTGTGCAGATTTCGCCCATAATCATGAAAGTCGCGTGCTTCTTTTCCCAGCACTCGCCGATATTCGGGCAACCGGCTTCTTCACAGACAGTCACAAGCTTGTTCGAGCGGACAATCTCGCGCGTTTCGCCATAGCCGCGCGAAACAGGCGCCTTGACGCGAATCCAGTCCGGCTTTTTCAGCACCTCATTGTCGGGGCGGTGTGCCTTTTCCGGGTGCCGCAAACGTCCGCTCTGGTTGACCGTATTGAGAACTGTAACCATGCTGTTTCCTGCCTATCCGAAGCACCATCCCCGATGGGGCTGAAATGCTCCTAAATTTGGTCCGGTCCTAATCTCAAGCCCATGCCCTGTCAACTTGAGCACTTGCTACTCATCGCCGCGCAGCCAACCCAAGCGCCCTGAACACCGGAGCCCAGATCAGCCCGAAAGCAAATCCGCCCAACCCGAGCGCCAGCGTCAGCGTCCAGACGCCGAACCAGCCCAGGATCGCCACGCCGTTGACCGATATGGTGTTGCCGCCCAGATGGCTCAAGGTCCCGGCGATAAAACCAAGGACCAGTCCCGCCACGCTACACCATTTTATGACCGGCCAGGCGGCGCGCCGCCATGGCCCTCCATGCTCGATCAGCGGAATGTGCGAACCTCCCCCATCAAGCGTTCAGCACCCGTCCATAGGCGTCGAGAACGCTTTCCTTCATCGTTTCCGAAAGGGTCGGATGCGGGAAGACCGAATGCATCAGTTCCTCTTCGGTGGTTTCAAGGTTCATGGCGATCACGAAGCCCTGAATGAGTTCAGTCACTTCCGCACCCACCATATGCGCACCCAAAAGCTGTCCGGTCTTCCGGTCGAAGATGGTCTTGACCAGCCCCTGATCCTCACCAAGCGCGATCGCCTTGCCATTGGCCGAGAAGGAATAGCGCCCGACACGAATGTCATAGCCCTGCTCTTTCGCCTTGGCTTCAGTCAGGCCGACCGAGGCCACCTGCGGGTTGCAATAGGTGCAGCCGGGAATCTTGCCCATGTCCAGCGGATGGACATTGGGCAGGCCCGCAATCTTTTCCACGCAGATCACGCCTTCATGCTCTGCCTTGTGCGCCAGCATCGGCGGCCCGGCAACATCGCCAATGGCATAGATGCCCGCCACATTGGTCTTGCCATAACCGTCGATGACGATGCAGCCGCGATCCGTCTTCACGCCAAGTGCTTCCAGACCGAGATTTTCGATATTGCCCTGCACACCCACCGCCGAGATCATGCGGTCAACCGTCAGGGTCTGGGTTTTGCCATCCTTGGTCTCGACATGGGCCGTGACGCTGTTGGCGCCCTTTTCCACCTTTGCCACCTTGGCGTCGGTGATGATCTTCAGGCCGCGCTTTTCAAGCTGCTTGCGGGCAATGGCAGAGGTTTCGGCATCTTCCACCGGCATGATCTGCGACATCACTTCCACCACGGTCACATCGACACCCATGTCGTGATAGAAGGAGGCAAATTCGATACCGATAGCGCCAGACCCCATCACCAGCATGGATTTCGGCAGGGCCTGCGGCACCATGGCTTCAAAATAGGTCCAGATCAATTTGCCGTCCGGCTCGATACCGGGCAGCGCCCGCGGGCGCGCACCCGTGGCCACGATGATATGCTTGGCCTTATAGCTGCCCTCGCCCAGCACTCCCTTCGGCACGGGGTTTTGCGGCTGCATTGGCTGTTTGGAGGTCTTGCCGACGGAAATCTCCGCCGGATTGCTGCCGGAGGCAGCCTTCACAAGCTTCGCCTCGCCCCAGATCACATCGATCTTGTTTTTCTTCATCAGGAAGGCAACGCCGCCATTCAGCCGCGCCGAAACCCCGCGCGAACGCTGCACAACAGCTTTCACGTCAGGCGTGATGGTGCCGTCGAGTTTCAGGCCGTAATCCTTGGCATGTTCGCCGAAATGCAGGATTTCCGCCGAACGCAACAGCGCCTTGGTCGGAATACAGCCCCAGTTGAGGCAGATGCCGCCCAGATGTTCGCGTTCGACGATAGCGGTCTTGAGACCGAGCTGCGCTGCGCGGATCGCCGTCACATAGCCGCCGGGGCCAGATCCGATAACAATAACGTCGTAAATGTCGGCCATAATTTTCGCCCTTATTCCTGAAAACGGAAAGGCCGCGCTGTTCTTCGTATAAGCTACAAAGACAAGCGCGGCGTCAGTTCCATCAGACCAGCATACCCATCGGGTTTTCGATATGGCGCTTGAATGCCTGCGCAAGTTCTGCGGCAAGCGCACCATCGACAGCGCGATGATCGGTGGAAAGTGTAACAGACATGACAGTCGCTACCTTTATTTCCCCCTTCTTGACCACGGCGCGCTCCTCGCCTGCACCAATTGCGAAAATGGTTGCATGTGGCGGATTGATGATCGCGGCGAAATCCTTGACGCCGAACATGCCGAGGTTTGACACGGAGGTCGAGCCACCCTGATATTCCTCAGGCTTCAGCTTGCGGTCACGCGCGCGTCTGGCCATATCCTTCATCTCGTTCGAGATAACGGAGAGCGTCTTCGATTCCGCGTGGCGGACGATAGGCGTAATCAGGCCGCCCGGAATGGAAACGGCAACCCCCACATCCGAACACTTGTGCTTGATCATGCCGCCCTCGGTCCAGGAAACATTCGCCTCCGGCACGTCACGCAGCGCCAGCGCCGTCGCCTTGATAACCATGTCGTTGACGGAAAGCTTGTAGGCCGGAACCTCGCCCTTTTCCGTCTTGAGCATCGGGGCCGCAGCATTGATCTGCGAACGCAGCGCCAGAAGCGCATCCAGTTCGCAATCGATCGTCAGATAGAAATGCGGAACAGTCTGCTTCGATTCCACCAGACGGCGGGCAATTGTCTTGCGCATACCGTCATGCGGCACGACCTCGTAGGAGCCGTCCTCGAAGAGTTTGAGAATGGCATCATCCGACATCGGCTTCGGCGCGGCAGCAGATTCGGCCTGTGCCGAAACGGCCTTGGCACCGCCGGAAGCCAGAGCAGCTTCCACATCGCGCTGAATCACGCGGCCATGCGGGCCGGAGCCCTTCACGGCAGAAATATCGACGCCTGCATCCTTGGCGATACGGCGCGCAAGCGGTGAGGCGAACACGCGCTCGCCCTTGTTTACGGCAGGCGCAACAGCAGGCTGCTCGCTCCTGGCTGGAGCCGGTGCAGCGGCAGGAGCCGCAGCTTCCTTTTTCGCTTCAGCAGGCTTCGGCTCGTCCTTCGGCGCTTCTGCCTTGGGAGCCGCGCCAGCGCCCTTGGCCGCAGCCGCCACATCCTCACCTTCTTCGGCAAGAACAGCGATCAGCGCATTAACCTTGACGCCTTCAGTGCCAGCCGGAACGACGATCTTGGCGACCGTTCCCTCGTCCACCGCCTCGACTTCCATCGTGGCCTTGTCGGTTTCGATTTCGGCAATAACATCGCCGGGAGCGACCTTATCGCCTTCCTTGACCAGCCATTTCGACAGGTTACCTTCTTCCATCGTGGGAGAAAGCGCTGGCATGGTGATATTGATCGGCATGTCCAGACCCTTTCTGTTTAAGCGGTATAGGTAACGGCTTTCACCGCTTCGACCACTTCGGCAACGCTCGGAAGCGCCAGCTTTTCAAGATTTGCGGCATAAGGCATCGGAACGTCCTTGCCAGCGATAGTCAGGATTGGCGCATCGAGATAATCGAAGGCCTGCTGCATCACGCGGGTGGCGATTTCCGTGCCGACAGACGACTGCGGGAAGCCTTCTTCCACCGTCACGAGGCGGCCCGTCTTCTTGACCGATTCCACCACCGTCGCAATATCCATCGGGCGAATGGTGCGCAGGTCAATGATTTCCACATCAATGCCCTGCCCGGCAAGCTCTTCCGCTGCCTTCACGGCATAGGTCATGCCGATGCCGAACGAGACGATTGTTGCATCCTTGCCCTGCTTGTGGATCCGCGCCTTGCCAATCGGCAGAACGAAATCATCAAGCTTCGGCACATCGAAATGATGGCCGTAGAGAATTTCATTTTCAAGGAAGATGACCGGATTCGGATCGCGGATCGCAGCCTTGAGAAGGCCCTTCGCATCGGCTGCCGTATAGGGCATCACGACCTTCAGGCCCGGAATATGGCTGTACCAGGCGGCATAGCACTGCGAGTGCTGCGCGGCGACGCGGGCTGCCGCGCCCGAAGGGCCGCGGAAAACCATCGGCGCGCCCATCTGGCCACCCGACATGTAAAGCGTCTTGGCGGCGGAATTCACGATCTGGTCAATTGCCTGCATGGCGAAGTTGAAGGTCATGAATTCAACGATCGGCTTCAGGCCGGCAAAAGCAGCACCAACGCCCACACCGGCAAAGCCATGTTCCGTAATCGGTGTATCGACGACGCGCTTGGGACCAAATTCATCCAGAAGCCCCTGCGTGATCTTGTAGGCGCCCTGATATTGGGCGACTTCCTCACCCATGATGAAGACATCGGGATCGCGGCGCATTTCTTCCGCCATGGCATCGCGAAGAGCTTCGCGAACAGTCAAGGAAACCATTTCCGTGCCAGCCGGAATATCCGGGTCGGACGCAACTTCAACAGCCGGAGCCTTTGGAGCGGCAGGAACGGCATCGGCCTTGTTTTCTTCCGCCTTCGGCTCTTCCTTCGCCGCCTCGGCCTTTGCAGCCGGAGCAGAACCGATATCGGCAGCACTCTCGCCGTCGCCAAGAAGCACGGCAATCGGCGTATTGACCTTCACGCCTTCGGTGCCTTCATCGACAAGAAGTTTGCCAATGGTGCCTTCATCAACAGCTTCGACTTCCATCGTCGCCTTGTCGGTCTCGATTTCGGCGATCACATCGCCGGACGTAACCTTGTCGCCTTCTTTCTTGAGCCATTTGGAGAGCTTGCCCTCCTCCATGGTCGGGGAAAGTGCGGGCATGAGAATTTCTATGGGCATAGCAACACCTTCCTCGAATTAGAGCAGAATATCCGTATAGAGCTCGGACGCATCCGGCTCCGGATCATGTTCGGCAAAATCGGCAGCATCAGCGACAATGTCCCGAACTTCCCTGTCGATTTCCTTCAGCTCTTCTTCGGTTGCCCAGCCCTTTTCGATCAGGCGGTTTTTGACCTGCTCGATCGGATCATGTTCGGAGCGCATTTTCTGCACTTCTTCCTTCGAGCGGTACTTGGCCGGATCGGACATGGAGTGGCCGCGATAGCGGTAGGTAAGCATTTCCAGAATGATCGGCCCCCTGCCGGAACGCGCCCATTCGGTCGCAAGATCGGCTGCCGCCTTTACCGCGCGCACATCCATGCCATCGACCTGAATGCCGGGGATATTGAAGGAAAGGCCGCGCTTGGAAAAATCGGTTTCAGCGGAAGAACGCGAAACCGCCGTCCCCATCGCATAACGGTTGTTTTCGATGACGTAGATCACCGGAAGCTTCCACAGCGAGGCCATGTTGAAGCTTTCATAAACCTGACCCTGATTCGCCGCACCATCGCCGAAATAGGTCAGCGAAACGGATTTATTCTCACGATAGTGATTGGCGAAGGCCAACCCCGTACCGAGCGAAACCTGCGCGCCGACAATGCCATGGCCACCATAAAAATTCTTTTCCTTGGAGAACATGTGCATGGAGCCGCCCTTGCCCTTGGAAAGGCCGCCGCGGCGTCCGGTCAGTTCGGCCATCACGCCACGCGCACTCATGCCCACGGCCAGCATATGACCATGGTCGCGATAGCCGGTGATAACCTGATCGCCTTCCTGCAACGCCATCTGCATGCCAACCACCACGGCCTCCTGGCCGATATAAAGGTGGCAGAAGCCGCCAATAAAACCCATGCCATAAAGTTGGCCGGCCTTTTCTTCAAAACGCCGGATCAGCAGCATTTCGCGATAAGCTTCCAACTCCTGCTTCTTGTCGAAATTCGCAGGCGAAGGTGCCTTGGGTGCATTCACGGAAGACGCCTGCGTTTTGCCAGCAGGCGCCTTTTTAGCCCTCGGTGCCATATCTCGCTCCCTAAAATTGTCGTTCTAGTGTGAGGGTATACGGGCGTATTACAAGATACAATATGCGCCCAGAGCATAGCTGCTATGCCACCAAACTCTTAAAAACACATCACAAAAAGACAATTAACTGGATTCAAGTTAATTTGATCGATCTTCCCTGGAGGTGATAATTGTCACCTCGTCGGGATGCGAGAGATTAAGCGCTCTGCGAGCCTGCTCGTCAAGCATATCCTTTTCAATGGATCCATCACGCAGAAGGGCCACGCCCTTTTCAAGCGCAATACGATCAGCGCTAATTTTTGCAAGCTGGGCGTTGAGAAGGCTTTTCTGCTCCTCAAGCTGGATACGCGCATAGAGACCATATTCGCCATGATAGGCGTGGAAGCCGAAATAGCTAAGAAACGCAGCCGTCAACACCGGCAAAATAAAGCGTCCGCGAATGGATTTACGTTTCTGCTTGGTCCACATTTCAGCTTCCTTCCCGGATATTTTACAACAGCAAATCCCTCTTTGCTGCCGTCAATCCGCATTCCCCCATCAAGCATTATTTTGTTTAACAGAGGTTTACCAAAGGGCCTTGAATGTGCGCGATTGATCGCGATTTTGTGAAGAGTATCCGTTCCGGCATACCGCACCTCCCCTTTTCATCGTCTTGGAGCTAAAGCAGCAAAGATAAGAACGGCAGTCATATTGAAAGATTCGTCTGCAACCAAACGACAACCCCACATTCGCCGTCATTTCACCGCCGTGCAGTCACTCCGTGCCACAATGTCGGTAGACCGTCATATCCGCTCCCCTGCCAGCTTGAAAATGACAGATCGCCCCATGGAGCACAGTTCCTCCAAAGGGAGGCAAGCTCCTCCGCTTGCATATAATTGTAGTAGCGCCCCAACTGGTCGTAACCTTCGCTGGAACCATCCTTGAAGCTTGCCCAGACGGTGCCACTGGTTTTCAATGCACGATGAATACACTTGACGATCTCCGGCAATACAGATCGTTTGGCATGAAGCAGCGATGCAGATGCGTAGATACCATCATACTGCTCAATTGCATCCAGATCTTCAAAATACATATGCCTGACCGGCTGCCCCAAAAGCCGCGAAGCCTCTTCCGCCAGTTCGTATGAGCCATCTGTTGGATCGACCTTAAATCCATTTTCAATCATGAACTTGGCATCCAGCCCACTACCCGATCCAAGTTCAAGGATAAAGCCACCGGGAGCCACATGCTGCAAAAATTCAGCAAGTTTGGGATTAACAACAGATCTTGCCGCATAAGTTTCGGCATTTTGAGCATAAAAACTCAACGTTTGATCAACCATGCGACTCACCCCCAGAGTATTTTCGAGTCAAAAGCGCGAAGCACCTACGTGGGAAAATCAGTCCATTGAATTGACTTGTGATCCCGCCTTGATGCGTAGGATAATGCGACAAAACAGATAGTTAATTCGTCACTACAGCCTAGAGCGCGTTTCGATCTGATTGAATCAGATCGGCGCTCTAATCCTTTATTTTGACGCGCATATTTTCCGAAAACCGTTTCACACTTTTCGGGATGCGCTCTAGATAACTTAAACAAAGCTTGCCACACTACACCAAGCAACAAAACGAAAAAAGGCGGGCATAGTGGCCCGCCTTTTGCCTAAATCCCGTTCCGCTTAGAGCAACTTCAGTGCACTGCGACCAGCATAGCGGGCCTGCTTGTCCAGCTCTTCCTCAATGCGGATGAGCTGGTTGTACTTCGCCGTGCGATCCGAACGCGCGAGCGAGCCGGTTTTGATCTGGCCGCAATTGGTAGCCACGGCAAGATCGGCAATGGTGGAATCTTCCGTTTCGCCCGAGCGATGCGACATAACGGCGGTGTAACCAGCCTTGTGGGCGGTTTCGACCGCGTCCAGCGTTTCCGACAGCGAACCGATCTGGTTCACCTTGACGAGAATTGAGTTGGCGACGCCCAGACGGATACCGTCACGCAGACGAGCCGAATTCGTCACGAACAGATCGTCGCCGACAAGCTGGCACTTATTGCCGATCAGATCGGTCAGATATTTCCAGCCTTCCCAATCGTCTTCAGCCATACCGTCTTCAATGGTGACGATAGGATAGTCGCTGGCAAGCTTGGCGAGATACTTGGCCTGCGCCTTCGGATCGCGGGTCTTGCGCTCGCCTTCATAGACGTAGTTGCCGTCCTTGAAGAACTCGGTCGCCGCGCAGTCCAGGCCAAGAGCAATATCTTCGCCCGGCTTGAAACCAGCCTTCTCAATCGATTCCATGATGAAATCGAGTGCGGCCTGTGCATTCTTGAGGTTTGGCGCAAAGCCGCCTTCGTCGCCGACATTGGTGTTATGTCCGGCATCCTTGAGGCGCTTCTTCAGTGTGTGGAAGACTTCCGAGCCATAGCGCACAGCTTCGCGAATGGAAGTCGCGCCAACCGGAAGGATCATGAATTCCTGAAAATCGATCGGATTATCGGCATGGGCGCCGCCATTGATGATGTTCATCATCGGAACGGGAAGCACATGCGCATTGGTGCCGCCCACATAGCGATAAAGCGGCAGGCCGCTGGCTTGCGCAGCCGCCTTGGCAACCGCCAGGGAAACGCCGAGAATAGCATTGGCGCCGAGGTTGCCCTTGTTGGCCGAGCCATCAAGATCGATCAGCGTCTGGTCGATGAGAAGCTGGCTCTCCGCGTCCATGCCTGCAATGGCGTCGAAAATCTTGCCATTGACTACTTCAACTGCCTTTTCCACGCCCTTGCCAAGATAACGGCTGCCGCCATCACGCAGTTCAACGGCTTCATGCGCGCCAGTCGATGCGCCGGACGGAACAGCCGCGCGTCCGAAAGAGCCATCTTCAAGCACGACATCCACTTCGACGGTCGGGTTGCCGCGGCTGTCGAGAATTTCGCGGCCGACGATGTCGATGATTGCAGTCATAGGAGCCAGTCCTTTCCTATAGATTGCCTGCCGCCGGCAGGCATTAACAAATCCGATATGGGCACATCCTTAGAGCATTTTACAGCCAAATGGAAACATCCGGCGTGTGACAAATGCGGTGAAAATAAAGATGTAATCAAACAAAAGGCGGGGAAAATCCCCGCCAGTCTCATGCACTTTCCAGGCTTACAGCGCCTTGGCAATGCGATCGAATGCCATCAGCTTTTCCAGAAGCGCCGGCATCTTGTCGATCGGCACCATGTTGGGGCCGTCGGACGGAGCATTATCGGGATCTTCGTGGGTTTCGATGAAGAGGCCCGCCACGCCCACTGCAACTGCGGCACGCGCCAGCGTTTCGACGAATTCACGCTGCCCACCCGTAGAACCGCCCTGCCCGCCCGGCTGCTGGACGGAGTGAGTCGCATCAAAAATCACCGGCGCACCAAGGCCAGCCATGATTGGCAATGCGCGCATATCCGAAACAAGCGTATTATAGCCGAACGACACGCCGCGCTCCGTGGCCAGAACATTCGGATTGCCGCTCTCGGTGATCTTGGCAAGAACATTCTTCATGTCCCAAGGCGCAAGAAACTGGCCTTTCTTCACATTCACCACACGGCCAGTTCTGGCGGCGGCAATCAGGAGATCGGTCTGGCGGCAAAGAAATGCCGGGATCTGAAGCACATCGACAACCGGAGCGACAGCCGCACACTGCTCTTCGGTATGGATATCGGTCAGAACGGGAAAACCATATTCCTTCTTGAGATCGCTGAACACTTCCAGCGCCTTTTCAAGACCGATGCCGCGCGCGGCCTTCAGCGAAGTGCGGTTGGCCTTATCGAAGCTGGACTTGTAAACAAGGCCAATACCCAGCTTATCGGTCATTTCCTTCAGGCGACCCGCCATTTCAAAGGCATGGTCGCGCGTTTCCATCTGGCAAGGGCCAGCGATCAGCGCCAAAGGCGCGCTGTTGGAAAACGTGACGTTACCGACTTTAACCGTGGAATTGGCAGTCACCATAGCGGAACCTCAATTTATAAACGCCAGAATGGGCTGTATCTGGCATCCATAGTCATCGAAAACAAGACGCATAAACAAAACGCGCCCCGAAGGGCGCGCTCAAACTCAGACCAGACGGCTCTGTTCGATGGCCGCTTCGATAAAGGATGCAAAAAGCGGATGCGGCTCAAACGGACGGGATTTCAGTTCCGGATGGTACTGCACGCCGATAAACCAAGGATGATCCGCATATTCGACCGTTTCCGGCAAAACGCCGTCCGGCGACATGCCAGCGAAATTCAGGCCGGCTGCTTCGAGACGGTCCTTATAGTCGATATTGACTTCATAACGATGGCGGTGACGCTCGTGGATATCGGTCGAGCCGTAGATTTGCGCAATCTTCGAGTCGGGCTTCAGCACCGCTTCATAAGCGCCAAGGCGCATCGTACCGCCAAGATCGCCCGCCGCCGCACGCTTTTCAAGCATATTGCCCTTCAGCCATTCGGTCATGAGACCCACGACCGGCTCCCTGGTTGGGTCAAACTCGCTTGAGGAAGCATCTTCGATACCGACCAGATTGCGCGCTGCTTCAATGCAGGCCATCTGCATACCAAAGCAGATACCGAAATAAGGCACCTTGCGCTCGCGTGCGAATTTCGCCGCGAGAATCTTGCCTTCAGCACCACGCTCACCAAAGCCGCCCGGCACCAGAATGCCATGCACCTTTTCCAGATATGGAGCCGGGTCTTCGCTTTCAAAAACTTCCGCCTCGATCCAGTCGAGATTGACCTTCACCTTATTGGCCAGACCGCCATGATGCAGCGCCTCGATGAGAGATTTATAGGCATCCTTGAGGCCGGTATATTTACCGACAACGGCAATCGTCACTTCGCCTTCCGGGTTGTGGAGCCGATGGGAAACCTCTTCCCAGCGATCCATGCGCGGCTTTGGCGCCGGATCGATGCCGAATGCGGACAGGACTTCCGAATCCAGCCCTTCTTTGTGATAGGCGATCGGAACATCGTAGATTGTCGCAACATCAAGCGCCTGAATGACCGCGCTTTCACGGACATTGCAGAACAGCGACAGCTTGCGCCGCTCCGATTCCGGGATTTCGCGGTCGGCACGCACCAGAAGAATATCCGGTGCAATGCCGATGGAACGCAGTTCCTTGACCGAATGCTGGGTCGGCTTGGTCTTCAATTCGCCCGCAGCCGGAATATAGGGCATCAGGGTCAGGTGGATATAAACCGCCGTGCCGCGCGGCAACTCGTTGCCAAGCTGGCGAATGGCTTCCAGAAACGGCATGGCTTCGATATCGCCAACCGTACCGCCGATTTCGCACAGCACGAAATCATAATCCTCATTGCCCTCAAGAACGAAATTCTTGATCTCGTCGGTCACATGAGGAATGACCTGAACCGTCGCACCGAGATAATCGCCGCGGCGTTCCTTTTCGATGATATTGCGGTAGATACGACCGGTCGTGATATTATCCTGCTGGTTGGCGGGACGACCGGTAAACCGCTCGTAATGGCCCAGATCGAGGTCTGTCTCGGCTCCGTCGTCAGTGACGAACACCTCACCATGCTGGTAAGGCGACATTGTACCTGGATCGACATTCAGATAGGGGTCAAGTTTACGGATACGCACACGATAACCGCGTGCCTGAAGGAGTGCAGCCAATGCTGCGGCAGCTATGCCTTTTCCGAGGGAAGAAACCACGCCGCCAGTGATGAATACATATCGCGCCATGGGCTTATCTCGTTAGACTTTCCCGATTGATTCCGCCACAAAAAAATGCACTTCGGGGCATTTTTTCACCAAAGCTTGAGCGGCAACCGTCATTGAACAAAGGAAAACCGGAGCAAAACCCCGGAGCGAACACATTCCAACCTCTTAATACCCGCGCCCGCATATTTCCATGGCGAAGCTGGAAATCCACAGTTTCCGCATTCTGAAGGTTGGGCAAAAGAAAAGGCCGGGCCCGTGAGCCCGGCCGATCCCATACAGGAATTCCCGGTTTACAGAACAACCACTTCCGTACCAAGCGTAACGCGGTCGTAGAGATCCATCACGTCTTCGTTGATCATGCGGAAGCAGCCATTGGAGGCAGAGCTGCCGATGGTCCATGGCTGCACCGTACCGTGGATGCGGATATAGGTGTCTTTGTTGCCCTGGAAGAGATACATCGCACGCGAGCCGAGCGGATTGCCCGGGCCACCATCCATGCCGTTCTTGAAGCGGCCATAATGGGCCGGATCGCGCTCAATCATTTCCTTGGTGGGAATCCAGCGCGGCCATTCGCGCTTGGCGCTGATGGTGGCCTTGCCCTGAAATTCCAGTCCCTGCTTGCCAACGGCAATGCCATAGCGGCGCGCGGTCGTGGAAGTTTCCACCAGATAGAGGAAGCGCTTCTTGGGATCGATCACGATTGTGCCGGGCTTGTAGCCGGTGAAGGTCACGTCCTGCGGACGAAACTTCGGATCGATGCTATATTTGTTGGCCTTGGCCGTATTGTTGGTCCTGGCAGCCGTTTTCTTCTTCGGCTTGTCCGGGTTTGCCTTGGCGTTGCTCGCCAGAGCGACCTTCTGGACATTTGCCGCAGCTTCATCGAGCTGCGCTTCAGCATTGACCGGCGAAGCAACAAAGGCAGGAGCAGCGGCTCCCATGCAAAGGCTTGCTATACCAGCCAACAGAATACGGCGTGAAAACATGGTCAGTTCCCGAAAATCCAAGCACGAGCGGAAAATACCTGCCGCAACCCCTGCGTTCAGGCTTACGCTTTGCATACTGTAAACTTGGGAGCATCTCAATTCGCTCCAGCACTCAAGCAATGCGAATCGCTACGGCCTATGGCCCTCATGCAACACTTTGCCGTTCTATGCTTAACAAAAAGAAAACCGGCCATGATGGCCGGTTTCCCGATAATCAATTTGCCGGCTCTTTCCCGGCTCTTTCCCAGATCTTTATTGCGAGCTGGGAACCGGATTTGCCGGGGCTGCCGGAGCCTGCGGCTGTCCGGCATCGGGCTGGGCCGGCGCAGCCGGAGCAGCGGGCGCTGCCCCATTGCCGGAGCCGGAAGGCTCGCCACCAAGCTGGTCGAGAATGCCACCGCCATTTGTGCTGCCACCTGCCGGTGCGCTCTGGCTGCCGGTTGTGGCCGGAATACGATTGAGAATATCCGTCGGACGCTCGCCGTAGCGCGCCATTATGCCAAGCAGCAGCGATGTGGCAAAGAAACCGATCGCCAGAATGGCGGTCGTGCGTGTGAGCGCATTGGCTGCGCCGCGTGCCGTCATGAAACCCGAACCGCCGCCAATGCCAAGACCACCGCCCTCTGAACGCTGGATAAGCACAACGCCGACAAGCGCCAGCACGATCAACAAATGAATGACAATGAGTACGGTCTGCATATGAAACGGTCTTTATATCCTGAACTTGAGCGGCTCTTTACACGCTATTGTCCGATAATCCAAGCCCCACGCCCAAGATAGCGTGAAGTAATACCGGCTTTATAGATTGCGATAGGTTTCGCATATGGCGAGGAAGTCTGCCGCCTTCAAACTCGCACCGCCGACAAGAGCGCCGTCAACATCTGCAACACCGAGCAATTCGGCAGCATTGGACGGCTTCACCGAACCCCCATAAAGAAGGCGCAGATGCGCGCCTTTTGCGCCGAAACGTTCGATCAACTGTTCACGCATGAAGGCGTGCGCTGCACGAACATCCTGAACCGTCGGCGTCAACCCGGTGCCGATAGCCCATATGGGTTCATAGGCAATGATTGTGTTTTCCGCCGTAACCCCATCCGGCAGCGAACCGGAAAGCTGGTCGCCAATGACATCGAGCGCACGCTCCGCCTTTCGCTCGCTGGCGGTTTCTCCAACGCAGACGATAGCCACCAGCCCCGCAGCCCATGCGGCTTCCGTCTTGGCGCAAATGAGCTTATTGCTCTCGTGATGATCGGTGCGGCGCTCGGAATGGCCGAGAATGACATGGGTGGCACCAGCTTCCTTGAGCATTTCCGGCGAAATGTCGCCCGTATGCGCGCCGGATGTCTTGAAATGGGCATCCTGTCCGCCAAGGCCGACCGTTTCGCCTTCCAGCGTTTCAGCCGCACGCGAAAGCAAGGTGGCCGGCACACATATGACCGCATCGAGCTTGCGGCCGAGGTCGGAGCTGAGGCCCGCAGCGATGGCGCGCAGTTCGGTCAGGGATTCTCCCTTGCCATTCATTTTCCAGTTGCCAGCAACCAGCGGACGGATTCCCGGAGTCATGTTGTTCTCCTCGCCTTTTCAAACGGCAGACACCAGCCCATTTCACGAAGCAGGGCCGCGCCAAAATTTGCCACTGACTAAGCGTATTCGCGCCGCAATGCAAATGTTCTTCGTTGCCTCAACACAATGAGACCTTGCATATGGGGCTTGCTTGAGGTTATCCCCTGACTGGCTCATTTTATAAAGCCAAGCTTCAATTTGTTCTTGAAGGGTTTACAATGCTCGATAGCCTGCGTTCCGCCGCTCAATCCTGGATCGCCAAACTTTTGCTTGGCCTGCTTGTGCTAAGCTTTGCGATCTGGGGCATCTCGGATGTCTTCCGTGGCGGCATGGCAGGCAACGCCGCGCTGACAGCCGGTGATTCCGAGGTCAGCGCGACCGATTATCGCTTTGCCTACGAACAGCAGCTTATGCGCCTTTCGCAGCAGTTCCGCCAGCGGCTCACCCGCGAACAGGCCAAGGCAATCGGCGTCGAGAACCAGGTTCTGGCCCAGCTTGCCGCCGGTGTCGTGCTGGATGAAGCAGCCCGCAACATGCAGCTTGGCCTTTCCCAGGACGCCATTGCCCGCCTGACCGCCGAAGATCCCGCCTTCCATGATGCAGGCGGCAATTTCAACCGCGCGCGGTTTGATGCGGTTTTGCGCCAGTCCGGCATTCGCGCCGAGGATTATCTGGAAAACCGTGCGAAAGTCGCCCGCCGCCAGCAGATCGTCGAAGCAGCAACGGACGGCATGAAACTGCCGGATACGATGCTGAAGGCACTTGCCCTCTATCAGGGCGAAAGCCGCAGCGCCGACTATATCGATGTGCCTGCCGAAAAGGCCGACGCCATTCCCGCACCGTCAGAGGATGTGCTCAAGGCCTATTTTGAAGCGCACAAGGAAGATTACAAGGCGCCGGAATATCGCAAGATCAGCTATGTGAAGCTGGAGCCGTCCGATATTGCCGACCCTGCCGCCGTCACGCAGGATGAGATCAGCGAATATTATGAAAAGAACAAGGCCCGTTTCAGCACGCCTAAGACGCGCACCATCGAACAGCTGAACTTTGCCGACGATGCCGCCGCTGAAGCCGCCCACCAGAAGATCGAGGCAGGCACCAGCTTCCTCGATATCGGCAAGGAACAGGGCAAGACCGAAAGCGATCTGACGCTCGGCACTTTTGAAAAATCCGGCATTCCCGACCAGACCATTGCCGACGCCGCCTTCGCGCTTGGCGAAGGTGCGGTCAGCCCGGTTGTCAAGGGAATCTTCGGCCCGGTCCTGCTGCGTGTAACGAAAATCAACCCGGCGCATGAGAAGCCGCTTTCCGAAGTCGAAGGAGAAATCCGCAACACGCTCGCCACCAATATTGCAGCCAGCAGCATCAACAGCCTGCACGATTCCTATGAGCAGGAACGTTCGGACGGGGCAACCATGGCCGATGTCGCCAAAAAGCTGCACCTGAAAATGGTAACGGTCGATGCAATCGATGCCGAAGGCGACGATCCTGCGGGCAAGCCTGTTGAACTGCCGAATGCGCAGGCGCTGCTTCCAGCCGTCTTTCAGGCTGAACAGGGCTTCGACAACGACCCGCTCACCATGGGTAATATCGGCTATCTCTGGTATCAGGTGGATGGCGTTACCCCTGCCCGCGACCGCACGCTCGATGAAGTCAAGGACAAGGTCGTGGCGGCATGGAAGGGCGAGGAAGCCGTCAAGCGCCTCAACCAGCGCATGGAAGAATTGAAGAAGCGCGTCGAAGACGGCGCAACGCTTGACACAATCGCTTCCGAACTGGGCCTTGAAAAGCAGACCAAGCGCGGCATCACCCGCACCACCAACGACGCCGACATCGGTTCGGCTGCAACCGCGCAGATTTTCCGTGGCGCGAACGGTCTGGTCGGCACGGCTGCCGCGCCCTCCGACGATGCGCAAATTCTCTTCAAGGTAACGGAGGTCACCAAACCTGCCGCCGCCGGACCGGAAGCAATCCCGGAAGATCAGCAGAAATATCTGGCGACCGCGCTTGCGGATGATATGCTGCAACAGCTTGTCGGGGAATTGCAGAAGCAATATCCGGTGAAGGTGAACCAGGCCGTCATCAACAGCGCGTTTGCCTTCTAAAAGCGGTGGATGTGATGGCTGATTTGAAACCCTATATCGCAAAAGCCGCGTCGGGAGAGCCGCTCCCGCTGGGAGATGCAAAAGCCGCTTTCGACATCATGATGTCGGGCCAGGCAACGCCCTCGCAAATCGGCGGCTTCCTCATGGCGCTGCGCGTGCGCGGCGAAACGGTGCCGGAAATCGCCGGTGCGGTGGCTTCCATGAGATCCCGCATGATCCCGGTCATCGCGCCCGATGATGCGATGGATATCGTCGGCACGGGCGGCGACCAATCCGGTTCCTACAATGTGTCGAGCTGTACGGCGTTCGTCGTGGCCGGTGCGGGCGTACCGGTTGCCAAACATGGCAACCGCGCGCTTTCGTCCCGCTCCGGCGCAGCCGACGCATTGGCGGCGCTCGGCATCAATATCGAGGCCGACGCAGACACCATTGGCCGCAGCATCAGCGAAGCCGGTCTCGGCTTCATGTTCGCACCGATGCATCATTCCGCCATGCGTCATGTGGGCCCTTCCCGCGTGGAATTGGGTACCCGCACGATCTTCAATCTGCTCGGCCCACTTTCCAATCCGGCCAGTGTCAAACGCCAGCTCGTCGGCGTCTTCGCCCCGCAATGGCTGGAACCGCTGGCCCATGTATTGAAAGAGCTTGGCTCCGAAACGGCTTGGGTTGTCTACGGTGACGGTCTCGACGAAATGACGACGGCTGGCACCACGCAGGTTGCAGCACTTGAAAACGGCCAGATCCGCACCTTTGAAATCACCCCGGAAGAAGTGGGCCTTCGCCGCTGCTCGCCCGCCGAACTGAAGGGGGGCGAAGCTGCCGAAAATGCCAAGGCCCTTCTTGGCGTTCTGGAGGGCAAGGACAGCGCCTACCGCGATATCGTGCTGCTCAATTCAGGCGCCGCGCTCGTCGTTGCGGGCAAAGCGGAAAACCTGAAAGACGGAATTGCGCAAGCCGTACAGTCCATCGACAGCGGCGCAGCCCTTGCGGTTTTGCAAAAGGTCATTGCCGTTTCCAACGACAAGCCGGCCTGACAGGAAGGATCGCGCCATGTCCACCGATATTCTTCGCAAGATCGAAGCCTATAAGCGGGAAGAAATAGCCGCCGCCAAGGCGCGTCTTGCCCTTGATGAACTGAAGGCCCGGACGAGGGATCAGTCAGCGCCGCGCGGTTTTCTGAAGGCACTTGAGGCCAAGCGCGCCGCCGGTCAATTTGCACTGATCGCGGAGATAAAGAAAGCAAGCCCGTCCAAAGGCTTGATCCGCCCCGATTTCGACCCGCCAGCGCTTGCAAAGGCTTATGAAGAAGGCGGTGCGGCCTGTCTTTCCGTGCTGACCGACACGCCTTCCTTTCAGGGCGCGCCGGAATTCCTCACGGCCGCACGCCAGGCTTGCAGCCTGCCCGCATTGCGCAAGGATTTCCTGTTCGACCCCTATCAGGTCTATGAAGCGCGTAGCTGGGGAGCGGATTGCATTCTCATCATCATGGCCAGCGTCGATGACGATCTTGCAAAAGAGCTGGAAGACACGGCTTTCGCACTGGGCATGGATGCGCTGATCGAAGTGCATGACGAAGCTGAAATGGAACGCGCCCTGAAGCTTTCCTCGCGCCTGCTCGGCGTCAACAATCGCAATCTGCGCAGCTTCGAGGTCAATCTCGCCGTTTCCGAGCGGCTTGCGAAAATGGCTCCGTCCGACCGTCTGCTGGTTGGCGAAAGCGGCATCTTCACGCATGAGGACTGCCTGCGGCTTGAAAAGTCCGGCATCGGCACTTTTCTGATAGGCGAAAGCCTTATGCGACAACATGACGTTGCGGCAGCCACCCGCGCGCTTTTGACGGGTGCGGAAAAGCTATGAGCGGCAAACTCACCCATATCGACCAGACCGGCGCGGCAAACATGGTGGATGTCGGCAGCAAGGACGAAACCGAGCGGCAGGCGGTCGCCGAAGGTGCGGTCAGGATGAAACCCGAAACGCTGGCCCTCATTCTCGAAGGCAATGCGGCCAAGGGCGATGTCATCGGCACGGCGAGGCTTGCGGGCATCATGGCAGCCAAGAGGACTTCCGATCTGATTCCGCTGTGCCATCCATTGATGTTGACAAAGGTGGCCGTGGAGATCGAGCCGGACGAGAACCTGCCCGGCCTGCGCGTGCGCGCACTAGCCCGATTGAAAGGCCGGACAGGCGTGGAGATGGAGGCGCTGACTGCCGCATCCGTTACCTGCCTTACCATATACGACATGGCCAAGGCTGTGGATCGCCACATGGAAATCGGCAGCATCCGCGTGATCGAAAAAAGCGGCGGGAAATCAGGCGACTGGGCTGTTTCTGACCCCGCTTCGATGCGTTAAAAATACGATAAAACAAATGGTTAGAGTGGATCCGGCAATTCTGCTAAAACAGGAACCGCTCTAACGGGTCAAACAATTCAGTTCGAGAGGAAACCATGCCCCTTCTTCCGGTCGATGAAGCACTGGCCTATATCCTCAACTCCGCCGCGCCGCATGGCACGGAAGACGTTTCGCTTACGGACGCAGGCGGGCGCGTTACAGCCTCGGACATCACGGCCCAGCTTCTTCAACCGCCCTTTGATTGCTCGGCCATGGATGGCTATGCGCTGATTGCGCCAGAGGAGATCACCTATCCTCTTGAATTGACCGTCATCGGCGAGTCTGCCGCCGGAAAGCGTTTCGAGGGAACGCTTCGCAAGGGCGAGGCCATTCGCATTTTCACCGGCGCGCCCATGCCGGAAAATGCCGACAGCATCATCATACAGGAACATACCGAGCGCGAGGGAAAACGGCTCATTATTCTGCACGGATTGGACAAGGGCCGCCATATCCGCCGCGCAGGGCTGGATTTCGCACCCGGCAAAGTGGTGGTTCCCGCAGGCCGCGAATTGGATGCACCTGCCCTTTCCCTTGCCGCAGCAAGCGGCCATGCGCGCCTGCCCGTCTTCACCAGACCGCGTGTTGCCATTCTTGCCACCGGCGATGAACTCGTTCCGCCCGGAGCAATACCGGGGCCGGACCAGATCGTTGCCTCCAACAGCATCGGCATTGCCGAAATTACGCGCCGTGCGGGCGGCACGCCTGAAGACCTCGGCATCATAGCCGACGACCCGGCCAGAATTGAAAAAGCCATATCGGATGCGCTGGAGGACGGCATCGACATGCTCGTCACCATAGGCGGCGCTTCGGTAGGCGATCGCGATTTTGTCCACGGCGCGCTTCGCAATTGCGGCGTTGCGCTCGATTTCTGGAAGATCGCCATGCGGCCCGGCAAACCGCTCATGTATGGCCGCAAAGCCGTCAATGGCAAAACGGTTCACGTTCTGGGATTACCCGGCAATCCCGTATCGAGCCTTGTTTGCAGCCTGCTCTTCCTGCGCCCGCTTGTGGCAAAGCTTTCCGGCCTCGCGCTGAAGGCAGATATCCGCGCGGCAAAGCTTGGCGTCGCTATGCGCGCGAACGACCATCGCCGCGACTTTATCCGCGTAACGGTCGAATCAGAGCCGGACGGAACTCTCGTCGCTACCCCCTTTCCGATGCAGGATTCGTCCATGCTCTCGGCTTTGGTGTGCTCCGATGCGCTTTTGATCCGCGAGGAAAACGCGCCCGAGGCATTGCCTGGCGATCCCTGCCGCATCCTTATGTTATAGGTTGCGGCACAGGGCGGGCGGTATTTTTCCTTAGAAACTGCATTTACCGTTCACCGCAACCCATTATAATTAATTAATATACCTTGGCATGAAATTTCCCTCCCGTCCTTCCGGATGAGTGCATCGCCCTTCTCGGCAATGCATCTTCCCCGATTAATCATTTTAAAACCATTGCAGAACAAGACTGGAACATATAGTGTTCGTTCTGGTTTTGTTTTTCTCGATTCTGGGCCGGAGGGTATAGCGCATGTTGACCCGTAAGCAGCACGAGCTTCTGCTGTTCATTCATGAACGTCTTAAAGAAACGGGCATTCCTCCTTCTTTTGACGAGATGAAGGAAGCTCTGGACCTTGCGTCCAAATCAGGTATTCACCGCCTCATCACGGCGCTGGAAGAGCGTGGCTTCATTCGCAGGCTGCCCAACCGGGCGCGCGCACTCGAAGTGCTCCGCCTGCCGGATTCGATCGCTCCCGGTCTCAGCCCGCAGAAGAAATTCGCACCCAGTGTAATTGAAGGAAGCCTCGGAAAAGTAGCTTCCGTTCAGCCCGTGCGCCCTGCCCCGGCTCCACAAAACAGCGAGGCGCCAGCCACTGTCTCTGTGCCGGTCATGGGGCGTATTGCTGCCGGTGTGCCGATCTCTGCCATCCAGAACCAGACCCATATGCTGAGCCTGCCGCCGGAAATGATCGGCGCGGGCGAACATTATGCGCTGGAAGTCAAAGGCGATTCCATGATCGATGCCGGAATTTTCGACGGCGATACGATCATCATCAAACGCGGCGATACGGCCAATCCGGGAGAAATTGTCGTGGCACTGGTGGATGAAGAGGAAGCAACCTTGAAGCGCTTCCGCCGCGAGGGCGCTTCCATCGCACTGGAAGCAGCCAATCCGGCCTATGAAACCCGGATTTTCGGCCCTGATCGGGTGCATGTTCAGGGGAAGCTTGTGGGCTTGATCCGCCGCTATTGAGCGGAACCGTTTCTGCACCGGCCTTGTGTTTCACCAGATGCTGAACAAGCAGATGCAGCGGAACTGGATGACAGTTTCTTCTTGTATTCCCGATCAGGCAGTCCCCGTGCCGGACGGGAATATAGCCGATGCAGATGCCATGGGCGTGACGGTGCATCGACTGCGAATGTCAGTTGATCGCGATAATATTGAAACGCTGGCCGGTTGGGTAATTGTTCGGCTTCCAGGCCGGGCTTTGGAGGAACCAAGGCAGGTTTGGAATCTGCCTTGTCAGAAGCAATCGACAATTGCCCACCCAACCGGATTTCCAATGTGCCCTTGAGAGCCAGATCCCGTTTTGAGATGACGAGTGTTTGCTCGCTCTCGCATTGAGCGCCCTTGCCGGATATCGCCAGAATGGCGATATCACCAATATTGCAGGCGACATCCCGCATGGTCTCGTCGGCGGTATAGGAAAGAGTTCGCCCGTCTCGCAGCGTCACAAAACAGACGCCCTCTTCGCATATGAAACCACTACTGCTCCCGGCGTTATTCTTTTTGGTTCCCTTTTGCGGTTCAATGATTTGCTTGATCAGATAGGCCGACTTCCAATTATCGATGGTGAATTTTGAAGGGCGATCGCGATTGACCGCAAAGCTTCCATCCTGCTGGCGCACGACAACGAGCTTCGCATCTTCAGACACCACAATATCCGGGAAAGGCACTTTGAGAAAAACGGCAAGCCCAGCCGCAAGGAGTGGGAGCGCAAGCAACTTCAGCCGCGTGGTAAAGGCCACAGCCACCAGTAACGCCATTGTCCACAAAACAAGTGCTGGCCCCGGCATTGCCCCCGGATTTCCATCGGGCGACCAGGAGGCTACGAATGCGGCGATATGGCGAACCGCCCACAGCCCCACCCCCATGACCTGCAACGGCAGCCAATCAAGCTGCAACGGCATCAAAACGAGGCCGAACACGCCGAAAGGCATGACGAGGATCGAGATCGCGGGCAAGGCCAGAACATTGCCGACAAGGCCGAGGGGAGCGGTATTATTGAAATGATAGGCGGCGAAGATTCCGCTTGCAAGACCGGCCACAAGCGACGTGCCCCCAGTGGCAACGGCGGGCGCAACCATGCGGGCGAGAAAACCGCGCTCAGCTGCCTTTCGGCCCGCACGGGAAAATTTTCGCGCATTGCGCTCGCTCCACCAGGCATAGGCGGCGATGAGCGCCGCCGTCGCTGAGAATGACATCTGGAAGCTCGGCCCCAATATTTCATGCGGCGACAAAGCAATCATCGCGATGGCCGCGATGGCCAGATTGCGCATGCTGATGGTAGCGCGATCGACAAACAGCGCACAGAGCATGACGGCAATCATCACATAGCTGCGCTGGGCCGCAACGTCCGCACCCGACATGGCAAGATAGAATGTGCAGCTTAGAAGCGAGAGAAATGCGGCATATTTTTTTACCGGATGCCGCATGGAAAAGCCGGGAAAAAGCGCAAAAAGCGAACGCAGCGCAAGCATGACGACGCCAGCCGCAAGCGCCATATGCAGGCCGGAAATGGAAAGAATATGTGCAAGCCCGGCCTTGCGCAGATCTTTATTCGTCTCTTCGCTGATGCCACCACGCGCGCCTGCTATAAGGGCGGCGGCGACATTGCCGTCCTCGCCTGCAATCACTTCCTGAATGCGCTCCGAAACCCTCACGCGCAGCGTGGCGATCCATTCGGAAAACTCTGCCGAAAGCGTTTGTAGCGGTGGCACCCGGATTGTTTTGGGCGTCCCAAGAAAAAAGCCATTTGCACCGATGCCATTGAAATAGGCATGGAAGGAGAAGTCGTAATTGCCGGGCCGAACGGGCCGGATGGCACGCGCAGGCGTGCAAAACCCGTCAGCCCGCTGCCGATCGCCGTCGAAGCAGGAATATCGCGCGCACTGATCCTGATCCGCTGCGGGGCAAAATGAAGCTTTGGTTTTTCCGTTTCGAGCAGGTCCAGCGTTACGCGCCAGCTTCCATTGTCCTGGTATTCCAGCGCGACGACGCGCCCCTTAATGCGTGTGGCAACGCCCGAACCGAGCATCGGCGTCGCCCGGCGCTCCGTCTCGAATTTGCCTGCAACAAGGCCCAGTTGCAGCGCGAGCGCAAGGGTAAGCAATTGCGCCGCCATGAAATGTTTTCGCGCAACAATCCGCACACCCGCAATCAGGACCAGCATGGCCAGAAGCGGCGTCCATGAAGGCTCGAAAGCAAGGGTGAAATAGACGACCGCCCCCGTCCCCATGAAAATGGGAAACAGCACGAAAAACAGCCCACGCCCTACTTCCCGTTCGGCCGCACTTGCCAGCCGGGCATAGGCTGTCCGCGCTGCCAGATATAGCCGCTCGAAAAGAGAAAGAGGCGTGGGCGAAGGCGCGGGAGCCAGATAATCATCTGTGGGCCACGGTCGTTTTCCGGGCAGAAAAGAACGCAGCACATCTTCGGGCAAAGCTTTTACGAGCGCCCGTTCGTTCGCCTTTTCTGCCTCGCCAATGCCCGTCATGCCCCCGCCTGACTGCAAAAAATCTCCCCACTCAGCCTAAACCCTTGCAGATGGTGCTGCCTATGCTACATGAACGCCAGCCGAAATCGAGCAGGTTCTTTAAGTTTGGAACCCGCCTCGCCTGCCCATTAACAATATGCGGCATCAAAAATTCAGGAATGCGCCTCTGCGCGGCATTTGCCACTGCTTTCAGACGGGCGCGCGACATAGTGGAGCTATCATGTCGAAACCGGTTATTACCCGTTTTGCCCCCTCGCCGACGGGTTATCTTCACATTGGCGGAGCCCGCACCGCTCTGTTCAACTGGCTTTACGCCAAGCATTGCGGCGGCAAGATGCTGCTGCGCATCGAAGATACCGACCGCGAACGTTCCACGGAGGCTGCAACGGCAGCCATTCTGGACGGCCTGACCTGGCTTGGCCTGGATTGGGATGGCGAGGCAATCTCGCAGTTCGAGCGCGCGCCGCGCCACCGCGAAGTGGCCGAAGAGCTGGTTGCAAACGGCAAGGCCTATTATTGCTATGCAAGCCCGGAAGAGCTGGAAGAAATGCGCGAGAAGGCACGCGCCGAAGGCCGCCCGCCGCGTTATGACGGGCGCTGGCGCGATCGCGATCCCTCCGAGGCACCGGCAGGCGTAAAGCCGGTCATCCGAATCAAGGCGCCTCGGGATGGCGAAACCGTCGTGCACGATGCCGTGCAGGGCGATGTTCGCTTCCCGAACAAGGATCTGGACGATTTCATCATTCTCCGTTCGGATGGCACACCGACCTATATGCACGCTGTCGTGGTCGATGACCACGACATGGGCGTCACCCATATCATTCGCGGCGACGACCATCTCACCAACGCCGCGCGCCAGACGATCATCTATAATGCCATGGGCTGGGACGTACCGCAGATGTCGCATATCCCCCTCATCCATGGCGCCGATGGCGCAAAGCTTTCCAAGCGTCACGGCGCGCTTGGCGTGGATGCCTATCGGGCCATAGGCTATCTGCCGGCCGCCCTGCGCAACTATCTCGTCCGCCTCGGCTGGAGCCATGGCGACGACGAAATCATGTCAACCGAACAGATGATCGAATGGTTCGATGTGAAGGACATCAACAAGGGCGCTGCCCGCTTTGATTTCCAGAAGCTGGAGGCAATCAACGGTCTTTATATGCGTTCAAGCGACGATCAGGCGCTGTTTGATGCGCTCGTTGCCGTTTTGCCGGAAATTGAAGGCGGCAAGGAGCTGGCCGAAGCCCTGGACGACAAAGGCCGCGCACAACTTCTGCTCGCTATGCCGGGGCTGAAGGAGCGCGCAAAGACGCTTGTTGAGCTTGCCGATGGTGCAAAGTTCATTTTTGCCAGCCGCCCGCTCGCGCTGGACGAAAAAGCCGCATCCTTGCTCAACGATGAAGGCCGCGCTGTACTGAAGCCGGTCTATCCTGTTCTGGAAGCAATGGGCGAATGGACGGCTGAATCGCTTGATGCGGCAATCCGCGCCCATGCGGAAGCCGAAGGGCTGAAACTTGGCAAGATTGCGCAACCCTTACGCGCCGCCCTGACTGGGCGCGCCACTTCTCCGGGTGTATTCGACGTATTGGTGGTGCTTGGAAGAGAGGAATCCCTCGCCCGCATCGGCGATCAAATCGGTTAAGCTGGGCCTATTCACGCTGACGTGACAAAACCCGCGAAAATAGTCCAAATTGCGCATTGCATCGGAGAAACTTTGGGATAGTTTGGCGGGCAAAATCGTTCGGATAATGCGTTGAAACGAGGATTTCCGTTCCATCGGAAACCCCGATCGAAGATGAGAAACAAGTTATAAGACGATTGCAAATTCTGCCGTCGTGCAGGCGGCGAAGTGGACATGAAAGGAAAAACGATGTCAGATAAGACAGCCAGCTTTACCCTCGACGGCAAAACGTTCGATCTGCCTGTGCGAAAAGGCACTGTCGGGCCGGATGTCGTTGATATTGGTCCACTTTACAAGAATTCCCACGCATTCACCTACGACCCTGGCTTCACTTCCACCGCTTCGTGCGAATCCAAAATCACCTATATCGATGGTGACGAAGGCGTCCTGCTTTATCGCGGCTACCCGATCGACCAGCTTGCCGAGCATGGCGACTTCCTCGAAACCTGCTATCTGCTTCTTTACGGCGAACTGCCGACCGCAACCCAGAAGGCCGATTTCGACTATCGTGTAACCCGCCACACCATGCTGCACGAGCAGATGACGAAGTTCTTCACCGGCTTCCGTCGTGATGCCCACCCGATGGCTGTCATGGTGGGTTGCCTGGGCGCCATGTCCGCCTTCTACCACGACTCGACCGATATCACCGATCCGCATCAGCGCATGGTCGCTTCGATCCGCCTGATCGCCAAGGTGCCGACGCTTGCAGCCATGGCCTACAAGTACCATATCGGCCAGCCGTTCGTATATCCGAAGAACGACCTCGATTTCGCGTCGAACTTCCTGCACATGTGCTTCACCGTGCCTTGCGAAGAGTACAAGGTGAACCCGGTTCTGGCGCGCGCCATGGACCGCATTTTCATCCTGCATGCTGATCACGAACAGAATGCCTCCACCTCGACCGTCCGCCTCGCCGGCTCGTCGGGTGCAAACCCGTTTGCCTGCATTGCCGCTGGCGTGGCCTGCCTCTGGGGCCCGGCTCATGGCGGCGCCAATGAAGCTGCGCTCAACATGCTTTCGGAAATCGGCTCGGTTGACCGTATCCCGGAATATATCGCCAGGGCTAAAGACAAGAACGATCCGTTCCGTTTGATGGGCTTCGGCCATCGCGTTTACAAGAACTACGATCCGCGCGCCAAGATCATGCAGAAGACCTGCCATGAAGTCCTCGGCGAGCTGGGCATCAAGGATGATCCGCTGCTTGACGTTGCAATGGAACTGGAAAGGATTGCCCTGACCGACGAATATTTCATCGAAAAGAAGCTCTACCCGAACATCGACTTCTATTCGGGCATCACGCTGAAGGCGCTGGGCTTCCCGACCGAAATGTTCACCGTCCTGTTCGCCCTTGCCCGCACCGTTGGCTGGGTCGCCCAGTGGAAGGAAATGATCGAAGATCCGCAGCAGAAAATCGGCCGTCCGCGCCAGCTCTACACCGGCGCAACCGAACGCGATTACGTGCCGCTTGCAAAGCGCAAGTAACCTTCTGTGTGAGCACAAAAGAAACCCCGGCAGCGAAGGCTGCCGGGGTTTTTCTTTGTCCAGAAAGAGCATCCCTCCCGAAAGTGGGAACCGGTTTTCGGGATGCGCTCTAACCATTTGTTTTGTCGCATTATCCTACGCAAAACCGCTTCGCACTTTTGCTGGAAATGCTCTAGAATGCGCTTCTTCCTTCGGCAAGGGCAAGCAGAACACGCGCACCGATCTCACCGGAAGGTTTTTCGGTTTTCATGACGGATGCGACCTCGTCAAAACCGTCGAGTTGTGCCTGCCGCGCCGAACCGGGCCGCATGATCCGCTCCAGATTGCGGGCAAGCATTCCGGGCCGCACAAATTCATTGAAATATTCCGGCACGACAGGCTCATCCACAATGATGTTCGGCAAGGCCGCGCTCCAGATCGTGATCTTCGGCATCAGAAATTTGCGGGCGAACCAATCGGCCTTGTAGGAAAGCACACTGGGGATACGTGCAAGAGCAAGTTCAAGCGAGACGGTGCCCGAAGCAGCCAAAGCCGCATCGGCGCGGGAAAAAGCTTTCCACTTTTCCTCGTCCCCCGTCACGATCAGCGGTTTTACGGTCCAGTCCCTGGAAAGATCGCGCACCATGGCTTCGATACGCGGCAAGGTTGGCAGAACAACCTCCAGCTTCTCGATACGCGCCGCCAGTTGCTCGACAGCCTTGCCGAACGGCTCCATCAACATCTGGATTTCCGTGCGCCGTGATCCCGGCAGCAATAGCAATGTCTGTTTGTCGGCATTAAACCGCTGCGCTTCCAGAACCAGTTGCGACGCACGTGCCTGCAGGATCGGCTCATGACTTGTCAGGCGATGACCAACATAGGTTGCCTGCGGCCCGTTCAACCTTTCCATGACTTCCACCTCAAACGGCAGGACAGTCAGCACGTGGTCGATAGAGGCGCGCATGGCGCGCGCGCGCTGTGGCCGCCAAGCCCAGACACTGGGCGCAATATATTTGACGATGGGAATGGAGGGCGCCGAAGCCCTGATTTTCTTCGCCACACGATGGGTGAATTCAGGGCTGTCGATCAACAGCACACAATCGGGCTTTTCGACCACGATCTGCCGCGCTGTCTGGCGGATACGCAGCATCAGCCCGGGCAGGTTTTTCAGGATCGCCCCCAGCCCCATGAGCGCAATCTCATGCGGGTCGAAAAAACTCTTGAGCCCCCGTTCGGCAAGGTGATCGCCGCCAACCCCGACAATATCAACCAGTCGATCCGTTTGCGCCCTTAACGCATCAATCAGATCAGCGCCCAGCAAGTCGCCGGATTCTTCTCCGGCCACAATCGCTATTTTTAATGGCCGGCTCGTTTCGTTCACCCTGTCTTGCCTTTCCCGTCTCGACTGATGGTTTCGATAAAAAGACCTTTTTTATTGGCCGCTGCAAGCGTTTCTCCGAAACCAAGAATAAAGGTTCGCCCGGCCTCGATGGCAATCCCCGCCAGCCCCGCACGCTCGGCATTTTCCACGGTAGACAGGCCGATGGCAGGCAAATCGGCCCGCTCATCCTGTCTTGGCTTTGCCATTTTTACAAGCACGCCGCCGCGACGCGAAATGCGCCCTGCCGTGCGCAACTCGCGTACACGCTCGATCATCAGGTCCGTGCCTTCCGCGCCCTCAAGTGCGACGACGCGCCCGCCGGCAGCAATCGCCCCCTGCCCAACATCAAGATCGCCAAGCTTCAAAGCAGCATCCATCGCAAGTGCAATGTTCCGGCGTTCACGAGCATCGGGAGTAATTCTGGTGAGACAGGCAGGCGGCGGCGAAAGCAGATCCGGCACCACCTCATGCGCGCCAACCACCTTGAAACCAAAGGATTCCAGAAGGCCTATGAAAGCGCGCAAAAGCGCATCATCGCCTTTTCCGAGCGCACCCAGAACATAAGGCACAGCCCTTAATGTCGGCCAATCGAATTTCAGGTCACGAACATGCGGCCTGTTGCGTACACCGCCAGCCAGAACCACCCGCGACACACCGGCAGTTTTCATGGAGCGTACAAGCTTTGCAAACTCGACGACGGAAATTTCCTGATGCTCATAATTATAGAGTACAGGATCGGCTTCGCCGCGCAGAGGCACCAGAAAAGGTGCCTGCCCCGCATTTTGCAGAGTTTCTGCCACCTTGATCGGCAGCAGGCCGTTGCCGCCGACAACGGCGACCCGCCCCGCGTCCCGCGCAGGGCTTCTTGTTCCTACTGGCTCAATCTTCGTCGCTGTCATGCCCGGCTCCGCCATGAGCCGCATCCAGCGGTGGCGTGCAATAGGCGCGCTTGGTATCGACGTTGATGAACGAGATCATATCGCTCACCGTCGGGGAGTCCGGAATAGCCGCCAAAACATCCTGCGCGCGCTGGCGGATTGGTTTGGTGCGGTCGAACAGCATCCGCACGGCATGGCGCAAATTGTGGATTTCCTTGCGCTCCATGCCGGAACGCTTCATGCCGATGATGTTGAGACCACCCAGATGGGCGTGAACACCAATTGCCATGCCATAAGGGATGAGGTCGCTCACCACCGCTGCCAGACCGCCGATAAAGGCATGGTGCCCGACGCGGACAAACTGATGCACGGCAGCGCCACCACCGAGAATGGCATGATGGCCAATGGACGTATGCCCGCCGATCATGACATTATTCGAGAAGGTGACATAATCGCCGATATCGCAATCATGTGCGACATGCGCATAAGCGAGGAACGAGCAATTATCGCCGATAGAAGTGTAACCACGGGCATTGTCCGAGCCCTTGTGCATGGTTACGCCTTCGCGGATTATGCAGTTCACACCGACATTGAGCCGGGTCGGGCCGCCCTTGTGCTTGTTGTTCTGCGGATCGCAGCCCAGAATTGCATGAGGATAAACCTTGGTGCCCGCGCCAAGCGTCGTGGCGCCGGTAATAACCACATGGCTCATCAGCTCGCAATCATTACCGATAATGGCACCAGACTGGACATGGCAGAACGGCCCCACGGACACGCCCTGCCCCAGCTCCACACCCGGTTCAACCAAGGCTGTGGGGTGAATGAATGTTTCCTTCATCGATTTACTCACAGGTTCTCGTCAGCTACGCTGATCATGGCAGCGACTTCAGCTTCGGCAACCTTTACGCCATCGACTTCGGCCACGCATTCATACTTGGAAATATTCGCCCGCTGCTTGATCTTCTTCACATACAACAGCAGACGATCGCCCGGAACCACCGGGCGGCGGAACTTGGCACTATCGATCGTCATGAAATAGACGACGCCGGGGCGACCGGTCTTGCGTTGCAGGAGCGAGATCGCGCCAGCGGTCTGGGCCATGGCTTCGACAATCAGCACACCCGGCATGATCGGATTTTCGGGGAAATGGCCAGTAAAATGTGGTTCATTGATGGTCACGTTCTTGATACCAGTCGCCGATACGTCACCATCGATATCCACAATGCGGTCAATCAGCAAAAAGGGATAACGATGCGGAAGCACAGCCAGGAGTGCCTGAATATCCGCGGCTTCCAACTTGGTCTGATTGTCATCACTCATCAGAGGATGCGTCCTTTCTTGATTGCCCGATGCTGCGGATGTTCGCAATATCGCGGAACCACTGCTTGATAGGCCGCGCAGGGATGCCCCCCCAACGCTCGCCATCGGGTATGTCGTTCATAACGCCGCTTGCCGCGGCAACCTGCACACGCGAACCGATGATCAGATGATCAGCAAGCCCGACGCGGCCACCGAGCATGGTCTGGTCGCCGATAACGCAGCTACCGGAAATGCCGCAATGCGCAGCTACGAGGCAAAATCGACCGATGCGCACATTATGCGCAATCTGCACCAGATTATCGATCTTGGTGCCCTCGCCAATGACCGTGTCATCAAGTGAGCCACGATCGACCGTGGTATTTGCCCCAATCTCTACGTTGTCCTGAATGATAACCCGGCCGAGCTGCGGCACCTTATCAAGCCCTGCCGCGCCCGGAACATAGCCAAATCCGTCCTGCCCGATGCGCACACCCGGATGCAGGGAAACATTATTGCCAATAAAGGCGCACTGCACCGAAACGCCGGGGGCGATATAGCTGTTGCGGCCGATCTGACAGTTTTGTCCGATCACCGCGGTAGCGGCAATCAGAGTGCCTGCCCCGATTGTCACGCCGCTGCCGATAACGGCACCGGCTTCAACCGTCGCACCGTCTTCTATCTGTGCGGTTGGGTGAATAAAGGCTGCTGGCGATATGCCTGTTTCCCCAAGCCAGCTTTCCGGGCGCACGGAAGCCGGAAACAACATGCGTCCTACGGCGGAGAAATCGCGATGCGGATGGCGCGAGACGAGAACCGCAATACCAGACGGTACGCTGTCGGCGAGAGATTCGGTGCAAAGCACACCCGCCGCCTTGAGACCGACGAGACTGCTGACGTTTTTCTTGCCTTCCACGAAGACAAGCGCACCCTCCCCGGCATCCTTCAGGGAAGCCAGCCGTTCAACAGAACGCGGCGCAAGCTTCGGGTCTCGAAGGCTTGCACCGGTGAAATCTGCTACATCGCCAATCGTGAGCTCACGCGACGGTTTGAAAAATATGGGATCTGCCATCAAAACACTTTCTTCCTCGGGGCGTAAAGGCGCCCCGAGAAAAGGCAAATCGATCAGAACTTTGTCGATACACCGAAGTTGAAGTTCTGAACCTTGTCAGTATCAGCTTTTGCAACAGGGAATGCATAGTCAAAGCGCAACGGACCGAACGGTGAAGCCCACATCAAGCTGACGCCAACCGAAGCACGAAGCTTCTTGTCGTCGCCACTAATGTCTGGCGTATCATTGCCGTAAAGCGTAGCGGCGTCGGCAAAGAATGCACCACGCACACCCAGGCTTTCAGGAAGGACCGGCATCGGGAACTGAACTTCAGCAGTACCGCTGAAATAGGTGGTTCCCCCCATCCAGTAACGCTTGCCGTTCTTGGCATCCTGATACGGGCCGATACCGTTGAACTTGAAGCCGCGAATAATATCCGAACTGTTCTTGAACAGGTCGAAGATGCGAACGCCATCATCACCGAATTCATGAATATAACCGGCACCGACACCCAGCAAACCGACGATATCCGCTTCCTGCGACAGCGTCTGGTAGTAGTTGCCCTTGAAGGTCGTCTTCACATATTTCGCATCACCACCAAGACCAGCGAATTCCTGGATAAACTTGCCATAAAGTCCATCATGCGGGTTCTTTATGTCATCGATGGAACTATAGGTCAGCGAGTAGCTGACCGACGAGCGGAGCCACGGGCTGTTTTCAGCAGCTTCCAGCAGCGCCGGAGCGTAATAATTTTCTGCATCGCCACGGAACAGGTCATACTTTTCCTGAACCAGGCTATACGCGATGCCAGCAGAGAAGTTGTCCGTGATCGGCAGGCCGAAACGGATCGTACCGCCAGTCTGCTCGACATCATAATCGTCATTCACACGATATGAGCGGCGGAATACGTCGAAGCCAGCCGAGAGGCGATAGCCAAGGAAATATGGCTCCGTGAACGACAGGCCGTAATTGCGCATATCGTCCTGACCGGCACCCGCGCTGATGCGAATATACTGGCCGCGACCAAGGAAGTTGCGCTCGGTGATTGCCGCTTCAACCTGTGCACCCGGCGATTCACCGCCGGTCGTATAGCCGCCACCGATCGAGAATTCACCCGTCGACTTTTCGACAACATCGACAACCAGGATCACCTGATCCGGCTCGGAACCCGGAGCGGTCGAGATGTTGACCGTCTGGAAGAAGTCGAGCACCTCAAGGCGACGCTTGGCGCGCTGCACCATGACCTGATTGAAGGCATCGCCTTCGTTCAGGTCGAATTCACGACGAATCACATAATCGCGGGTCTTGTCGTTACCACGGATTTCGATGCGCTGAATGTAGGCACGCGGCCCCTGATCAACACTATAGACCACGGAAATCGTGTGATTTTCAAAGTTACGATCACCACGCGGCTCAACCTTTGCAAAGGCATAACCGCTGCCGGCAACACTCTCCGTAACGGAGAGAACCGAATCTTCGATTTCCTTCGCGCTGTAAGGCTTGCCCGTACGGGTCTTGACCAGACGATCAAGCGCCTGCGTATCGACACCATCAACGGTGCTTTCCACGCTTACATCGCCGAAAGTATAACGCGGACCTTCATCCACGGTGATCGTGATCGTATATTCGTTCGTCGACGGATCGAGAACCGCATTCGACGAAAGCACACGGAAATCCGCATAGCCGCGGTTGTAATAGAAGCGACGCAGCGTTTCTTCGTCGGCCTGAAGGCGGCCTTCATCATAAACGTCGTTACGCGTCAGCCAGGAAAGCGGATTTGAACGCTTGGTGGAAATAACGTCACGCAGGCGGCGCCCGCTAAACGCCTGATTGCCGACAAATTCAATATTGGCAATCTTGGTGCGCGAACCTTCGTTGATTTCGTAAACGACATTCACGCGGCCCTGACCAAGATCGACCGTGCGAGCGTTAACAGTCGCATCGCTGCGCCCGATATGGGAGTAGGCAGCCTTGATCGCTTCCTTGTCGGCTTCCATCGTGGCCATATCGAAAGGCGCACGCGGCTTGAGCTGCACGGCACGTGCAAGATCAGGATCCTTGATCTTCTTATTGCCCTGGAACAGCACATTGTTGACCACCGAACGCTCTTTCACCTGAACGATCAGCGTGCTGCCGGACTGGTGGATGCGAACATCGGAAAACAGACCCATGGCAAAAAGGCGCTTCACCGCAGCATCGATATCCGCGCTGGTGAAGGCCTTGCCCGGCCTTATGTCGATATTATCGCGAATCGTCTGAGCATCGACGCGTGTATTGCCACGCACTTCGATACGGCTGACGACGGCTGCCTCGGCCACACTGACCGATGCCAAGGAGAAACCAGCAGTACCCGAAGCCACAAGAGCCACTGACATGGCGAGCGCAGAAGCGGCGCCAAAGAATTTAGAACTTGCCGTCATAGGCTTTCCGAACCTTCGTTTTTCTGTCCCCGGGACGTTTACCCAGAAAAGCACGTACAGATACAACCGTATTATCCGGTTTTTCCATACAAGCAAGCATCACAGTTAAATTCTGTTTACTTAGGCAAGCGAGCGTGGCATCCGCGCCACGCGAATTGCGCGTTATGGTAAACAGATTGCTTAGCTTTTCCAGTCCTCACTCCCATTGTTCACTTCTGTTTAACGCTTGACCGCGGATCAGCCGGGTCTGCGCTGCATTATGGCAAATGATCTGCCGAAATCGTCCGCTCCGCCCCCTATTTTCAATTACCACCAAAAACCAGCCGGTCATTGATCTAGCAGGCAAAAAGGTCGTTGAAAAGTACGAACCCCATAAATCCCATGACAAGGAGAAAACCGATGCGATAAAAAATTTCCTGCGCCGCACCTGAAACAGGGCTGCCCTTGATTGCCTCCACCGCATAGAAAACCAGATGTCCCCCATCGAGCGGCGGGAGCGGAAACAGGTTCAACAGCCCGATACCGATGGATAGCATGGCCATCAATTGTATCAGCCAGTCAAACCCCTGGCTTGCCGCCTTGCTGGCCATAGTGGCAATCTTCACAGGTCCGCCAAGCTGGCACTTGTCTTCGCGCCCCACGGCGAAACGTTTGAAGAACTCGCCGGTCCGACCGATAATATGGCCGGTTTCAATGACGGCCTGCCCCACCGATTCGAGCGGGCCATATTCAATACGCCGGAAATTGCCCACAGCTTCCGTGGTTTCAACGCCGATAGCGCCAAGCTTCACCTTGTTGCCAAGCGGATCGGTCCGCTCGACAATCTTCGGCACTGCCTGAAGGTCCACCATCTTGCCGTCACGCTCGACGGTAAAATTCAGCTTGTCGCCGGCACGGCCTGAAACGATGCGCTGCACATCGGCGAAAGTCGTTATCTTCTCGCCCTCCACGCTGACGAAGCGGTCCCCCGGTTCAAACCCGGCTTCGGCTGCCGGGCTTCCCGGCTGTACGCCCGCAATCAGCGGATCGGCGATCTGGCGCCCATAAAGCGCAAAGAAAACACTGAAGATTGCAATGGTAAGAATGATATTGAACGCCGGACCTGCAAAAACCGTCGCCGCGCGTTTCCAGACGGGTTGGGTATGAAAGGCCCGCTTGCGGTCCTCTTCGCTGAGAGCACTCTCGTTGACGCCTACAGGCGAGCTGGTTTCGCTCTCATCGCCGATAAACTTCACATAACCGACGAGGGGGATGGCCGAAAGTTTCCACCGCGTTCCATGGCGGTCGGTGAAGCCCAGCAGTTCCGGCCCGAAGCCGATGGAAAAAGCCTGGGCTCCGATGCCGCACCACCGCGCAACGAGATAGTGGCCCATCTCATGAACGAACACCACGACGGTCAAAACGAACAGAAACGGTATGATTGTCCCGACCAACAGACTTTCGCTACCGAAAAACAGGGCCAGAGCCTCCTGCAAATTACTACTCCTACCAAACTTTCATCGACTGAGCGGTTCCGGTCAGCCGACAGACCATAAAAGCGGTCAGAAACTAAAGAAGATTGCAGACGGAACATCTGGCTCGGCAAAAATCGCACCAAAGAGATACAAAAGTGCGGCAGCGGCGACAAGCCCGTCAACGCGATCGAGTACGCCGCCATGGCCGGGAAGAAGACGGCCGGAATCCTTTGCACCGAACTGGCGTTTCACCCACGATTCGGCAAGATCGCCAATCTGGGAAACGATGGACAGGAGCAGCGCCAGCACCGGCACGCCCCAGCCTCCCGGAGCCGCCACAAGCGAGGCGACAAGAAGCCCGCCCGTAACCGCAGCCGCAGCCCCGCCGATGGCGCCTGACCACGTTTTGTTGGGCGAGAAACGTGGCGCAAGCTTAGGCCCGCCCAAGGCCCGCCCGTTGAAATAGGCCGCAATATCCGTAGACCACACGACGGCGAAGAGAAAGACGATAGTGGTAAAACCGAACGGCTCATCCCCCCGCAAGAGCGAAAGTGAAAGCGCCGAAAAACCCGCATAGAAAAGCCCGGCAGCAGGCCAGCCACGACCGCTTTTCCACTGCGTGACAAGCAAAATGGCGCAACCGGCGACAAGAAACCCGATTGTCAGCAATGCTCCGCGGTCAAGGATCAGGAGAATCCCGGTAACGATCAGCCACGCCCAGCCGAAAAGGCGCGAAAAGGCGGTTTGCCGTGTCGCGGACAGTTCCGTCCACTCGTAAAACATGGCAAGGCCAATCGCGATGGAAAAGAGCGTAAAGCCCACACCGCCAACCCATGTCAGCCACAAGGTGATGGTGCCCAGAACGATAGCGGTGATGATGCGGGTTTGCAGATTTGACATTGAGACCTTTCGGCGGAACGACACTTATAGCGCGCTAGTATGGCTTATCTGAAATTCGCATCACTGAGAGCGGTCCCGGCGATTCTGTTAAAACGGGAACCACTCTAGACTGCCGCTCCCTTGGTCGAAGGGCATAATATTTCTTCTTCGGCATCCGCACTGGCGCGCGGCTCCACACCGCCAAAACGACGCTCGCGCTGCCGGAACGTTTCATAGGCCGCATCAAGGTCGGCCGGCCGGAAATCCGGCCAGTGACATGGCAGAAAGAGAAACTCGGAATAGGCAGCCTGCCAGAGAAGAAAGTTGGAAAGCCGCATCTCGCCACTGGTGCGGATGATGAGGTCGGGATCAGGTATTCCCGCCGTATCAAGATTAGCGGAAACAAGCTCCGCCGAGATCGAGGATGGATCAAGAAGCCCGGCGGCGACATCGCGCGCAAGGCTTCTGACCGCACGAACAATCTCATCGCGTGAACCGTAATTGAAGGCAATCACGAGATTGAGGCCGGTATTGCGATGGGTAAGCGATTCCGCTTCGTTCAACAGTGCACGGATATTGGCTGCGAGCTCCGCCCGCTCGCCGATAATATTGACACGCACATTGTTGCGGTGAAGCTCTGCCAGATCGCGCCGGATGAAGAGCTTCAAAAGCCCCAGAAGATCGCTGACCTCGCCGCTCGGACGGGTCCAGTTTTCGGAAGAGAAAGCAAAAAGCGTAAGATAGCCGAGGCCGCGATCTCCCGCGGCCCGCACGATCTCCCGCAAGGCCTCCACGCCCGCGCGGTGCCCCGCGCTGCGCGGCAAGCCGCGCGCCTTAGCCCAACGGCCGTTGCCATCCATGATAATGGCTATGTGGCGCGGATCGGACATGGCGCAGCTCTCCTTTTAAAATCATGCAATGCCAGGCCCAGGGCCTAAACCTGCATGATCTCCCCCTCCTTGACAGCAACGATCTTATCCATCTCGGCGATGGTATCGTCGGTCAGCTTCTGTACCTTTTCGGACAGAACCCGGCTTTCATCCTGACTGATTACGCTGTCCTTCTCCAGCTTTTTCAGCTGGTCCATGCCGTCGCGGCGAACATGGCGGGCAGCGATACGCCCCTGCTCTGCATATTGATGCGCGATCTTGACCAATTCCTTGCGGCGCTGTTCGTTCAGCTCCGGCAGGCGAATGCGCAACGTCATCCCGTCGGTGATCGGGTTGAGACCAAGGCCAGAATCGCGGATTGCACGCTCCACCGCACCGACCATGCTCTTGTCCCACACGCTGACGGACAGCATGCGCGACTCCGGTACGCTGATATTGGCAACCTGATTGATCGGCATGGTCGAGCCATAGGCTTCGATGGTGATCGGCTCCAGCAAGCTTGCCGAAGCGCGCCCGGTGCGCAGACCGCCAAGGTCGTGCTTCAATGCGTTGACAGCGCCCTCCATGCGGCGTTTCAGGTCGTTGATGTCAAAAGCATCGCTCATGCATTTTCTCCTTCAATACGCAGCAAGGTTCACGATCAGTTGTCAGAAACAATCGTGCAACGCCCCTTGCCTTGCAGAATATCGGCCAAGCCGCCGTTTTCATGGATGGAATAGACTATTATCAGAATGTTGTTCTCGCGCGCAAGGGCGACGGCAGCCGTATCCATAACGGCAAGCCCGCGATCGAGAACTTCCTCGTGGGTGAGCTGCTCGAAGCGGGTGGCGCCGGGGTCTTTCTTTGGATCGGCGGAATAGATGCCGTCAACCTGCGTGCCTTTGAGGAGCGCGTCGGCTTCGATTTCGGCGGCGCGCAAGGCTGCTGCCGAGTCGGTCGTGAAGAACGGGTTGCCCGTGCCGCCTGCAAAGATTACCACCTTGCCTTCATCCATATAGGCGGTTGCCTGACGCTGCGAGAAGCTTTCACAGATTTCAGGCATGGCAATGGCCGAAAGCACCACGGAATCAACGCCGATCTTGTGCAGAGACGTGCGCAGCGCCAGTGAATTGATGACCGTCGCAAGCATCCCCATATGGTCGCCCGTCACGCGATCGCCCCCTTTGGAAGCCACCGCCACGCCGCGAAAAATATTGCCACCGCCGATCACGACGCCCACTTCCACCCCAAGCGCACGGGCCTGCTTGATGTCGTTTGCAATACGGTCGGCCACCGAGACGTCGATGCCAAAACCCTGACTGCCCATCAATGCTTCACCTGAAGCTTTTAACAGGACGCGCTTGTAGGCGGGCTTACCGGTCATGGAATGATCTCCGCAGATCGTGATCGAAGGTTGTGCTTGGGTTGCGATACACGAAGGGCACCGCGTTGTCACGCGATGCCCTTCATAATCAAGAGGCTTTTCAGGCAATGGACGCATCCCGAAAAGCGAAAACCGGTTTTCGCGGCAAGATGCGCTGGAAAACCGATCAGCCCTTGGCGGCTGCGGCCACTTCGGCTGCGAAGTCGCTTTCTTCCTTTTCGATGCCTTCACCCAGAGCAATACGGGCAAAGCCGGTGATCTTGGCCGGTGCACCGATAGCCTTTTCGGCATCCTTGAGAGCGGCTTCAACCGTCAGGTCCGGATTGATGACGAAAGCCTGCGAGAGAAGAACAACTTCTTCGTAGAACTTGCGCATACGGCCTTCCACCATCTTTTCGATGATGTTGTCCGGCTTGCCCGACTGGCGGGCCTGATCGATGAAGATTGCCTTTTCGCGTTCGGCAGCTTCCGGGTTCACGTCGGCAGAGGTCAGCGCCAGCGGATTGACGGCGGCAACATGCATGGCGACCTGACGTCCGAAAGCCTGCGCGGCTTCTGCATCGCCAGCCGTTTCAATGGCAACCAGAACGCCAAGCTTGCCAAGGCCATCGGCAACGCCATTGTGGATATAGGTCGCAACAACGCCCTGCGGAACCGAGAGTGCGGCCGAACGGCGGAAGCTGATGTTTTCACCGATGGTGGCAACAGCGTCCTTGGCAGCTTCGGTAACGGTCTTGCCGTCCACATTGGCGTTGGCCACGGCTTCGCTCGAACCATCGGTCGAAAGCGCAGCCTGCGCGATCTTGCGAACGAGTTCCTGGAAAGCGTCGTTGCGGGCAACGAAGTCGGTTTCGGAATTGACTTCAACGACAACGGCCTTGTTGCCGGAAGCAGCAACACCGACCAGACCTTCGGCAGCCGTGCGGCCAGCCTTCTTGTCGGCCTTGGCGATGCCCTTGGCGCGCAGCCAGTCAACGGCAGCTTCGATCTTGCCCTCGGTAGCAGCGAGAGCCGCCTTGCAGTCCATCATGCCAGCGCCGGTGAGGTCGCGGAGTTCTTTGACGAGAGATGCGGAAATGCTCATTGTGTCGCCTTTCATGAAAGCGAAGGCACACCGGATGGGTGTGCCAACTTTTAACCGGCGCTTTAGTGCGGGATCATGATTTATCCGCAGGATCTCCCTGCCGGGATCATGAAAGCGCGCCGGAATGAAACGAGATTATCCATCCGCCCTATCATGGATATGACGGATGGACGAAATCATGAATGCCTATCAGGCGCCTTCGGCCGGAGCCTGAAGGGCAGGCTCGACCGGAGCCTCAACCTGCGCACCGACATCGATGCCCATGGCGCCCTGCTGGCGGGCAATGCCGTCGAGAGCGGCGCGAGCAATCAGGTCGCAATAAAGCGCGATGGCGCGAGCAGCGTCGTCATTGCCCGGGATCGGATAGTCGATCTGGTCGGGATCGCAGTTCGAGTCGATCACGGCGACAACCGGAATGCCAAGGCGCTTGGCTTCCTGAATGGCGATCGCTTCCTTATTGGTGTCAATGATGAACATCAGGTCGGGAACCGAACCCATGTCCTTGATACCACCGAGCGCGCGGTCGAGTTTTTCACGTTCACGCTCAAGGTTCAGGCGTTCCTTCTTGGTGAAGCCCTGGGCTTCGCCAGCCAGAAGTTCGTCGAGCTTGCGCAGACGCTGGATCGAGTTGGAGATCGTCTTCCAGTTGGTCATCATGCCGCCGAGCCAGCGGGCATTGACATAATACTGGGCCGAACGGTTGCCGGCATCGGCAATGATGTCCGAAGCCTGACGCTTCGTGCCAACGTACAGAACGCGACCGCCGCGGGCAACAGTGTCCGAAACGACCTTCAGCGCGCTGTTCAACAGAGGAACGGTCTGGGACAGATCGAGAATGTGGATATTGTTGCGCTCACCATAGATGAAGGGAGCCATCTTCGGGTTCCAGCGATGGGTCTGGTGGCCGAAGTGAACACCAGCTTCCAGAAGCTGGCGCATGCTGAAATCAGGCAATGCCATCTTATTTTCCTTTTCCGGTTTAACCTCCACGGGCTGAGGCGATTGCTCGCCACCGGAGGCTGAGGCCGGATTTCTCCCGGCAAAAGCCCTGATCCCGTGTGTGGAATAGGCGCGCTGTTAACTGATCGCGCCGCAAAATGCAACCCTGCAGCAGAGGCAAACATGGCGGGCAAGGCCAAAACCCCTGCCCGCCATATCAATTTGCATATATAGAATATATGCTTACTGCGGCATAGCCGAAGAGTGATGCGACGTAATCACCCAGTTTTTGCCGTTCCAGCCATAGGTGAATGTATAGCGGGCAGCAGCCTTGCTACCGTCGCCGAAGGTAAATGTATAGGTGCCCGTATCCAACGCCTCGTTGCAGCCGGTGCGAATGGTGCGGCTATCGATATGACCGACCGGCTTTTTCTTCAAAAAGCCCCGGAAATAATCCTCGCGCTCCTTTTGCGTGTAGCGCACTTTCTTGGAAAGCGTCGGCAATAATACTGCATCAGGCGCACAATTTGCCACCACCTTTGCCGGATCGCCGGTAAGCAGAGACTTGTTCCAGCGTTCGAACAGCGCCGCCACCTTCGCCTTGGTAGGCACATGGCAACGCACGGTAGCAGTGGAACTTTTCCGGTGATCGATTTTTGCGTCAGCCGACGCTAAAGAAGTAAATGCTGTCAGAAAAACCGTAGTTGAAACCAGAAATAACGAAGTATATTTTCGCATAGAGACACCTCAAAAAAATATTTCAAACTCGAGATACCCGCCACTTCAATCAGATAGATTGATACCACGAAAACATGAAGCCGCTAAATAGAATTATAGTTAATACAGGCGCTATTTACTGCATCCAGTCTTATTTTTTCCTGTGTCATAGATATCAAGCTTCACAAGCTTTCCGCGCATGGAGAAATCTCCATAATCCATGGTCAGATCACGGGTAATGCCATTGCGGTAGAGTTTGAAATTGATGCGATAGATCGGCATTCCGTCCTGCTGTTCCTTGTCATCGAAGTAAGCAATCGTGACGGGCCAGACCTGATCCTTTGAAAACTTGCCCATAACCTTGGTCTCATCATCCGGCACAGCCTGCTGCTTGCCCACGACGACGGTGGTGGCAACCACCCGGTCGGCATCTTCCGAGGCGTCGAAAAGCGTCGTCTGATAGAATTTCTGGCCTGCTTCAGCCTTGCCGATCAGCTCTTCCATATGCCGGGTCGGAAACTGCGTTCCCTTCAGATCGAGCGTATTTTCCTTCGGCTTGCTCAACTTGACGACGGTCTTGCCATCCTCAAGCTTGGCATCGCCACGCACTTCCTTGACCAGTTCCTTGTCTACAAAGGTCTTGTTGACGAAACGAAAGTCCTTTCCGTCCGCATCCTCGAAGGTCGTGGTTTGCTGGTCGGTGACGCGCTGCGGCTGTTCGTCCATGTCGACCCGCGTCACAAAGCGGAAATTGGTGGTATAGCCTTCACATGCAGAACCGTTGAATTCATAGACCATACGGCCGGTCAGGCCACTGATTCCCGATTTTTCATCGGCACGATCCAGGGTCAGATCATAGATTGCGCGATGGGGAACCAACCTGACCGCTGACGCCGCACTGGCCGCACCCGCAAATCCGGCCCACATAAACACGGTCGCTCCGCTCGCCGCAGCCGCAATCCTTACAAAACGCATACATGAATCTCCCGATGAGTTGACGAGCATGATAAAAAAAACTCGTGGCGGAAGCGAGGCAAAAAAAGCACCCTTCACCGAAAGCTTCATCGATTCTCACATGAGATAGATCGCGAAGTGCCTTTTTAAGCAAGGATTAAACGAATGACCGACACGATCGAGAACCGCCTTAAAAATCTGGGTATATCCATACCGCAGGCAGCAGCCCCCGCTGCCAACTATGTGCCCTTTGCACAAAGCGACTCGCTTCTTCTCACATCTGGCCAGTTGCCGCTGGAAAACTGCAAACTGGTGCATACAGGCTTGATCGGCAAAGAACTGACGGTAGCCGATGGTCAGGCTGCGGCGCGCGCCTGTGCAATCAACGTTCTTGCCCAGGCAAAGGCGGCGCTCGGCGAACTCGATCGCATCAAGCGGATTGTGAAGATTACCGTATTCGTCGCTTCGGCACCCGGTTTCGTCGAACAGCATCTGGTGGCCAATGGCGCATCGGATCTGCTGGTCGCCGTTCTGGGCGATGCGGGCAAACATGCGCGTTCTGCCGTAGGCGTCGCAAGCCTGCCGCTCAATGCGCCTGTAGAAGTCGAAGCCATCATCGAGGTCGCGTAATATGGCCTCCTCCGATAAATCATCCATCGCATGGCTTAAAAAGCGGCCAATCGCACATCGCGGGCTGCATGACCAGAACAAGACGTGCTGGGAAAATACCCTTTCCGCATTCGATGCGGCGGCAAAGGCAGGCTTCGCCATCGAATGCGACGCGCATCTGACCAGGGATGGCGGCGTGGTCGTCTTTCACGACGACGACCTGAAACGCCTTGCAGGCTGCGAGGGCCGCATTTGCGAACTCACGACAGATGAAGCAACTGCGCTGCATATTGGCGGCACCGCCGACCATGTACCGACGCTTCGCCAGATGCTTGATCTGGTTGACGGGCGGGTGCCGCTTGTCATCGAGCTGAAAGGCATTGAAGGCCGCGATGACGGATTGGTGGCGGCAGTCGCCAAAGAGCTTTCCCCCTACAAGGGGGAAGCCGCGATCATGTCGTTCGACCATCACCTGATCCGTCGTTTCACCGCTGACGCACCGGGGATTCCCGGCGGACTGACAGCGGAAGGAACGCGCATGCAGGATTTCGAGAAACATTTTTCCATGCTCGCGCATGGGATTTCCTTCGTGTCCTACAATGTGCACCACCTGCCGAACCCGTTCGTTACTTTTGTGCGCGAGCGGCTTCAGATACCGGTTATCAGCTGGACGGTACGGGATCGCGAGATGCAAAAGTACAGCGACCTCAATGTCGACCAGATCACATTTGAAGGCTTTGATCCGCGGGCCCTCATTGCTTGACGCGCAAGGGGCCAGCGCCGCAAACTGCATTCGACAGCGGCAAGGGGAACAGCGGTGAGCGACCACGATCCGCCAGACGGCCAAAGTTTCGTTCTTCGGGTCGTTGAGAATATCAACGATTTCACTGAAGACGAGTGGAACAGTATTGCCGGGACATCCCGGCAGGAGCAGAACTATAATCCCTTTATTTCAAGAGCTTTTCTGGCCGCGCTGGAACAATCCGGCTGCGTTTCCAGAAAGGCTGGCAGGTTGCCGCGTCATCTGCGCCTCGAAGACGATCAGGGCAATCTTATCGGCGCAGTGCCTAACTATCTCAAAGGCCATAGCCAGGGCGAATATGTGTTCGATCATGGCTGGGCGGACGCCTTCGAGCGTGCAGGCGGCCGCTATTATCCCAAATTTCAGGCGGCAGTGCCATTTACCCCCGCCACCGGCCCGCGCCTCCTCAATCATATCGCCTATGACAATCATGCCGTGCGGCTCGCACTCGCAGGCGGACTGCGCGAACTTGCCGACCAGAGCGGCGTGTCGTCCGCCCATGTGACATTTGCACCGGCAGACGAAATTCCCGCCCTCGAAAAAGCTGGCTTTCTTCACCGGACAGACCAGCAATTCCATTTTATAAACAACGGCTTTTTATCTTATGATGATTTTCTGAACGAACTTGTTTCCCGCAAGCGAAAAGCATTACGGAAAGAGCGGCGCGAAGCACATGCAGAGGGAATCGAAATCGACTGGCTGACCGGCCACGATCTGACCGAAGCCATATGGGATGATTTCTTTTCCTTCTATATGGATACGGGAAGCCGCAAATGGGGGCGTCCCTATCTGAACCGGGAATTCTTCTCGCTGATCGGGCAAAGCATGGCCGACGATATTCTGCTGGTCATGGCAAAGCGCGGCGGGCGCTATATCGCGGGAGCGATCAATTTTATCGGCGGCAACACGCTTTTCGGGCGACATTGGGGATGTATCGAAGACCACCCCTTCCTGCATTTTGAGGTCTGCTATCATCAGGCCATTGATTTTGCCATTGAGCACAAACTTCGCGTTGTCGAGGCAGGCGCACAAGGAGAACACAAGCTCGCGCGCGGCTATGTGCCGGTGACGACCCATTCCGCCCATTATCTCGCCAACGAAAGCTTCCGCAATGCCGTACGCAACTATCTCGACAGCGAACGGCGCGAGGTCGAGCATATCCATGCCGCCCTGGAAGAACACTCCCCTTACCGGAAAGCATAGGCCAGCCCGGCTTGCCTTACCGGTCGGGATAAAGTCTGATCGCCATGAAAATATGCATTGGAGAGAATCGAATGTCCGCCACTTACGACGACAACAATATCTTCGCCAAAATCTTGCGCGGTGAAATTCCATCCACCCGCGTTTATGAAACAGACAGCGTTGTGGCTTTCATGGATGTCATGCCCCAGGGCAAAGGCCATACGCTTGTGGTGCCGAAGGCTCCGTCGCGCAATCTTCTGGACGCCAGGCCGGAAACGCTCGCCGATGTCATCCAGGCTGTGCAGAAAATCGCCAATGCAGTGAAAAAGGCGTTCAATGCTGATGGCGTGACTGTGATGCAGTTCAACGAACCGGCTTCAGGCCAGACGGTCTATCACCTGCATTTCCATGTCATTCCGCGCTTTGAAGGCGTGGCGCTGAAACCGCATAGCGGCCAGATGGAAGATCCTGCCGTTCTTTCAGAAAACGCTGAGAAAATTCGCGCATCTCTTTGAAAAAAGATATTTTTTGCGATTAGTATTCACTGCCATGGCAGCACCATTTTGCTGACGGCAGATGGTAGTTTAATAAAAACGGCCCCGAAGGGCCGTTTTTATGCGTTTATTTCTTGCGCGGCACTTTGGGCACCGAGGATTTTATCGGCGTTGCCTTTGTGGTGGGCTTCGGCGCAGGCTCATCCTTGCCAGCCAGCACCTTTTCCTTTTCCGCCTTCTTCGGCGCAGCCTTCCTGCGCTGCGGCAACTTCTTTTCCGGCGGAATGTCCTTCTTCGGCTTTACCGGCTTTTCGGCGATGCTTTCCAGCATCAGGTCGGTATTGCCATCTTCCTTGGTGGTCACATCCACACGGACGGTTCCACCATGCTTGAGCTTGCCGAAGAGCACCTCATCGGCCAGCGGCTTCTTGATATGTTCCTGAATGACACGGGCAAGCGGACGCGCGCCCATGCGCTCGTCATAGCCCTTGTCGGCCAGCCATGCGATGGCCGCATCGGTCAGTTCAAAGGTCACGCCGCGTTCGGCAAGCTGGGCTTCAAGTTGCAGCACGAACTTCTGCACGACCTGATGAATGACCGGCACCGGCAGCGGGCCAAACGGAATGATGGCATCCAGACGGTTGCGGAATTCCGGCGTAAACAGCCGGTTGATCGCTTCCATGTCGTCGCCTTCGCGCCGCGTCGAGCCGAAGCCGATAGCAGCTTTCGCCATATCCGACGCGCCCGCATTGGTCGTCATGATGAGAATGACATTGCGAAAGTCGATCTTCTTGCCGTTATGGTCGGTCAGCGCCCCATGATCCATCACCTGCAACAAAATGTTGAACAGGTCGGGATGCGCCTTCTCGATTTCGTCGAGCAACAGCACACAATGCGGATGCTGGTCCACGCCGTCGGTCAGAAGACCACCCTGATCGAAGCCGACATAGCCGGGAGGCGCGCCAATCAACCGGGAAACGGTGTGACGCTCCATATATTCCGACATATCAAAGCGCAGCAGCTCCACGCCGAGCGAGCTTGCCAGTTGCTTGGCCACTTCCGTCTTGCCGACGCCGGTGGGGCCGGAAAACAGATAGGAACCGATCGGCTTGTCCGGCTCGCGCAGCCCCGCACGGGCCAGCTTGATCGAAGCCGACAGCGCATCGATAGCCAGATCCTGCCCATAGACGACGCGCTTCAATTCGGCTTCCAGATGCGAAAGCACTTCTTCATCGTCCTTGGAAACGGACTTGGGCGGGATGCGGGCCATCGTGGCGATGGTTGCCTCGATTTCCTTCACGCCGATGGTCTTCTTGCGCTTGTTTTCAGGCAGAAGCATCTGGCTTGCACCCGTTTCGTCTATCACATCGATTGCCTTGTCCGGCAATTTGCGATCCGAAATATAACGTGCCGACAGCTCGACAGCCGATTTGATGGCATCAACCGTATATTTGACCTTGTGAAAGTCTTCAAAATACGGCTTCAAGCCTTTCATGATCTCGATCGTATCCGGGATCGAAGGCTCGTTCACGTCGATCTTCTGGAAGCGGCGCACCAGGGCCCTGTCCTTCTCGAAGAACTGGCGATATTCCTTATAGGTGGTCGAGCCGATGCAGCGGATCGCGCCGGAAGAGAGCGCCGGCTTCAAAAGGTTTGATGCATCCATTGCACCGCCCGAAGTCGCGCCCGCGCCGATAACCGTATGAATTTCATCGATGAAAAGCACCGCGCCCGGAAATTCCTCCAGTTCCTTCACGACCTGCTTCAAACGTTCTTCAAAATCGCCGCGATAGCGGGTGCCGGCCAACAGCGTGCCCATGTCGAGCGAGAAGATGGTCGCATCCGCAAGTGCGTCCGGCACCTGCCCCTCAACGATGCGTTTAGCCAGCCCTTCGGCAATCGCCGTTTTGCCGACACCGGGATCGCCCACATAAAGCGGATTGTTCTTGGAGCGGCGGCACAGAACCTGAATCGTGCGGTTTATCTCGCTGTCCCGGCCGATAAGCGGGTCGATCCGGCCCGCCTTGGCCTTTTCGTTGAGATTGATGCAATAGGCCGAAAGAGCATCCTGCTTCTTCTTGGGAGCTTCCTCCTGCTCGATGCCTGTCCGCTCCTCACTGGCGCTTTCCACGCCGCGTGGCGTGCGCGGCTCACTGCCCTGCGGGCGCTTGGAAATGCCGTGGGAGATATAGTTGACGGCGTCGTAACGGGTCATCTGCTGCTCCTGAAGGAAGTAGGCAGCATGGCTTTCCCGTTCCGCAAAGATGGCGACAAGCACATTCGCGCCCGTCACTTCGTCACGGTTGGAAGACTGAACATGGATCACAGCACGCTGGATCACCCGCTGGAAAGCGGCTGTCGGTTTGGAATCCTCATCATAGCCGGTGATGAGATTGTCCAGCTCGCGGTCAATATAGTCAGTAACGATATGCTTGAGATAATCCAGATCAACATTGCAGGCGCGCATCACGGCGCCAGCGTCCTGATCGTCGATCAGCGCAAGCAAAAGATGTTCGAGGGTGGCATATTCGTGGTGCCGCTCGTTTGCGATGGTGAGGGCCTGATGCAGCGCCCTTTCAAGGCTGGGGGAGAACGATGGCATATGACCTCACTTTTTCTCCATCACGCATTGCAGCGGATGCTGGTTTTGACGGGCGAAATCCATGACCTGACTGACTTTGGTTTCGGCAACCTCGTAAGTGAACACGCCACACTCGCCGACACCATGATTGTGAACATGCAGCATGATGCGTGTCGCATCGTCCAGATTTTTCTGGAAAAACCGTTGCAGGACATGCACGACAAACTCCATCGGAGTGTAGTCGTCATTAAGAAGCAGAACGCGGTAAAGACTGGGTTTTCTGGTTTTCGGCTGCGTGCGCGTCACGACAACGGTGCCGCTTTCCGGCCCGTTCCCCCCATTGGTCTTGCCCTGCATGATTGTATTGAAGCGCCTCATAAACCTATCACTCGATGCCCATTCATATGGCTCTGCCTGCCCTAATATGTAGGACGTCATATGGGGATTTTAAGCCCTTCGCCATCACTTGCAACCGGGACTTGTTGCAAGGGCCGCACTGGGCACAATTATATCGCAGATGTGAAAGCAAACGCGCGCGCCGGAAAGTGGCAATGCCGGGCTTGCACAAGCAAGTTTTCGGATTTCATCCACCAGCAATCCGTCGGGCGGAGCACAATCCGGCCGCAGTGAAACCAGGGCCTATATGAAACGCCCGGTTCATAACCCGCTCCGGGCGGCGGGCGAGACACTCCCGATATCCCTGCCCGGCGAAACTTCACCTCCCAAATTTTTCAGAAAATTATGAACAAGCCGGTTACCATAAACGGATTGGTAACGCTGATGGCCGTAAGGTGTCCGAATTAGGTTGCGGTGTGCTTTCACCGCCGCAGTAAGAAATTCCGGGATACAGGCAGGTCATCATCGTGCGTACCGCATTCAGTAAAGTCGCATATGCCTTGAAAAAAGCGGCACAGGTCTCTCTTCTTCTAACAGCCGTGACGGGTTACTCCACGGTTTCCTCCATTGCACCGGCCATGGCGAAAGGCGACAACAGATATGCCGCGATCGTCGTTGATGCGAACACCGGCAAGACGCTTTTCTCGGCAAATGCCGATGCACAGCGCTATCCGGCGTCGCTGACCAAGATGATGACGCTCTATATGCTATTTGAAGCCATCCACGCCGGCCGCATCAACAAGGATACGCGCATTCCCGTGTCGGCCTATGCCGCCTCCCGTCCGCCCACGAAGATCGGCTTTCGTCCCGGCCAGTCGATTCGGGCGGAAGATGCGGCCCTTGCGATGATTACGAAATCCGCAAACGACGTTGCTGCGGCAGTCGGTGAATATCTTGGCGGCTCGGAAGAACGTTTCGCCCAGATGATGACCGCAAGGGCGCGCCGCCTTGGTATGCGCAACACGACCTTCCGCAATGCGTCCGGCCTGCCGAACATGGCCCAGCATTCGTCCGCCCGCGACATGGCCATCCTTGGCATGGCGCTGCGTCGCCATTTCCCGCGTGAATTTGCCTATTTCTCGCGCAGCAGCTTCGATTTCCGCGGCCAAACCATCCGTGGCCATAACCGGCTTCTTGGCCGTGTCGAAGGCGTGGACGGCATCAAGACGGGCTATACCAACGCTTCCGGTTACAACCTTGTTTCGTCAGTCAATCTCGATGGTCGCCGTCTCGTCGCCGTCGTGATGGGCGGCAATACCGGCGCAAGCCGCGATGCCCACATGGCCCAGCTTATTCGCAAATATCTGCCGATGGCCGCCCGTGGCCGTAATAACGATGCTTTGATTGCCGCGCGCAGTGAAGCCCCGCAGGTTGTGGCTTCCATCGACCTGCCAAAAACCAAACGTGCACCGGTGCCCGTCGCCCGCATCGCCGTCGAGGACATCATCAATGCCGAAATCGGTGAAGGTGATATCGACCAGCCGCAGGTTCTGGCCCTCGTAGCCCCCACCCCGCGCCCGGCGGCTCTGGCCGCTCAGGCAGCCGTACTTCCGACGCCGAAGGCCCCCGTTCGGCCAACGCAGGCCCCGGCACAAGATGTGGATCCGGTGACAACGGCATCCGCATCGGCTGCAAGCGGCTGGGCGATCCAGATCGGCTCGCTCCCGAGCGAAGGACAGGCCCGCGATATGCTGGCCAAGGCGTCCGCCACTGCTGGCCGCACACTGCGCTCCGCTTCGCCCTATACGGAAACCTTCAACAAGGGTAGCGCCACCTTCTATCGCGCCCGTTTCGTCGGCTTTACCTCCAAGCAGGCGGCCTGGGATGCTTGCGCCTCGCTGAAGCGCAATAACTTCGGCTGCTATGCGGTAGCGAACTCGAACTGAATTCACGAAAGTTGCAAGGGGAAACCTCCCCTTGCTGCACCTTCAAACCCCCATTTTGTATAGCGTAAAGGGTTTCGAGATGTCCAATATGAAAGAGACTTACGGGCCTGTTGCCAAAAGCGCCTTATGGGTCGAGGACACCCATCGTGCTTCCGGTCGTGGTTCGCTGTTCTCGGTCCAGGGCTTGAAAGAAGCAGCCCAGCGGATAGCCGATGTGCGCCGCGGAGCGGGCTTCCATACCCGCGATCTGGTCGGCCTCCTGATCTGCCACGCTGCACGCAACAAGCGGATGAGCCTGCCCCGCGCCGCGATGCGGATGACCCTGCCGGTCAAGTTCAATCACGTCGCCGTGCGCCTCACCATCGAAAACTGAGTAATAGAGCATTTCCAGCAAATCGGGCGATTCCATTAAAACAGGAACCGTTCTAGCAGACCGCATCTGCTTCCAGCCCGCCCGAAAGGCGGGCTGCTTTCGTTCAGCAGAAGCTACAATAGTCCCAGTGCTGCCAGCTCCTGTCGCAGCTCTGCCGGAAGTGCGGCCCTGCCCGCCTTGCCCGCCGCCTCGTCGCGCGGGCTCTCGTTTTCATTGAGATAACGCCATCCCTGAAATGCCCGGCGCGGTTGCCATTCGGTCGGAACAATCTTCGGTTCGAGCACCAGGTGGCAGCGGCCTATTCCCTCACTATCGGTAAAGGGACGAATATCCAGGAGACGCTGGCGGCACTGAACATTGCCCTTGATAACCCAGTAAAGAGAGCTTCCTTCCAGAAGCTCATCTATACGTTTCGGCACCATACGGGTCGTGTGCACCTGTTCGGGCACGAGGCCCGCCGCGCGCTGTTCCGCAAGGCGAAAATCAATCCATGCCGCGAGATCTTCGATACTGTCGCAGCCGACGCAAAGTTTGACGAGATTTAGAGCCATGATTCTGATCTAGAGCATTCCAGCAAAAGCGCGAAGTAGTTTTGCGCAGTGTGATGCAACAAAATTGATCCACTTAAACGGTCACTGTTCAGCAGGCAACAACGTTGACCGCCAGCCCGCCCTGGCTCGTTTCCTTGTAACGCTCGCTCATATCGTGTCCGGTCTGGCGCATTGTTTCAATGCAGGCATCAAGAGGCACGAAATGCTTGCCATCCCCCTTGACCGCAAGAGAAGCAGCCGTAACGGCCTTGACCGCACCAAGCGCATTGCGCTCGATGCACGGCACCTGAACCAGCCCGGCAATCGGATCGCATGTCATGCCAAGGTGATGTTCCAGCGCAATTTCCGCCGCATTTTCAATCTGCTCCGGCGAGCCGCCCAGAACGGCCGCAAGGCCCGCAGCCGCCATGGCCGATGCCGAGCCGACTTCGCCCTGACACCCCACTTCCGCACCGGAAATGGATGCATTGTGCTTGATGACGCCGCCAATAGCGGCAGATGTCAGCAGAAAATCGCGAATGCCCTTCTCGTCCGCATCGCTATGGAAATGGAGATAATAACGCAGCACTGCGGGAACCACACCCGCAGCTCCGTTTGTGGGCGCCGTCACCACCCTGCCACCGGAAGCGTTCTCCTCGTTGACGGCCATGGCGTAAACCGACAGCCAGTCATTGGCGAGCAGCGGGTTGCTGCGATTGTTGCGCCAGTCTTCCTGAAGCTTGTCATGCAACTGGCGCGCGCGCCGCCGCACATTCAACCCGCCCGGCATGACACCATCGCGGCTGAGCCCACGCTCGATGCAATCGCGCATCGCGCCCCATATCCGGTCCAGGCCATGATCCAGATCAACGCGCACCATGCAACATTCTTCGTTTGCGCGCTTCATCTCTGCAATCGAAAGACCGCTGGCGTGAGCCATTTCGAGCATTTCGGCTGCATTGCGGAACGGATAAGGCACATTGGCCCCGTTGTCGACCTTGTTGCCACTGGTCTGCACGCGGCTCAGTTCTTCCGCTGTAACGACGAAACCGCCGCCAATGGAAAAATAGGCACGGCGCAGCAAAAGCCGGTCGTCCCGGTCATAAGCCTCGAATGCCATCCCGTTGGCGTGTCCGGGAAGCGGCGTCTTGCGATCCATGACCAGATCGGTTTTCGGATCGAAATGATAAGCGGGATGGCCTTCCGGCTGCACTGTCTTTTCCGCAGCCACACGGGCGACTTCCGCATCCATGATGTCGGGATCGATCGTATCGGGCCGGTATCCACAAAGGCCAAGGATGACCGCGCGGTCGGTGGCATGGCCGATGCCGGTATAGGCAAGCGAACCGTGCAGGCTGGCCTTGAGACGGTAGATTTTCGCATTGGCCGGCTTTGGCCAGTCCCTACCGATAATTTCGTCGAGGAACATATTGGCAGCCGTCATCGGCCCCATGGTATGCGAGCTGGAAGGCCCGATGCCAATCTTGTAAAGATCAAAAACCGACAGAAACATTCCCACACCTGCTGCACCCCTTCATCCGGGTGCCTGATTATTGGCCAGGCAACGCGCCTGAAGGCCATCGCCAAACGCGGCTGGCAAGGGCCCCGCGCTTAAACTGCTATTTATCAGATATAGTGTAAGAAAGGACCAGCGCAAACGGAATGCCGAAATACGGCATCAAACTTCCCGAATACGCAAACCTGTCACGATCAGACGGAGAAGAGGTAAGCCATGAGAATGACGGTGGCGAGGCCGATGACTGCCCAGAGCGTTATGCCCCAGCAGGATTTTTGAACGGTTTCGTCCATGGATATATTGGCAACCTTATTGTGCAACCTATCGAAGCAGCGCCGCTCACGGCACTGTTAAAGCGCATATAGCCCCGTGAGCGGCGAAACGCAATGATGAAACGTGGCTGGAATACGGCAAACAGTTCACAAGGCTTTTACGCATTATAAAATATATTTATTTATCAATCGCTTGAGAAATATCATACTTAATGGAAGCTTTACAGACACGGCGAAAATGCGGCATCAGGAATGAGGCAGAAGCATATCTGTGCGGCCTGTCCACCAATATGCGGCAAGCCCCGTCCATTCCCGCAAAGCCATGCTGAACCGCGAAAGCGCGTCATTGGGAGATTCGAGATAAAGGCCAAACGTCTCCCGCGTGCGGGTTTTGTAATCGACCGGCCAGGCCGTCACGTCGAACCCCGCCTTGCGGAAACAGCCAACCGCACGCGGCATATGATAGGCCGAGGTCACCAGAAGCCATGTTTCGCCCGGCTTGGGCTGCGCCAGAGCCTGCGAGAAAATCGCATTTTCCACCGTATTGCGTGATTTGCCTTCAAAAATGTAGCGATTGCCGGAAAAACCAAGATCCAACAGAAGCGCGCGGGTAGTCTCCGCCTCCCGCGCCGATTTTTCAAAAAAAGTCCCTTCACCGCCGGAAACGAGGATCTTCGCATCGGGATAAAGCCGGGCAAGCCGCATGGTCTCGACGATGCGGTCAGCAGCACTGTTAAGCTCGAAATTCTGCCGCCCGGCAACAATTTCCCCGTTCATGTAGCCGCCCAGCACGATAATGCCATCCACATGTTGTGGCAGGCTTTCGGATTTGGGAAAACGGTTCTCCAGAGGCGACAGCAGCATTGCGCCACCGGTGGTGAAGGCGCCGAAAAAGAGGAGCGCCGTCGCGGGTATGAGCACCGCGATACCTAGCCGCCGAAAACCACGCCAGGCGGCAAGAAGACCAATTGCCACCAGAAGAAAAATAATCGTAAGGGGCTGGAAAAACAGCCAGAAAATCTTGGAAAATCCGTAAAACAACCTGTGCTCCAAGCCTTTGAGCTTATCCTGATCCGGCGATCTGAAACGAATCTCCTCTCATCGATACACTATAGCGGGGCGTCAGGCTGTGTTAGAGATTTGTCGTGAATCGCAGTTGGAGCCGTTCCGCGCCGTTCGGAATCGTTACGATTTCTTTTGGACAGACTTTAAACCATGCAGGACATAACCGAAATGGAAACCACGCCTTCGCCGCGCCCACGTCTTGGGCGGATCGACATTGCGCACGGCATCGCCCTGATAGCGATGGCGATCTATCATTTCGGCTGGGATCTGGAATTTTTTGGCTATATGGCACCGGCGACGACAGCACAGGGCGGATGGAAGCTCTTTGCGCGCTGCATAGCCTCCAGCTTCCTGTTTCTGGTCGGCTTCAGCCTCGTACTTGCCCATGGTCGCGGCATACGCTGGCGCCCTATGGCCAAGCGGCTCCTGCAAATCATAGCGGCGGCAGCAGCAATCAGTGCCGTGACATGGTATATGACGCCCGACAGCTTCATATTTTTCGGCATCCTGCATCAGATTGCACTGGCCAGCGTGCTGGGCTTCTTTTCCTCAATCTTCCGCCCGGCCTCACGGCAGCGGTGGCCGTGCTGGTTGTGGCCGCGCCGCATTATCTGGCCTCGGATTTTTTCAACACGCCCATTCTCGCCTGGGTCGGCCTTTCAACTGTGCCACCGCGCTCCAACGATTATGTGCCGCTGTTTCCGTGGTTCGGAGCGGTTCTGGCCGGTATAGCCGCCGCCCGCATTGGCGAACATCTGGGTTGGCTGAAACTACTTTCCGGCGGCATTCGTCCACATGCACTCGAAAAGCCGCTGACCTTCATCGGCCGTCACAGCCTCGCATTTTATTTGATCCATCAGCCGGTTCTGATCTCGCTGGTCTATGTCTTCTCGCTGGTCGCACCACCAGCGCAACCCGATCTGCGGCAGGTTTTCACGCAATCATGCGTTTCCGCCTGCATGGCGAATGACGGCGCTGCTCTTTGTGAGAAATTCTGCGGCTGTGTCGTAACCGAACTGGACAAGGCCAAATTATTCGACGACGTGTTTTCCGGCAAAGCCAATCAGGAGAACAACAGCACCGTGCGCGAAATAGCCGCCATGTGCTCGCACGTGCCTGGTGCCGGGGCGCAATGAAGCCGGCATATCAGGTCGATACGCCAAGCTCCGCCAGACGCTCTATGCAGGCTTCCTCGACTTGATCGAGTTCCCCAAGCGTTTCATCGATATCCCGGCGCTTCTGGCGCAAATCGGCGCGCTTTTCTTCCACGCGCTTCATCAGCAGCTTGAGCTGCCCGGTCTCCCCCGGTAGCTCACGATACATCTGGATGATTTCGTGGATTTCCGCGATAGAAAAGCCCAATCGCTTGCCACGCATGATCTGCTTGAGAAGATGTCGGTCGGACGGTCGGAATAGACGTGCACGACCGCGCCGCACCGGAGCGATCAACCCTTCATCCTCATAGAAACGAAGCGTCCGGGTGGAAATTCCGAACTCCCTCGTCAATTCCGTTATCGTATAATATTCGCGCACTAGGACATCCCTGTTTCACAACATGCGAGTAACTGTTGTGCTACTTCATTTACGTAAAAGTCAATATTAAACCGCTTCAAACTAAATTATCAATGGCAATATTTTAGTTCCCCATTGAGATTTTGCGACGCAAACCACGCCGTTTTAACTACAGCCTAATTGCAAATAAAGTGGCCTTGCCATCGAATAGTCGCTCATGCGTTATGTGCTTTGGACAAATCAGGAAAATAGCGATTCATGCGGCGCTCTGTAAAATTCACGATCATCGGCCTCGTCATCGTAGCGGCTTTGGGTGCCGTGCCTTTCGCGGCGGAACCGATTGTCGTGAAAATCGGGGAGAAATCGCTTCTCCAGCTCGCCCGCGACGGTATGTTCTGCAAGACGGATCGCTGCGAGGACGGTGTCGCTTACGTAATCGGCTTTCTGGAAGCCAATTATGGCCTCTCGCCCCATGATGTTAAGTGGTGTATGGGGGTGGATGTCATTGCCCACTATAAATTGCCTTTCGGCAATACTCTGAAAAAATCGATCACTGACCGCATGTACAGGCGGTGCGGCGACCCGGGACAGGATGAACCTGCCGAAAACCGCACCGAAGAATAAAAGGCCACATCTGCATGAAACTGATCTTGCGCACCGCCGCATGGCTGGTTCTTCTGGCAATTCTCGCCGTCACGATAAGTCCCATCCAGTTCCGTCCTGTAACCGGCGAACCTGTCAACCTGGAACGGCTCGCAGCTTTTCTTGTCGTGGGCGGCCTGTTTGCCCTCGCCTATCCGCGCCACTGGCTGGCAGTACTCATGCTGACTGTGGGTTGCGCCGCACTTTTCGAGCTTTTGCAGCGTATCACACCCGGCCGCCATGGTGAGTTCCACGACTTTCTGTTCAAGGCAGCAGGTGCCGCAATCGGCGTTGCCGTCGGCCATAGTCTCAGCCGCCTGCGGCCTTTCCGCCAGATCGAGTAAACTTTGCGTGCCGATGGAACCGATACAAGTTTCTCACGTTTTCTAGTCATCAATTCAATGGAGATTGGAAATGGCCGAAGCAAATATCAATGACATCCAACAGGCTTTGGAAAAGCAGATTGCGGAGATGCGCACGGAATTGAAACGCATGTCGCGTTCACTTGCCTCGCATTCCGATGATCTGAAAGCGCGTGCGGAAGATGCCATGGATGAAGCTTCAGGCCGCCTTCGCCATGCAGCACAAACCGTGCGCGAGCGCGGACAGGTTGTTGCCGAAGCTGTTCGCGAAAACCCCGGAACAGCAACAACATTGTTTGGAACGGCAGGCATTATCGGCATTCTGATCGGTGTGGCCATCGGCTGCGCACTGTCAGAGCGCCGCTGATATAAACGGGATAATACAATCTTTTCAAAAGCCTGCGCCGCCGCGCGGGCTTTTCCTTGCATCTTTACGCATGGACCGCAGGCTGCTATTGCGCGCTTAAAGCATTTCCAGCAAAAGTGCGAAGCGGTTTTGCGTGGGACAATGCGTAAAATAAAGAGATAGAGCGGTTCCGTTTTAAGCCGAACCGCTCTCATGGCAATCCGCCACCGGTCGCAGCCTACCCGGTCAAAACAAGGATACGCGCTTGAAAAAGTGCTGAACGGCTGCCCCGTGGCTTTTAAAGAAAGACACGCAAATGTCTGAAAATACGATATATTCCGGCCTGAAACAGCTCGGTTCGCACACAGATATTCCCCTGACACCGGAAGAAGCGGTTCTGGAGCGCGTGGCAAACCCGCAAGAAGGCACGCCCTATTGCGTGCGCTTCACCGCGCCCGAATTCAGCTCTCTCTGCCCCATGACCGGTCAGCCGGATTTTGCCCATCTGGTGATCGACTATGTGCCGGGCAAATGGCTGGTTGAGAGCAAATCGCTGAAGCTCTTCCTCTTTTCCTTCCGCAACCACGGCGCATTTCACGAGGATTGCACCGTAACCATCGGCAAACGCCTTGTGGACCTGCTGGAGCCGGAATGGCTGCGGATCGGAGGCTATTGGTATCCGCGCGGCGGCATTCCCATCGATGTTTTCTATCAGACCGGGGCAGCCCCCTTGAATGTCTGGATACCCGAACAGGGCGTGGCCAACTATCGGGGCCGTGGCTAGAGTCTAGCCAAAAGTGTGAAACGGTTTGGCGCGAAAATGCGATAAAACCAATAGTAAGAACGGCTCCGGTTGCCGCCTCAAGCCGTCGCCCTTATGGTGATGTGATTGATCCGCTTCGGGAGGAACATCCATGAAAAAACTTGTTATTCTCATGTCACTGGCTGTTCTCTCCGGTTGCGGCGGCGCAGGAAAGGCCGCAATCGACGCCGGCAAGGGTTTTGACCGTTTCGCCTGCATGTCGCGTAATCTCAAGGGTGAACCGCCCTGCCCACCGCCGGCAGACGGCACAGCGCAGAACGCGCAGTAGCGGCAGCAAAACCGGAAGGGAGGCCCATCACATGGCAATTGAACCGAAAGACATTCTCGATTTCTGGTTCTCGCCCCGGATGCGCGAAAACTGGTTCAGCAAAAGCGACGAGATTGACGCGGAAATCCGTCAAAAATTCATGGCGGCCTATGAGGACGCACGCGCCGACAAGATGGAACAATGGAAGCAACAGCCGGAAAGCGCATTGGCGCTGGCCATTTTGTTCGACCAGTTTCCGCGCAATATGTTTCGCGGCTCGCCCCGCTCATTTGAGAGCGACGGGCTGGCGCGCGATGTGGCAGCACAGGCGCTCGACCATGATTTCGACCGGCAATTATCACCGGAGCAGCGGCAGTTTTTCTATCTGCCCTTCATGCATAGTGAAAATCTGAACGATCAGAAGCGTTGTGTTGATCTCTACGAAAAACTTGGCGACGAGTTCGCTTCGGATTTCGCCCGACAACATCACGATATCATCGAACGTTTCGGGCGTTTTCCCCATCGCAATCAGGTGCTGGGCCGTGACACGACCCCAGAGGAGGCTGAGTTCCTCAAGGACCATGCCGGTTTCTGATTTTACAGCAATCGATAAGGCAGAATGCCCCGGCGGTCATGGTCGACCGCCAGCCTGCTGTTAAGCGGCGGAATGGCACGCTGCACACATTCGGCACGTTCGCAGATACGGCACGAAACGCCAATCGGATCGAAAGCCGACCGCATGGTGATATCCAGCCCATCGGCATAAACGAAATCCTGCGCATAGGCGACTTCACAACCGAGCGCGATGGCGTAACGGCGCTGCGGCGCCTTAAAGCCGCCCTCGCTTTTTGTCAGTTCGGTCGCAATACAAAGATAGCGCGCGCCATCCGGCGTTTCGGCAAGCTGGCGGATGATCCGCCCCGGCGTCTCAAAGGCCTGGTGCACATTCCACAAGGGACAAGCCGCGCCATAACGGGCAAATTGCAGCTTGGCTGCGCTGTGGCGTTTGGTGATGTTTCCGGCCCTGTCCACCCGCGCAAAGAAAACCGGCACACCGCGCTGGCCGGAACGCTGCAAGGTGCTGAGCCTGTGCGCCACCTGCTCCAGACTTGCGCCAAAGCGCGAGGCAAGCAGCTCAAGATCATGGCGCAGCTCTTTCGCAGCCGCCAGAAAAGTCTGGTAGGGAAGCACCAGCGCGCCAGCGAAATAGTTTCGCAACCCGATCTTGCAGATCTCCACCGCCTCGGCAGAGCGAAAATCCGCCTGTCTGGCAATCGCTGTCACAAGGGATTCCATTTCCAGTTCTGCGATCTGGAAGGCGATCTGGAAATTGCGCGTAGTGGCAGGTGAATAGGGATTGAGATAAAGTACGCGCGTATGCGCATCGAAACGGCGCAGTACAGCTTCCTCCGCGCCTGCACGGGCGATGCGCACGCGATGGCGATCCTCCATATATTGCGGCAGCGCAACGCCAATATCCCGCCCCGGAATATCCAGATCAGCAGCCAGTTTTTCGGCTGCAATATCAAGCTCATGGACATAATTATCAATAAAGTGAAAGAAGTCGCGCACTTCCTCATAAGGCGCGGGCTCCGCAGTCGACGGCGCGCGGCCCAACTGGTTATCGAGACTTGCAAGCTGCTCGCTATTGCGCCGATATGCCTGATGGCAGGCGATCAGCGCATGGGCAAGTCCCGGCGCATTCTGTGTAATCAGCTTCATTTCCTGCAAGCTCGGCTTGTAATTATCGAACACCGGATCGGCCAGCGCCTCCGAGACCGCCGAAAGCAGTCGATCGTCGTCGCCAAGAGAAATTGCGCCGATATCGATCTGGTAATTTTCCGCCAAGGCAAGCAGCACGGCGGCGGAAACAGGCCGCTGATTATTCTCGATCTGGTTGAGATAGCTGGTTGAAATGCCCAGCCGCTCGGCAAAGCCGGACTGCGTGGCGCGGTGCTGTTCGCGGATTTCCCGGATTTTCCGGCCGATATAGAGTTTTCGAGGTGTCATTTGCAAATTCGCATTTCGCTATTTGCAAATTTATATCTTACACAATAGCACCTTTTCAAGCTTTTCCGGGGCTTCCCGCGATTTTAAGTAAGTAAGGGGCGGAAAAAGACTGTCTTTTTTCCGTTTCCTACCCTTGGTTTCCGAAGGTCATAGAATGCAGGAACTTCTTGAACAACTCGAAGCACGCCGCGCCGCGGCTCGCCTTGGCGGCGGACAGCGCCGTATCGATGCCCAGCACGGCAAAGGCAAGCTTACCGCGCGCGAAAGAATCGAAGTGCTTCTCGACGAAGGATCGTTCGAGGAGTTCGACATGTATGTCACGCATCGCTGCACCGATTTCGGCATGGCGCAGCAGAAAGTTGCGGGCGACGGCGTGGTAACGGGCTGGGGCACCATCAATGGCCGTCAGGTCTATGTGTTCAGCCAGGACTTCACGGTTCTGGGCGGCTCGCTTTCGGAAACCCATGCGCAAAAAATCTGCAAGATCATGGACATGGCCGTAAAAAACGGCGCGCCGGTCATCGGCCTCAACGATTCCGGTGGCGCGCGCATCCAGGAAGGCGTGGCATCGTTGGCAGGCTATGCCGATGTTTTCAAACGCAATGTGGATGCGTCGGGCGTCGTGCCGCAGATTTCCGTCATCATGGGGCCATGCGCCGGCGGTGCCGTCTATTCCCCGGCCATGACCGACTTCATTTTCATGGTACGCGATTCGTCCTACATGTTTGTGACAGGCCCAGATGTGGTCAAAACCGTCACCAACGAAATCGTGACCGCTGAGGAATTGGGCGGTGCATCCACCCACACGAAAAAATCCTCTGTGGCCGATGGCGCCTATGAGAACGACATTGAGGCTCTGGAACAGGTACGCATCCTGTTCGACTTCCTGCCGCTCAACAATCGCGAGAAGCCACCTGTTCGCCCGATCTTCGATGATCCGGCGCGCCTTGAAATGCGCCTCGACACGCTCGTACCGGACAGCGCCACCAAGCCCTACGACATGAAGGAGCTGATTCTCGCGCTTGCCGACGAAGGCGATTTCTTCGAGATTCAGGAAGCCTTCGCGAAGAACATCATAACCGGCTTCATCCGCATGGATGGCCAGACGGTCGGTGTGGTTGCCAATCAGCCGATGGTTCTGGCGGGCTGCCTCGATATCGACGCCTCGCGCAAGGCTGCACGTTTCGTGCGCTTCTGCGATGCCTTCAACATTCCGATCCTGACGCTCGTGGACGTTCCGGGCTTCCTGCCCGGCACGGCACAGGAATATGGCGGCGTCATCAAGCACGGCGCGAAGCTTCTTTTCGCCTATTCCCAGGCAACCGTGCCGATGGTCACGCTCATCACGCGCAAGGCCTATGGCGGCGCCTATGACGTGATGGCTTCGAAACATATCGGTGCCGACATCAATTATGCATGGCCAACTGCGGAAATCGCGGTGATGGGCGCCAAGGGCGCAACGGAAATCCTCTATCGTTCGGAACTGGGCGACCCGGAAAAGATCGCCGCGCGCACGAAGGAATATGAGGAGCGTTTTGCCAATCCATTCGTGGCTGCGGAGCGTGGCTTCATTGATGAGGTCATCATGCCGCATTCCTCACGCCGCCGCATTGCCCGCGCTTTTGCAAGCCTGCGCAACAAGCAGCAGAGCGCACCATGGAAAAAGCACGACACCATCCCGCTCTAATTTCGCATGATCTTATCCGCAAGCCGGTTCCCACTTTTTGGGGTCATGCCATGGCAATGATCCGGTTCATTTGAGTAAACGCACATGATCAAGAAAATCCTGATTGCCAATCGCGGTGAAATCGCGTGTCGGGTCATCAAGTCGGCCAAGAAAAAGGGCATTGCCACGGTGGCGGTCTATTCCGACGCCGACCGCAACGCACTGCATGTCAAAATGGCCGACGAAGCAGTCCATATCGGCCCGGCCCCATCCAACCAGTCCTATATCGTCATCGACAAGATTCTGGCCGCCATCAAGGAAATCGGCGCGGATGCCGTTCATCCGGGCTATGGCTTCCTGTCGGAAAACCCGCGCTTTGCCGAAGCGTTGAAGGCCGCCAATGTCACCTTCATCGGACCGCCGGTGAACGCCATTGACGCGATGGGCGACAAGATCACCTCCAAGAAGCTTGCAGCCGAAGCCGGTGTTTCCACCGTGCCCGGCCATATGGGATTGATCGAGGATGCCGACGAGGCGGTCAGGATCGCAGGCAGCATCGGCTATCCGGTGATGATCAAGGCTTCCGCCGGTGGCGGCGGCAAGGGCATGCGCATCGCGTGGAACGACGAGGAGGCCCGCGAAGGCTTCCAGCTTTCCCGCAATGAGGCAAAGTCTTCCTTCGGCGATGACCGCATCTTCATCGAAAAATTCGTCACCCAGCCGCGCCATATCGAAATTCAGGTTCTGGGCGACCAGCACGGTAATGTCGTCTATCTGGGCGAGCGTGAATGCTCCATCCAGCGCCGCAACCAGAAGGTCATTGAAGAAGCGCCGTCACCCTTCCTCGACGAAGCAACCCGCAAGGCCATGGGCGAGCAGGCTGTCGCTCTTGCCAAGGCGGTCGGCTATTATTCCGCTGGCACGGTGGAATTCATCGTCGATGGCAACCGTAACTTCTATTTCCTTGAAATGAATACGCGTTTGCAGGTGGAGCATCCGGTGACGGAACTCATCACCGGCATCGATCTCGTGGAAGAAATGATCCGCGTCGCATCCGGCGAAAAGCTGCGTTTCGCTCAGGCCGATGTGAAGCTGAACGGCTGGGCCATCGAAAGCCGGCTTTATGCGGAAGACCCTTATCGCAACTTCCTGCCCTCCATCGGCAGGCTGACGCGCTATCGCCCGCCGGTCGAAGGCCGCAACCCGGACGGCACGGTTATCCGTAATGATACCGGCGTGTTCGAGGGCGGCGAGATTTCGATGTATTACGACCCTATGATCGCAAAGCTTTGCACATGGGGCCCGGACCGCATCAGCGCCATCGACGCCATGGGCCATGCGCTTGACGCTTTCGAGGTGGAAGGCATCGGCCACAACCTGCCCTTCCTTTCCGCCGTGATGGACCATCCCCGTTTCCGCGAAGGCGCACTCACCACGGCCTTCATCGCAGAAGAATATCCGGATGGCTTTTCGGGTGTGAAATGCTCGGAAGATGATGCGCGCACGCTGGCAGCCGTGGCGGCTGAGATCAATCTCGTGGCGCAACGCCGCGATACGCAGATTTCCGGCAGGCTTTCGCCGCAGAAACATTCCATCGCCAATGACTGGGTGGTGACACTCGACGGCTATTCCCTGCCGGTCCGCATTGCTGAGGGCGAAGGCGGCACGACGATCAATTTCATTGATGGTGGCAGCCTGCCAATCGCCAGCGACTGGCATCCGGGCAGCCAGCTCGGTTCGTTCACCGTCGGCGGCAAGCCGATTGCGGTGAAGGTTTCGCGCTCCGGCACCGGCTGGCGGCTTCGCTGGCGCGGCATGGACGTGGTGGCGCATGTGCGCAAACCGCGCGTGGCAGAACTTGCAAAACTCATGCCGGTGAAGCTGCCGCCGGATACGTCGAAGATGCTGCTCTGCCCGATGCCCGGCGTCATCACCTCCATTCTTGTAAAGGATGGCGAGACGGTGGAAGCGGGCCAGCCGCTCGCCACCGTGGAAGCCATGAAGATGGAAAACGTATTGCGTGCAGAGCGCCGTGCCACGGTCAAGCGCATCACCGCAGAGGCTGGTTCCAGCTTGGCCGTTGATGAGCTGATAATGGAATTTGAGTAACCCCGAATGCGGTGCCTTGCACCGGATCAGGGTGCGAGTTTATGGGATGGAGATGAGCCAATGACGAAGAAAACCCGCGCTGATTGGGAAACGTTGGCTGAAAAAGAACTGAAGCGGCCTGCCGACAGCCTCGTCTGGCACACACCGGAAGGCATCGACGTCAAGCCGCTTTATACGCAAGACGATCTGGAAGGTATCGGCCATCTGGGTACCCTGCCCGGCTTTGAGCCGTTCCTGCGCGGGCCGCGCGCAACCATGTATGCGGGCCGTCCATGGACGATCCGGCAATATGCGGGCTTCTCCACTGCGGAGGAATCAAACGCCTTTTATCGCAAGGCGCTTGCCGCCGGTCAGCAGGGCGTATCGGTTGCCTTCGACCTAGCCACCCACCGCGGCTATGACAGCGATCACCCGCGCGTGGAAGGCGATGTCGGCAAGGCCGGCGTGGCGATCGACTCCGTCGAGGACATGAAAATCCTTTTCGATGGCATTCCGCTGGAAAAGATTTCCGTTTCCATGACCATGAACGGTGCGGTTATCCCGATCCTTGCCAATTTCATCGTCGCTGGCGAAGAACAGGGCGTGCCCCGCGCACAGCTTTCCGGCACCATTCAGAACGACATTCTCAAGGAGTTCATGGTCCGCAACACCTATATCTATCCGCCGGAACCCTCCATGCGGATCATTGCGGACATCATCGCCTATACGGCGCAGGAAATGCCGAAGTTCAACTCCATTTCCATCTCCGGCTATCATATGCAGGAGGCTGGCGCGACACTGGTGCAGGAGCTGGCCTTCACACTGGCCGACGGGCGCGAATATGTGCGTGCGGCGCTCAAGAAGGGCCTCAATGTCGATGATTTTGCAGGCCGGCTGTCGTTCTTCTTCGCCATCGGCATGAATTTCTTCATGGAAATTGCCAAGTTGCGCGCTGCGCGCCTGCTCTGGTCACGCATCATGAAGGAATTTGATCCGAAGAAGCCGGGCTCGCTGATGCTGCGCACCCACTGCCAGACCTCCGGCGTTTCCCTGCAGGAACAGGATCCTTATAACAATATCGTCCGCACAGCCTTCGAGGCCATGTCGGCGGCACTTGGCGGCACGCAATCACTTCACACCAACTCTTTCGACGAAGCCATTGCCCTGCCTACGGAATTTTCCGCACGCATCGCCCGCAACACGCAGCTCATCCTGCAAAACGAAACCGGCGTGACCAAGGTGGTCGATCCGCTGGCAGGCTCCTATTACATCGAAAGCCTCACCAACGAACTGGCCGAAAAGGCATGGGCGCTGATCGAGGAAGTCGAGACGCTCGGCGGCATGACCAAGGCTGTCGAAAGCGGCTTGCCCAAACGCTTGATCGAAGAAGCCGCCACCAGGCGACAGGTGGCCGTTGACAAGGGTGAGGAAGTTATCGTCGGCGTCAACAAGTTCCGGCTGGAACAGGAAGACGAAATCGATATTCTCGAAATCGACAATTCGGCTGTCCGCCAATCGCAGATTGCGCGCCTCAACCGCATCAAGGAAATGCGCAACAAGCAAAAGGTCGAAGCCGCCCTTGCCGAACTGGAAAAGGTCGCCCGCAGCGGCGAAGGCAACCTTCTGGCCGCAGCGGTAGAAGCCTCGCGCGCACGCGCCACGGTGGGTGAAATTTCCGACGCCATGCGCCGCGCCTTCGGCGATCATGCCGCCGTTCCAAAGGTCGTGAAGAAAGTTTACGGCACAGCCTATAAGGACGAGCCGGAATACCAGACCCTTGTTGATCGCCTCGGAGAATTTGCGAAACAGGCTGGCGAGAAGCCGCGCGTCATGGTCGCGAAACTCGGTCAGGACGGGCATGATCGCGGCGCGAAGATCATCGCCTCAGCCTTTGGCGACATCGGCTTTGAAGTGCTGGCGGGGCCATTGTTCCAGACGCCCGACGAAGCCGCCGATATGGCCATCAAGGCCAAGGTGCATGTGCTGGGCGTGTCGTCGCTTGCTGCCGGCCACAAGACGCTCCTGCCCCAGCTTGTGGAAACGCTGCGCAAAAAGGGTGCGGAAAACATTATCGTGGTCTGCGGCGGCGTCGTGCCGCGTCAGGATTATCAGTACCTGTTCGATCATGGCGTGGCAGCCGTTTTCGGCCCCGGCACGAATGTGCTGGACTGCGCACGCGCCGTGCTGGACCTGATGGAAGGCAAACTCAGAAACCTGTAATTTCGTTCCATATCATAGGGATAAAACGAAAACAGGAATCATTTTCTCAAGATGAAAGGCCGAGGCAACCGCCTCGGCCTTTTTGTCAGGGAAACTCTCACAGCCATCAGGATTTGGGATCGGCGGAAGCGGGAATAGCCGAGCTTGTTACCGATACCGGATCGCTTGCCGGAAAGGTGTCCTCCAGCCCTTCATCAAGCTGCCGTTCCAATTCGGCCCGGTCACCCGCACGCCGTGCGCTTGGGCGCGTCAACAGGCTGTCCGGCTCAATGCCGCATTCAGCACAAGCCATCCCCATTGCATCGCCAAGCTTGATCGCCGCACGGCGAATGACTTCATCGCGCCGCAACTCTTTATCCGTGTCGTTCTCTATCCTGACCGTGATTCTTTCTTCGCCTTCGGTGACGAATTCAACCATATAAAGCTTGAACCCGCCGACCGAACTGATGCGGATTTGGACAATTTCCATCGCTTGAACCTCCACGCTCAACACTCTGGAAAACAACGGCGGCGAGCCCCGTTGGTTCCATGCCCGCATGTGTCCGGCAAAACGCGCGCGCCTGCACAAAACAATGTGCAGGCAAGAGGGGCGCCCATCGGGATATCGCCTACCGAATTGCGGCAGATTAAGCGTCCCCTTTCCCGAAAAGCCCGTTCAGTAGGCGGGCCGGCGCGACGCCACCAGATGACGAACGACGACTGGCAGCAACAGAATCAAACCCACGATAGACGAATAGATTTCTGGCGCGACCAGAAGCATTGCCGCAAATATGAGAAGCACATTTTCCCATATCTTCGTCCGCACCAGGAAGAACCCGGACAATGCCGCGCCAAGCGCCGTAATGCCGATAACGCAGCCGAAGAAGGCAATGAAGAAATCCGGCCAGTTGAAGTTGGACGTCACCAGCAGCAGCGATGGCGAGAAGACGAAAACGAACGGCACCAGCACCTTGCCCAGACCGAGCCGGAAGGCTGTGTTGCCCGTCTTGAACGGATCGGCCCCCGCCATGCCCGCCGCCGCATAGGCGGCAAGCGCAACCGGCGGCGTGATATCCGCAAGAACACCATAATAGAAGACGAAGAAATGCGCGACAATCGGCTCCACGCCGAGCAGGCCCAGCGCCGGGGCCGCAATCGTCGCCATGATGATGTAGTTGGCGGTCGTCGGAATGCCGCAACCCATCAGGATACAGACCATCCCTGTCATGACGAGCGTGAAGAGAAGTGTCAGCGTCTGCGGTGCAAACCAGCTTACGGGCGAAATCGTACCGAAATAGGTTGCAAGCTGCGCCGCTGTGGAGGTTACGATATAGGAAATCTTAAAGCCAACGCCGGTAAGCGTTACGACGCCAACGATAATGCCAACCGTAGCCGCGGCCGCACCAACGGCAAGCGCATATTTTGCACCGTCACGCAGGCCCTCGAACACTTCGCCAATGGTCATGCGCTTGCGCGGATTGAGAAGGCCAACCGCTATGCACAGCGTAATCCCCCAGAAAGCGGCAAGATAAGGCGTATAGCCTGAAAGCAGTACGGCGATCAGCACCACCAGCGGAATAATGGTCGGCCAGTCCCGCTTTAAGGCTTCTTTCAGATCGGGCATCTCCTCCTTGGTCATGCCGCGCAAACCGGTGCGCTTGGCCTCGAAATGCACCTGCATCAAAACGCCGAAGAAGTGCATAAAGGCGGGCACGATGGCCGCAAGAATGATCGTCGTATAGGGAAGGTTGAGAAACTCGATCATCAGGAATGCGGCAGCACCCATGATCGGCGGCGTTATTTGACCGCCGGTCGAGGAAGCCGATTCTACAGCCGCCGCGAAATGGCGCTTATACCCGAGACGGATCATTGCCGGGATGGTGAGTGAGCCGACCGTCACCGCATTTGCGACGGAAGAACCGGAGATCATGCCGAACAGAGCCGAACCGAAGATGGAAACCTTGGCCGGGCCACCGGCAAATCGTCCGGCAACCCAGGCCGCACAATCGAGAAAAAGCTGGCCAAGGCCGATCCGCGTAGCAAAAACGCCAAACAGCACAAAATGGAACACATAGGTTGCGACCACGCCGAGCGCGATACCATAAATACCCTGCGTCGTGAGATAAAGATGATCCACAAGCTGGCTGACGGTAGCCCCCGGATGCACCAGAATGCCGGGCATGGAAGGCCCGTAGAGCGCATAGAGCATGAACAGGACAGAAATGATCGGCAGCGGCCAGCCGACTGAACGGCGCGTGGCTTCCAGCAGGATCAGGATCAAAAGGCTGCCCAGCACGACATCGGTGCTTGTGGGATTGCCGACACGGAAGGCGAGATCGTCAAGCGGGATCAGCGGCACATGGATGACTGCCACGACGGCGATGATCGCCAGCCCCCAATCGATAACGGATATTCCAAGCGGGCGAAGCAGCGACGGCTTTGCAGGTTCGTCATAGCCCTTGCGTGAGAAGGGAAAGACCAGAAAGACCAGCCCCAGCACGAAGGCTAGATGGATGCCACGATGGATCATTTCCGGCAAGAGACCGAAGCCTGCCGTATAATAATGGAAAAGAGACAGAATTATCAGCAAAGTCCCGACAATGCGGGCAGCCACTGGCGCCAGCGGGCGGAAGTGGATTTCAGAATCGAATTTTTCTTCAAGCTCCCTCGCCTTGACCTCATCGAGTTCCATCGGCGCAAGCTTTGCATTTTGTTCTTCTGTCATGCTGGCCAACTCCACTTTGCCGGTCGTGCATTTCAATAGGCTAGAGCATTTCCAGCAAAAGCGTGAAACGGTTTTGCGTCGGATAATGCGTAAAAACAAAGAGATAGAGCGGTTCCAACGATTCCGTTCTAACCGGAACCGCTCTGGAAAACGGGAGCGCAGCAGCGCGCATAACGAGCTGCCGCAATGTCACCCTTCAATTCGGAATAAGATATCAGGAACCGATCATTGAGGGATTATTTCAGCACGCCCGCTTCCTTGTAAAAGCGTTCTGCGCCGGGATGCAGCGGAATACCGAGGCTGCTCGTCGCACTATCGAGCTTGATGAGCTTGCCCTTCGCATGGCCCGCATCGAGTGCCTTGCGTGTATCCTCGTTCCAGAGAACCTTGGTGATGTTATAGATGAGGTCGTCCGGCTGCTTGGCGCTCGTCACCCACTGTGCGGCAACGGCAAGGGTCGGTGTTTCCGCCACGTCCTTATAGGCTCCGGCAGGAACCACATCCTTCGAGAAGAAGGAATATTTCTCCAGAATCTTGTCCGCTTCCGGCCCGGAGATCGGAACGAGCGAAATACCGTTCGAGATGGCCAGTTCCGAGATTGCGCCCGTCGGATAGCCGCCCACAAAGAAATAGGCGTCCAGCGCACCATCTTTCAGCCTCTCGCCTGCCGGTCCCGGCTTCAGGTGTTCAGCCTTGATATCGTCTTCCGTGAGGCCGTAGGCTTCAAGAACGATACGCGCATCGACGATGGTGCCAGAACCCGGCTCATCCAGCGAAACGCGCTTGCCTTTCAGGTCTGCGACCGATTTGATGTTTGCATCCTTACGCGCAACGATATGGATCGTTTCCGGGTAAAGCGTCGCCAGAAGGCGCAAATCTTCCACCTTGCCCTTGCCATCATAAAGGCCGGTGCCGTTATAGGCCCAATAGGCAACGTCTGACTGCGTAAAGCCGGACTCCAGAGCGCCCGACTTGATCGCATTGATATTGGCAACCGAGCCATTCGACGAAACGGCCGTCGCGACGAGACCCGGCACGCCCTTTTCGCCTGCGCCGGAAATCGCGTTCGCGATCAGACCACCAATCGGATAATAGGTTCCGGCTGTGCCGCCAGTGCCGATACGGAAAAATGTCGGGGCCTGTGCAACCGCAAAGCTCGCTCCCAACGCAATCGCGCCCGCCACCGCTGCAACAGCCAAGCGACGGATTTTGCTTCCGAATTTCATAATACCAGTCCTCTTCCCGCATAGATTATGCCGAAAACCATGGGAAGCTTGAGGCCGATTGTCAACCACCGCATTCCATTATTCTGGATTTTCCCAAAGAATACAATCGCTTGCCGACAAGCGCCGCCAGAGCCGACTGAAACGATTAAAAACGCAGCCCAAAACCCTGCATCAGGCGGCGAATGGCATAGTCGGGTTTCCTGGATGTGAAGAATGCCAGGTCATCTTGAGAATGAAATTCATCATCGTCACTTCGCGCAGGCAAAAGCGATTTCATGCGTCGTGCAATGGCTTCCGCCGGGTCCAGCCAATCCACCGGCCATGGAGCCAGACGGCGCAATACATTGACGAGAAACGGATAATGCGTACAGGCAAGCACCACGATATCGGTGCGCTTGCCATCCTTTTCGATAAAACATGGCGCGATCTGCGCCATGACCAGCGCCTCATCGAAACTTTCACCGCGAATATGCGCTTCGGCAATCGCCGCCAGCCCGTCGGCCCCCACCAGACGCACATGGCACCGCGATGCAAAAGACTGGATCAGGTCGCGCGTATAGGCGCGCTTCACCGTGCCGGGCGTCGCAAGTACTGAAACAAGCCCCGATGAGGTTCGCTCGGCGGCAGGCTTTATGGCTGGCACCGTGCCGACAAAGGGCACCGAGGGATAGGCGCGCCGCAAATCCTCCAGCACCAGCGTCGAAGCCGTATTACAGGCAATGACCGCGATTTCGGGGTCATAATTGGCAATGAATTCGCCAAACAGCTCAATGATCCGGCGCTTCAGGGCTTCTTCCTCCCAGTTGCCATAGGGAAAGCCCGCATCGTCGGCGATATAGACGAACCGCCGGTCGGGCATCACCACGCGTGCCTCGCGCAAGACCGTCAAGCCGCCAATACCGCTATCGAAGACCAGAATTGGCCTTTCTGGAGCGATGGTCGGTTTCGCGGGAAAACTGCCGGCAGGTGCTTTTTTCATTCTGCCTTGTCCTCATTGACAGGTTTACGCGCGCGTCCTTCCGGTGCACCGGAGCCGCGCGGCTTCTTCGGCGTAAAGACGTCGAGCGAGGTAACAACGCCTCGCAAGAGCTTCAGTTCCGCAGAGGCAAACCCCGCGCGCGTCAATACGGCGCGCAGATTGTTGACCATGATTTCCTTGCGCGCTTCAGGGCGAAAATATCCCCGAACATCCAGTGCTTCTTCCAGATGGTTGAAAAACCCGTGCAGCTCTTCCTTTGGCGCCAGCGGCATTTCCGGCCCACGGAAAACCGTATCCGTCTGGTTTTCCAAGCCCGACTTCATCCATTCATAGGACATGAGCAAAACGGCCTGCGCAATATTGAGCGAGGCGAAAGCCGGATTGACCGGGAAAGTCAACAGTTCATCCGCAAGGCCCACTTCCTCATTGCTGAGGCCAAAACGCTCACGCCCGAACAGGATGCCCGTTTTCTCGCCGGTTTTGAAACGGCGGCGCAACGCATTGCCCGCTTCCATGGCGCTGCGCACCGGCTTGAAGCCGTCGCGCTCGCGCGCCGTGGTTGCATAGACGAAATTGAGGTCGGCAATTGCGGAAGGCAGATCGTCGTAAACGACGGCATTATCGATCACATGATCGGCCTTACTGGCCGCTGCCCTTGCCTTTTCGCTTGGAAATTCTTCGCGCGGATTGACGAGACGCAGTTCCGCCAGGCCGAAATTGGCCATGGCGCGCGCCACCATGCCGATATTTTCCGGCAATTGTGGATTGACCAGAATGATTGCCGGTCCTTCCGCAAGGATGGGGCGCTGTTTGTCTGTTCCTGCCATGATGTTTTCCGCATTAGCTATGAAATCGTGGCGTTTCCCTGACATAATTGACGCGGAATCGCAAAGATTCCCCTTACCTGTTTCAGCAAAAGCCTGTGTAGTAGCCCGATAACACCTCTTTGCCGCGCATCCATGCCAAACTGTCCTCTCACGTATTTCAGATCTTCAGGGAGGAAACCATGTCCGGTAAAAAGATACTCATGCTTTGCGGCGATTTTGGCGAAGACTACGAAACCATGGTCCCGTTCCAGACGCTGCTGACGGTAGGCCATACGGTACACGCCGTCTGCCCCGGCAAAAAGGCCGGCGACCATATCGCAACCGCCATTCACGACTTTGAGGGCCATCAGACCTATACCGAGAAGCCGGGACATAATTTTACGTTGAACGCCACATTCGCCGATGTAAAGCCGGAAAACTACGACGCGCTTGTCATTCCCGGCGGCCGCGGCCCCGAATATCTGCGCCTCGATGAGAAGGTCATCGCTGTCGTGAAGCACTTTTTTGCGGCAAACAAACCAGTGGCAGCCGTCTGCCATGGCGCACAATTGCTGGCCGCAGCCCGTGTTCTCGAAGGCCGCACCTGCTCGGCCTATCCCGCCTGCCGGCCCGAAGTGGAGCTTGCCGGCGGCAAATATGCCGACATTGCAATCGATCAGGCCGTGACGGACGGCAATCTCGTCACCTCACCCGCCTGGCCTGCGCATCCTGCCTGGTTATCGCAGTTCCTCGCCGTTCTCGGAACGAAAATAACGCATGGCTGATCGTCTTCGCCCTGCCCGCTGCCCGCAAGGTTGCAGGCAGGGCGAAACTGCGTCACAGTGATATGGGAGAGCAAGCGGGAGAAAAACCATGTGCAGGCTGTTCATTGGCGCAGATGCCGAACTCTGGCAAAGCGTGACGCGCTCGCTGCGCATCGACGGAGCCGTGACCAGCGTAAGGCTTGAAAACTTCTTCTGGTGGACACTGGAAGATATTGCGGCCCGCGACAATCTCACCGTCAGCCGCCTTCTCGGCAAGCTTTATGACGAATCCCGCAATGAGGGCCATGACCTCGATAATTTCGCATCCTTCCTGCGCGTCTGCTGCGGACGCTATCTTTCGCTGCAATTGAACGGATTTGTCCCGACCGAAAAGACGACGCCGATCTCGGCCCTCGATGCGCAAACCATTCTGGCCCGCGAGCAGGAAAACTATCGCCAGCAGCGCGCTTCGTGGAAAAAATCGGCCGCTGGAACGGATGCTGCCCATCGCGCCGCGTAAACTTCGTTATTTCGCAAAATTTTGACCGTCAAACAGGCCTATAGGCCAAAGAATAAGCCTCTTACGCTTTGCCTTATCCTTTACGGGTGCTATACGGGCGCGACGCATTCAGAAAGAGGCTTCATCCATGGCAAAAATCAAGGTTGCAAACCCGGTCGTCGAGCTCGACGGCGACGAGATGACCCGCATTATCTGGCAGTTCATCAAGGACAAGCTTATCCATCCCTATCTCGACATCGACCTGAAATACTACGATCTTTCGGTCGAGAACCGCGATGCGACCAATGATCAGGTCACGATCGATGCAGCCAATGCCATCAAGGAATATGGCGTGGGCGTAAAATGCGCGACCATCACGCCCGACGAAGCGCGCGTGGAAGAATTCAAGCTGAAGAAAATGTGGAAGTCGCCCAACGGCACCATCCGCAATATCCTCGGCGGCGTGATCTTCCGCGAGCCGATCATCTGCAAGAACGTGCCGCGCCTCGTGCCGGGCTGGACCCAGCCGATCATCGTCGGCCGCCATGCTTTCGGCGACCAGTACCGCGCGACTGACTTCAAGTTCCCCGGCAAGGGCACACTGACGATCAAGTTCGTCGGTGAAGATGGCCAGACCATCGAACATGAAGTCTATCAGGCCCCTTCGGCTGGCGTGGCCATGGCCATGTATAATCTGGACGAATCGATCCGCGAATTCGCACGCGCTTCCTTCAATTACGGCTTGCAGCGCGGCTATCCGGTCTATCTCTCCACGAAGAACACCATCCTCAAGGCCTATGATGGCCGCTTCAAGGACATCTTCCAGGAAGTCTTCGACGCCGAATTCAAGTCGAAGTTTGAAGAAAAGAAGATCTGGTACGAACACCGCCTCATCGACGACATGGTCGCCTCGGCGCTCAAGTGGTCGGGCGGCTATGTCTGGGCCTGTAAGAACTATGATGGCGACGTGCAGTCGGATATCGTCGCGCAGGGCTTCGGCTCGCTCGGCCTGATGACCTCGGTTCTGATGACGCCGGATGGCAAGACGGTGGAAGCGGAAGCCGCCCACGGCACCGTAACCCGCCACTATCGCCAGCATCAGAAGGGCGAGGAAACCTCGACCAACTCCATCGCTTCGATCTTCGCATGGACCCGCGGTCTGGCGCATCGCGCCAAGCTCGACAACAATGCCGATCTGAAGAAGTTCGCCGAAACGCTGGAAAAGGTCTGCGTGGACACCGTTGAAAGCGGCTTCATGACCAAGGATCTGGCGCTCCTCATCGGCCCGGATCAGCCTTGGCTCTCGACCACCGGCTTCCTCGACAAGATCGACGAAAATCTTCAGAAAGCCATGGCTGCCTGATTATAGTTCTGGCATTTAGCCAGTGTGGAACCCGGCCTTTCGAGGCCGGGTTTTTCATTTTCCGACCAAAAAGCATCCTGTTGTCGAAGGCGGCACACTCTAAAAAATTGCGGCCTCCTTCCGGCTTTCACACGCCTGCAATCTCCTTTTCGCATAAAAGCGCCATTCAGGTTTCCGGCATCACATTTTCCTGCCGGAGCGTATGATAAGGAGAGATATGGATGCCCAGGAAATTCACCCGGCCACTTCTGGCAAGCGCTGCAATTATTGTCACCTTTTGCGCACCCGCAAGCACCGTGATGGCCCAGTCTGAAACTGCGGCTCCACTCTTCCAGCGCAGCGCAAAAGGCGACCTGTCGGCAGCAGGCGGCGCACGCCGCCTTGATGGTGATATTACCGCAGCTTTTCGCGATCAGATCAGGAAGGGGCCTGCCAGAAACGTCATCCTGCTGATCGGAGACGGCATGGGCGATTCCGAGATCACGGTTGCGCGCAATTATGCAGTCGGCGCAGGCAATCATTTCAAGGGCATCGATGCCCTTCCCGTTACCGGCCAGTACACCCATTATTCGCTCGACAAGGAAAGCGGCAAGCCGAATTACGTGACTGATTCTGCCGCCTCCGGCACCGCCTGGGCCACTGGCGTCAAAACCTATAACGGCGCCATCGGCGTCGATATTCATGGCAAACCGCACAAAACGCTCATTGAACTCGCCAAGGAAAAGGGCCTCGGCACCGGCAATGTCAGCACTGCCGAATTGCAGGATGCCACACCCGCCGTGCAGGTTGCCCATGTTACCCATCGCAAGTGCTACGACCCAACCAGCACGGCGGAAAAGTGCAAGGATAATGCGCTTGAAAATGGCGGCCCAGGCTCGATCAGCGAACAGCTTTTGAACACCCGCCCGGACGTGACATTGGGCGGCGGCGCAAAATATTTCGAGGACAAGGCCCGGGCTGGCACATGGAAAGGCCAGACTTTGAGCGCACAGGCCGAAGCACGCGGCTATCAACTGGTTAGAAATGCCGACGCATTGAGCAAGGTCGAGACAGCCAATCAGGACAAACCTGTTCTCGGCCTCTTCTCACCGGGCAACATGCCGGTCCGCTGGAAAGGGCCTCAGGCCGCCCATCACGGCAATCTCGACAGAGAGCCTGTCAAGTGCAAGGTCAATGAGAAGCGCACTGCCGATATTCCGACACTGGCGCAAATGACCGAGAAAGCCATCGACCTGCTGAAAACCAACGAAAAAGGCTTTTTCCTTCAGGTGGAAGGTGCCTCCATCGACAAACAGGACCATGCCGCCAATCCGTGCGGGCAGATCGGCGAAACAGTCGATCTGGATGAAGCCGTGCAGGCCGCACTCGATTTTGCCCGCAAAGACGGCAACACGCTTGTCATCGTAACGGCCGATCACGCCCATGCAAGCCAGATCATTGATCCCGATGCGAAGGCTCCGGGTTTGAGCCAGGCATTGAAAACCGAGGATGGCGCGATCATGGGCGTGACCTATGGCAATTCCGACGAAGCCGACGATCAGGGCCACACAGGCGCGCAATTGCGCATAGCCGCCTTTGGCCCCGGCGCTGCCAATTTTACCGGCCTCACGGATCAGACGGATATGTTCTACACGATCCGCGATGCCTTGCAGTTGCAGGCGGAATAATGCCAGTGCATTGGAAACGCCGTCTATAAACAGCGTTTCCATGCGGTAATCAGCGGATAAAGAACATATCCTGAAACTTGTGCGTGCCATACACGCGGCATAAAAAAAGCGCGGAGCAACACCCCGCGCTTCTTCATTTAGTTTGGCAGGATCAGGCGATCAACGCTTTGACCGCCGCGATTGCATCGGCAGCTTTGGCGCCGTCGGGACCACCGGCCTGAGCCATATCGGGGCGTCCGCCACCGCCGGCGCCGCCAAGGGCCGCCGAAGCTGCGCGAACCAGATCCACCGCGCTGAAGCGGCCTACCATATCCTCTGTGACTGCGGCAACGGCGCTGGCCTTGCCATCTTCACCCACGCCAATGAACAACACAACACCGGAACCGACCTGCTTCTTGCCTTCATCGGCAAGCGGCTTCAGATCGCGCGGCGAAACGCCTGTCACGATCTTGCCGAGGAAATTGACGCCATTGACCGCCTCGACAGCACTGCCACCATCGGACGAACCGCCGCCAAGCGCCAGCTTCTTGCGCGCATCGGCCAATTCACGTTCGAGCTTCTTGCGCTCATCGATAAGCGCATTGACGCGGTCCAGCACATCCGCGGATGTCGTCTTGAGAGCACTGGCAATAGCCTTTACGCGCTCATCCTGTTCTTCGAGGTAAAGGCGGGCAGCCTCCCCCGTCAACGCTTCCAGACGGCGTACGCCTGCGGCAACCCCGCCTTCCGATATAATACGGACGAGGCCGATATCGCCGGTCTGGCGCACATGGGTGCCGCCGCAAAGCTCCACCGAATAGGCCTTGCCCGCTTTCGATCCATGCTTGGCCGTACCCATGGAAACGACACGCACTTCGTCACCATATTTCTCACCGAAAAGCGCCATCGCGCCTTCGGCAATTGCATCGTCCACAGCCATCAGGCGAGTTGTGACCGGCGCATTTTGCAGGATGATCTCGTTTGCGAGATTTTCCACAGCCTCCAGCTCTTCAGCCGAAATGGGCTTCGGGTGCGAAAAGTCGAAACGCAGGCGATCGGGCGCAACGAGCGAGCCCTTCTGCGCCACATGGGTTCCGAGTGTTTCGCGCAGAGCTTCGTGCAGAAGATGCGTCGCCGAATGGTTGGAGCGAATGCGTGTGCGGCGGGCCGAATCGACCTTCAGTTCCACAACATCGCCAGCCTTTGCCGTTCCTTCGGTGACTTCGCCGATATGAACGAAGACGCCCTCGCCCTTCTTCTGGGTATCCTTGACGGCAATCACAAAACCTTCGCCGGAAATTGTGCCCGTATCGCCCTGCTGGCCACCGGATTCGCCATAGAACGGCGTCTGATTGACCACCACCGATATGGTTTCGCCCTCCCGAACAGACGGCACTTCCACGCCATCACGTACGAGCGATGCGATCACACCTTCAGCGCTTTCGGTTTCATAGCCCAGAAACTCGGTCGCACCGACCTTATCCTTGATGCCGAACCAGATCGTCTCGGTCGCAGCTTCGCCAGAACCAGTCCAATTGGCGCGCGCTTCGGCCTTCTGGCGTTCCATGGCGACATTGAAGCCTTCCGTATCGACGGCAATGCCGCGCTGGCGCAGCGCATCCTGCGTCAGATCAAGCGGAAAACCATAGGTGTCGTAAAGCTTGAACGCAGTCTCGCCATCGAGGCGGTCGCCTTCGGCGAGATTTTCCGAAGCGTCGGACAGAAGGCCAAGGCCGCGTTCCAGCGTCTTGCGGAAACGGGTTTCCTCCAGCTTCAGCGTTTCGGAAATCAGGGATTCGGCGCGGATCAGCTCGGGATAGGCCTGTCCCATTTCGCGGATGAGAGCTGGCAACAGGCGCCACATCAATGGCTCTTTTGCACCCAGCAATTGGGCGTGGCGCATGGCGCGGCGCATGATGCGGCGCAGCACATAACCGCGGCCTTCGTTGGATGGCAGAACGCCATCGGCAATCAGGAAGCTCGAAGCACGCAGATGGTCGGCAATCACACGATGGCTTGCACGGAAATCGCCTTCAGCCTTGACGCCGGTTGCTTCTTCCGAAGCACGGATCAGCGCCTTGAAGAGATCGATGTCATAATTATCGTGCACGCCCTGCAAGACAGCCGCAATACGCTCAAGCCCCATGCCCGTATCAATGGATGGGCGCGGCAGATCGATGCGCAGTTCAGGCGTCTGCTGCTCGAACTGCATGAAAACGAGGTTCCAGATCTCGATGAAACGATCACCGTCTTCCTCCGGTGATCCGGGAGGTCCGCCCCAGATATGATCGCCGTGGTCATAGAAGATTTCAGAACATGGTCCGCACGGTCCCGTATCGCCCATCGCCCAGAAATTATCGCTGGTCGGGATGCGGATGATACGGTCGTCGGAAAGGCCGGCGATCTTCTTCCAGAAGTTCGCCGCATCATCATCCGTGTGGTAGACGGTGACGAGAAGCTTGTCCTTTGGAAGGCCGAATTCCCTGGTGATCAGGTTCCAGGCAAAGCTGATCGCATCTTCCTTGAAATAGTCGCCGAACGAAAAATTGCCGAGCATCTCAAAGAAAGTATGATGGCGCGCGGTATAACCGACATTGTCCAGGTCGTTGTGCTTGCCGCCGGCGCGCACGCATTTCTGCGATGTGGTCGCGCGGTTATAGGAGCGATGTTCAAGGCCCGTGAAAACATTCTTGAACTGCACCATGCCCGCATTGGTGAACATCAACGTCGGATCGTTGCGCGGAACGAGCGGGCTTGATGGAACGACCTCATGCCCGTTCTTGCGAAAATAGTCGAGAAATGTGGACCTAATCTCGTTGACGCCAGCCATAATTCACCCTTGGGCATTCCACCCTGCACGGATGCAGGCCATGAAAGGCCGCATCGATTGTCATCATCCGCCCACAAGGCCACCAACCTATGTCGAAGACCCGAGGCATTCTCCTCTTCCGTATTGCAAGAACGCGAAGTTGGAGTTTCGGTTGACCGCTTTTAACGGTGCACCGCTTTCCTGTCCAGATAAGCAACCTGCGCTATTAAAGTATTTCCAGTAAAAGTGCGAAGCGGCTTTGTATCGGATAATGCTCAAAAACAAAAAGATAAAGCGGCTCCGGCGAGCCAGCCATAAATCAGGCCCCCCAAAGCAATTTCTGCCTGTCAGAATAAAAACAAAGCCCCGCGCGAAGTGCACGAGGCCTTGAAAATTCACACATGAACAGCGCCTTACATTTCCGCCGCGCCGGCAGCATCTTCTTCCGGTCCGCCATCGTCAAGGAACTGCTCGGCGATCAGGCCGGCATTCTGGCGAAGCGTGGTTTCGATTTCACGCGCGACTTCCGGATTATCCTTGAGATATTGCTTGGCGTTCTCGCGCCCCTGCCCGAGACGCTGGGAATTATAGGAGAACCAGGCACCAGACTTCTCAACCACACCGGCCTTGACACCAAGATCGACCAGCTCGCCCACCTTGGAAACGCCCGCGCCATACATGATATCGAATTCGACCTGCTTGAACGGAGGAGCGAGCTTGTTCTTCACCACCTTCACGCGGGTCTGGTTGCCCACCACTTCGTCGCGCTCCTTGATGGAGCCGATACGGCGAATATCGAGGCGAACCGAAGCATAGAACTTGAGCGCATTGCCGCCCGTTGTCGTTTCCGGCGAGCCGAACATGACACCGATCTTCATGCGGATCTGGTTGATGAAGATCACCATGCAGTTTGAACGGGAAATGGAGCCAGTAAGCTTGCGCAGCGCCTGGCTCATGAGACGGGCCTGAAGGCCCGGCAGGGAATCCCCCATTTCACCTTCGATTTCAGCACGCGGCGTCAGGGCTGCGACCGAGTCGACAACGAGAACGTCGATGGCGCCAGAGCGCACGAGCGTATCGGTGATTTCAAGCGCCTGTTCACCCGTATCGGGCTGCGAGATCAGAAGATTTTCAAGATCGACACCGAGCTTGCGCGCATAGACCGGGTCAAGCGCATGTTCCGCATCGACGAATGCGCAGATGCCGCCCTTCTTCTGCGCTTCAGCGATGGTGTGCAAGGCAAGCGTGGTTTTACCGGAACTTTCCGGCCCATAGATTTCCACGATACGTCCCTTGGGCAAGCCGCCAACCCCCAAGGCAATATCGAGCGAGAGCGAGCCGGTCGATACGGTTTCGATTTCGACCACCTGATCGTTCTGGCCCAGACGCATGATTGAGCCTTTGCCGAACGCCCGTTCGATTTGCGACAATGCCGCGTCGAGAGCTTTTGTCTTGTCCACTGAATTATCCTCAACAAGTCGCAATGAATTTTGAGACATCTTACACCATCCTCTTGTCTCGCTAGAAGCCCGGCAGGCTCGTTGCCACAAACTATTTGTATCTGTTTTGTTCTTATTTGGCAACAGGGATAACATATTGATTAATATATATTTCGCAATTTTGTTCCATTCTTGTTCCCTAATATCAGCAATTCCGAAAATAATGGAACTATCCACGAACTTCTGCAATCTGCACGAAATCCGGCATTATCGATTCGGCAAGAAAAAAGGCGCTGCCCCGATATAAGAGGGCTGCGCCTGCCATATTGGCATTGGATGTTTCGCAATAGAGCATTCAATTCCGTTAAAACAGGAACCGCTCTGCTCCGGTCAGGCTCCGCGTAGCGGCGAAATCTGAATTTCCACGCGGCGGTTCTGTGCACGGCCTTCCGGCGTCGCGTTGCTGGCAATAGGCTGGCTTGCACCATAACCGATAACGGCAAAGCGGCGGGGGTCGATGCCCTGCGAATCGAGATAACTTGCCACCGAAGCGGCGCGACGCTGCGACAGGGCCTGGTTGTAGCTGGCGCTTCCGGTTGAATCGGTGAAGCCGTAAACATCCACGAGCGTCTTGTCGAACTTGCGCAGGACGATAGCCACCGAGTTGAGCGTCGGGTAGAACTGGCTCTTGACCTGATCCTGATCCGTATCGAAAGTAATGTTCGACGGCATGTTCAGGATAATTCTGTCGCCGTTACGGGTAACGGAAACGCCCGTGCCCTGCAATTGCGCGCGCAATTCAGCCTCCTGGCGGTCCATGTAGTTACCGATGAGACCACCGCCAAGAGCGCCAATACCGGCACCAATCAGCACGGCATTGCGTTGTGCGCGGCTGGAACCGCCCACCATGAGGCCTCCCAAGGCACCGACAGCCGCGCCGATGGCCGCGCCGCCCGTCGTATTGGATACTTTTTGCTGGCCCGTATATGGGTCCGTGGTGCACCCTGCCAGAAATGTGGCACAGATCAGGGCAATACCGGTTTTCTTCAGCATGAAATGGTTATCCTCAATTTGCGATTCCGCGCGCATGATAGTTGCGAATAAGGCCGGATGGTGGCTCATTCACACCATGGCCGTCTTTAACTGAAGCCTCCGCATGAGCGCAATTGCACCCTATAGCGATTGGCCATGGCTTGCGTTTTTTTCGCTCCCGCTATGGCCGTCGAGTTGCTACGCCACGCCCCGCGCGCATAGCCGCCATGGCCGGAATGATAGGCGAGATAAAGGCTGAAGGCATCGTTGCGATTAACACCATTCTTCAAATAACTTTGATAATGATACCAGCCGATAAAATGGATTGCGTCGGCAAAATTGGTACGTGACGCGCTCCAACGGCCGGTTGCGCGCCTGTAACGATCCCATGTACCATCCAGGGCCTGCGAATAACCATAGGCCGAGGAAGGCCGCTTCCACGGAATGATCCAGAGTATCTTGGTACGCGGCGGGCGCGCATAGGGCTGGAAGCCGGATTCCGTATAGATTGTCGCCATCAGAACCGGCACAGGTACGCCGAATTCCCGCGAAGTACGGACGGCCGCCGTCTGCCAGTTATTGAACCAACCGCCACGCTGATCGAAGACCGCACATACATTATTGACCTGCCGTGGAGCAGTCGCGCAGCCTCCGAGGGTCAAAAGCGCGACGAGAAACAAAACGCGCTTCATGCAAAACCTCGTCTCTTTGCGAATATTGATAAAACGTAAAAATTAAGAAGACCTTTCTAACGACAGGCCTTGCCAATTCACCAGATGTCAAACATGCGTGAAAGGAAGAAAGAAAAATGGCAGTCAGCGCCGCTGCCGCTCCTGCCGCAGCCGTGCCCAATATTCCAGCCGCTTGCGGATTTCCCGCTCGAACCCGCGCTCGGGCGGATTGTAGAAAACCTGCCTGCCCATGGCTTCGGGAAAATAATCCTGGCCTGAAAATGCATCGGGTTGGTCGTGGTCATAGGCATAGCCTTCGCTATAGCCCTCATTCTTCATGAGCTTGGTTGGCGCGTTGAGAATGTGTTTCGGCGGCAAAAGCGACCCGTTTTCTTTTGCCGCGCGCATGGAATTCTTGAAGGCGACATAGACCGCATTGGATTTGGGTGCCGTAGCGAGATAAACGCAGGCCTGGGCCAGTGCAAGCTCCCCCTCCGGCGAGCCCAGATAATCATAGGCATCCTTGGCCGCGTTGCAGATGGCAAGCGCCTGCGGATCGGCAAGGCCGATATCCTCCACCGACATCCGTACGAGGCGGCGTCCGATATAAAGCGGGTCTTCTCCGGCATCGAACATGCGTGAAAGATAATAAAGCGCCGCATCCGGGTCGGAACCGCGTACCGATTTGTGCAAGGCGGAAATGAGGTTGTAATGGCCATCCTGGCTTTTGTCATAGATCGGTGCACGGCGCTGAACCACATCCTGCAATTTGGCAGCATCGAACACTTCGCCGGGGCGTACAGCGCGCCAGACTTCCTCGGCAAGCGTCAGCGCCGCACGGCCATCGCCATCCGCCATGCGGATAAGGCTTGCCCGCGCCTCATCATCCAGCGGCAGCGCCTGCCCCTCCTGCTCCTCGGCGCGTTTGAGAAGCGTGGCGATGCTTTCGCTGTCATGCGGATGAAAAGTCAGAACCCGCGCGCGTGACAGGAGAGCGGCATTGAGTTCAAAAGAAGGGTTTTCGGTCGTGGCGCCAATCAGGATAACTGTGCCATCTTCCATAACCGGCAGGAAGGAATCCTGCTGCGCCCGGTTGAAGCGATGAATTTCATCCACAAAAAGCAGTGTCTGCCGCCCGGACATACGGCGCGCGCGCGCCGCTTCAAACACCCTCTTCAGATCGGCGACACCGGAAAAGATCGCGGAAATCTGCTCGAAGGCGAGATCGGTTTCACCGGCAAGCAGGCGCGCAACGGTTGTCTTGCCGGTGCCGGGCGGCCCCCAGAAGACCATGGAGCCGAGCGAGCCGGAGGCAATCATACGCGTCAACACGCCTTCCGGCCCCGTCAGGTGTTCCTGGCCGGTCACTTCCGAAAGATGTTTGGGGCGCAGGCGGTCCGCAAGCGGCCTGTTGCGGTCCGCATTCGGGTCTGCCGCTGTTGAAAATAGATCGCTCATTCCAATCGCTCGATCATAAACAAAATGCCGCTTCAGGCATAATCCCCCCTGAAGCGGCATGCAACGTCTGTCCGCCGGTGCCGGAGCATAATCCTGCCGGGCGTAACTTGCGTTAGAACGCGTTCCAGCGTCTCCGTTTAATGGGCCTAGCGCACGAACTGGCGCAGCAAAGCGCCGTTGCGTTCAATTTCCAGCCGCCATGCCAGACCACGTCCGGCCTCAAGCACGGCGGTCATATCGTCAACGGTGCGAATCTGATTGCCGTTGATGCTGCGGATAATGTCGCCGGGACGCAAGCCAAGACGCGCCGCCGGCGAGCCGGAATAGACATCAAACACCGCAACCCCTTGCTGGCCTCGCTTCAACCGCAGCTTCGCCGCCGTCGAAGCTGTCAGATCCCCTACGGCAGCCCCGTCAAAGGGGTTATCACCTTCAATGACCTTCGGCTCGGCCTGCTTGACCTTGGGCGCCTTGGTAAGCTTCACCGGAAGCGAAAGGTTCTTGCCATTGCGCATGACTTCGACGGAAATTGTCTTTCCGATCCCTGCCGTCGAAAGACGGTAGCCGAGCACATCCTGATTATCGACACGCACACCTTGAACGGACAGAACCACGTCGCCAACCTTCAGGCCCGCAGTTTCGGCCGGGCCATCCTTGACGACCGCCGTTATCAGCGCACCATAAGGTTTTTCCATGCCGAGGCTTTCAGCCAGATCGGGCGTGATCCCCTGGAAAGTTGCACCGATATAGGGCCGCTCGAAACGCGTGCTGCCCTGCAAGGCGGCATCCACGACAGCGCGCACCATGTTGGAGGGAATGGCAAAGCCGATACCGACCGAGCCGCCCGACCGCGAATAGATCGCCGTATTGATGCCGATCAGACGCCCGCGCATATCGATAAGTGCGCCGCCGGAATTACCGGGGTTGATGGCGGCATCTGTCTGGATGAAGAAATCAAAATCTGAAATGCCGACCTGCGTACGTGATTGCGCCGATACGATGCCGCTCGTAACCGTCTGGCCGACACCGAATGGATTGCCGATGGCGAGCACCAGATCACCCACCTCAACCTCGTCGGAATTTCCCAGAGCAAGCACAGGGAATTGCTGCTTCGCCTCAATCTTCAGCACCGCGAGATCGGTCGTCTCGTCGCGCAGCAGTATCCTGCTTTCAAACTCACGCCCGTCGGAAAGCGCGACCTTGATTTCGTCTGCATCCTTGATGACGTGATTATTCGTCACAATAATACCGGAGCGATCAACGATCACACCGGAACCGAGCGACTGCTGGATACGCGGCTTGCTTGCGCCAAACTGGCTGCCAAAGAACTGCTCGAAGAAGGGGTCGCCCTCAAAAGGCGAGCGCGCCTGTACCTGCCGCGCCGCATAAACATTTACCACGGCGGGCGCCGTTTCCTTGACGAGCGGCGCGAAGGAAAGCTGCATATCCCCCCGGCTGAGCGGTATCTGTCTTACGGCGGTTGCGGGGCTATCCTGCGCCGCCACAGGCCCCGCCGCCAGGCTGAAAAAAGCCAGAACGACGCCTGCAAATCCCAAACACCGCCAATTCATGTGCAAACTCCGCTAATCCTGATGCCACGGGCAATTGCGGGCAACTATGATCGATTCCCGCCAGAGGTTACCGCCAATATTCCGGACATTTCCAGCAAAAGTGTGGAGGCGCCTCCTTGCATGAGGCACATAAAAACAAACTGTTGGAACGTTTTTGTGATTCAAATCATGAAGACGGCCCTGTTCGCCTCAATCATAGCACGCGACCGGACAGGATCTTCAGCACAAACAAAAAGGGCCGCCCATGGCAGCCCTTTTCAAAAATCAATGCAGCGTCGATTATGCGGCGTCTGCTTCAGCAGCAGCTTCAGCTTCAACGCGAGCGCGGTCAGCCTTACCCTTTGCATCGACATCGCGTTCCACGAATTCGACAACAGCCAGAGGCGCATTGTCGCCAGCGCGGAAGCCAGCCTTCATGATGCGGATATAGCCGCCATTGCGGGTTGCATAACGAGCAGCCAGCGTATCGAACAGCTTTGCGACGAGCCTGACGTCGCGAATAGCCGAGATAGCCTGACGGCGGGCATGCAGATCGCCGCGCTTGCCAAGCGTGACAAGCTTTTCAACGATCGGGCGAATTTCCTTGGCTTTCGGAAGCGTCGTCACAATCTGCTCGTGTTCGATAAGCGAAGCAGCCATGTTGGCGAACATCGCCTTGCGGTGCGAGGCAGTGCGGTTCAGCTTACGGTATCCGTTACCGTGGCGCATGAGCCTTCTCCTTTAATTCGTATCTTACCGGACCTGCCGGTGTTATTTTCGTTTCATGCATTCCCGGACGCGAAACCATTTTCGCACTTTCACTGGAAACGCTCAGTTTGCTTTCAAGCATTATCCCGCGCGAAACCGCTTCGCACTTTCGCTGGAAATGCTCAATATTGGTCTTCGTAGCGCTTGGCGAGGTCTTCGATATTTTCCGGCGGCCAGGCTGGGATTTCCATACCGAGATGGAGACCCATCGATGCCAGAACTTCCTTGATCTCGTTAAGCGACTTGCGGCCGAAATTCGGGGTCCGCAGCATTTCGGCTTCCGTCTTCTGGATCAGATCGCCGATATAGACGATGTTGTCGTTCTTCAGGCAGTTTGCCGAACGCACCGACAGCTCCAGTTCGTCCACCTTCTTGAGCAGAGCCGGATTGAAGGCCAGTTCCGCAACCTGTTCCTGCGGAGCTTCCTTCTGCGGCTCTTCAAAGTTGACGAAGATCGAAAGCTGGTCCTGGAGAATGCGAGCGGCATAAGCCACAGCGTCTTCACCCGTAACCGAACCATTGGTCTCGATATTCAGCGTCAGCTTGTCATAGTCGAGAACCTGGCCTTCACGGGTGTTCTCGATCTTGTACGACACCTTGCGAACCGGAGAATAAAGGCTATCGACCGGGATCAGACCGATCGGAGCATCTTCCGCGCGGTTGCAGTCGGCAGGCACATATCCCTTGCCGGTGTTGACGGTGAATTCCATGCGGATTTCAGCGCCTTCATCCAGCGTGCAGATGACGTGTTCCGGGTTCAGGATCTCGACATCGCCAACGGTCTGAATGTCGCCAGCCGTAACGACGCCGGGGCCTTCCTTGTGGACGACCATGCGCTTCGGGCCCTCGCCTTCCATACGGATGGCGATTTCCTTGATGTTCAGAACGATATCCGTGACGTCTTCGCGAACGCCCGGAATGGAAGAGAATTCATGCAGAACGCCGTCGATCTGGACAGCGGTCACGGCAGCGCCGCGAAGCGACGACAGAAGCACGCGACGCAGCGCATTGCCGAGCGTCAGGCCAAAGCCGCGTTCCAGCGGCTCAGCGACGACGGTTGCATGCGTGCGGGAGCCGTGGGTGATGAAATCCACCTTGTTCGGCTTGATCAGTTCCTGCCAGTTCTTCTGGATCATGTGATTATCCTTCTATCAACCGTCGCCACCATCCTGTCGTGGCGATCAAGTGAAGAAACCGCAGAGGAGCCTCGAACTTGAAAAGCCCGAGGCTCATACAGCATGTGAACGAGGATTAGACCCGGCGCTTCTTGCGCGGACGGCAACCGTTGTGCGGGATCGGCGTAACATCGCGGATCGACGTAATCACAAAGCCGGCAGCCTGCAGGGCGCGCAGCGCGGATTCACGGCCGGAGCCCGGTCCGCAAACCTCGACTTCGAGGGAGCGCATGCCATGTTCCTGAGCCTTCTTGGCGCAGTCTTCGGCAGCGATCTGTGCGGCGAACGGGGTCGACTTACGCGAACCCTTGAACCCCTGAGCACCGGCAGACGACCAGGCAATCGCATTGCCCTGAGCATCCGTGATGGTGATCATGGTGTTGTTGAACGTCGAATTTACGTGGGCAACGCCCGACGAGATGTTTTTACGCTCGCGACGGCGAACGCGCGTGGCTTCCTTGGCCATGATAGTCCTTTCAATCGATCTCTACACCGCCGTAATTCCAGCGGCTACACCGGTCCTAAGAGAAGGACCAGCATCGAACCCAACCGGCGCACCGGAAAGGCCCGACGGAACATGCGCTCCGTCGAAATTACTTCTTCTTGCCTGCGATTGCCTTCGCCGGACCCTTGCGGGTGCGTGCGTTGGTGTGCGTACGCTGGCCGCGAACCGGCAGCGAACGGCGATGACGCAGACCGCGATAGCAGCCCAGGTCCATCAGGCGCTTGATGTTCATCGAAACTTCACGACGCAGATCGCCTTCGACCTGGTAGTCAGCATCGATTGCTTCGCGGATCTGAAGGACTTCAGCATCCGATAGCTGGTTAACGCGACGATCATCGGCAATGCCGACCTTCGTTACGATTTCCCGAGCAAATTTCGGTCCGATCCCGTGAATGTACTGAAGCGCAATATTAACGCGCTTGTTCGTCGGGATGTTGACGCCAGCGATACGTGCCACGTCTGTTCTCCTTGAGTTATAAAAAAATCCATCTGGCAGATGCGATCAACCAGACAGCATTAAACGACCGGTACCGGCCTCTTTCGATTTCCGCCGCTACCCGCCGTTCAAAACCAGTTGAAGTGGCGCAGTCTTTGACGGAATCGCCCGAAAAAGTCAACTCTTAAACGTTCGTAAAGCCATGAAACCCGGCCTACAGACGATTCGACCAACTTTTGGAAGCAACAAACGGGCAGAAAACGCTTCACGCTTTCCCTGCCCGCCTAAGACGAGACTTTTTCAAGTCCCCTCAATTTTCATGCCGACCAATCAGGCCGGAACAAGAATTCTCTCGATTTCGGCGGTGACTTCTTCAACCGGCGCCATGCCATTGATGATGCGCAGTTCGCCGGTTCCGGCATAATAGCTTGAAAGCGGCGCAGTCTTTTCGCGGTATTCCACAAGACGCTTGCGGAAGGCTTCCGGGTTGTCGTCCGAACGGACCTGAGCGCCCTTGGCAATCGTTTCGGCCACACGGCTTTCCATCCGCTTGACCAGAGCATTCTCATCGACCTTCAGCTCGATGACGGCATCCAGCTTAAGCCCCTTGCCCGACAGCATCTGGCTCAAGGCCTGAGCCTGCGGCACAGTGCGCGGATAGCCGTCGAGAATGAAACCATTCGCACAGTCCGGCGCATCGATCCGTTCCGAAACGATCTGGTTCACGATCTCGTCGGAAACCAGTTGCCCGGCATCCATCACGGCCTTGGCGCGCTTCCCGATCTCGCTCTGCTGAGCGACTGCCGCGCGCAGCATATCGCCGGTCGAGAGCTGAGGTATTCCATGCTTCTTGGTAAGAAGTCCAGCCTGCGTCCCCTTACCTGCTCCGGGCGGCCCAAGAAGTATCAGTCTCATCTATTACGTTTCCCACCTCTGAGTTTGGACTTCTTGATCAGCCCTTCATACTGATGGGCGATCAGATGCCCCTGAATTTGCGCAACCGTATCGAGCGTCACGCTCACAACGATCAGCAGCGAGGTACCACCAAGATAGAATGGCACACCGGTCGCGGAAATCAGGAATTCCGGCAGGAGACAGACAAGCACAATATAGATGGCGCCGACAACTGTGATACGCGTCAACACATAGTCTATATATTCCGCCGTACGCTCACCCGGACGAATGCCCGGAATAAAGCCGGAATGCTTCTTGAGCTGGTCAGCGGTGTCCTTGGGATTGAACACAATGGCCGTATAGAAGAAGCAGAAAAATGCCATCAATGCAGCGTAGAACAGCATATAAAGCGGCTGTCCATGGCCGAGCGCATTGAGAACGGTGGTCGCCCAGGCTGGCATTTCCGTCGTATTGGCAAAGCCTGCTACCGTCGCCGGCAAAAGCAGCAGCGACGAAGCAAAGATCGGCGGAATGACACCGGCGGTGTTGAGCTTGAGCGGCAGGTGCGACGTATCGCCCTGGAACATACGATTGCCGACCTGACGCTTCGGATACTGGATCAGAAGGCGGCGCTGCGCGCGTTCAACGAACACGATAACCGCAACCAGGGCAACCGCAAGAACGATAACACCCAGAATAAGGCCGGTTGAGAGTGCACCGGTACGCCCCAGTTCCAGCGTGCCGGAAATGGCGTGCGGCAAGTTGGCGACAATACCGGAGAAGATAATCAGCGAAATACCGTTGCCGATACCGCGCGCCGTGATCTGTTCACCGAGCCACATCAGGAACATCGTGCCGCCGACAAGCGTAATCACCGACGAAACGATGAAGAAAGGCCCGGGATTGGTGACAATGCCGTTGCCGGACTGCAAGCCAACCGAAATCGCATAAGCCTGCACAAGCGCCAGAAGCACCGTGCCATAACGCGTATACTGATTGATGATCTTGCGGCCCGCCTCGCCTTCCTTCTTCAGCGCTTCAAGCGACGGCACAACCGACGTCATGAGCTGCACGATAATGGAGGCGGAAATATAGGGCATGATGCCGAGCGCGAAGATGGCCATACGACCGACGGCGCCACCGGCAAACATATTGAAAAGTCCGAGCACACCCTGGCTATGCTGCTGGAAAGCCTGCGCAAGCGCGTCAGGATTGATGCCGGGAAGCGGAATATAGGTGCCGAACCGGTATACGAGCAAAGCACCCAGCGTGAACCAGATGCGCTTCTTGAGTTCTTCTGCCTTCGAGAAAGCCGAAAAATTGAGATTGGAAACTAGCTGTTCAGCAGCCGATGCCATTAAATTTCTCCGGTGAAAAGTCTCCGGTCCTCCACTCCCGAAAGCGCAATCCTCAGCGGTTGCACCTTGAGACTAAAAAGACCCTACCCAGATATGCGCATTGGCATAAATGTGCAAGCGGCGGCACAAGGCCGCCGCTTTTTATTTTCGTATCGAAGCCTTATTCGGCAGCGGCTTCAGGAAGCTTGATGCTGCCACCGGCCTTTTCGATCTTTTCGACCGCAGCCTTGGAAGCACCAGCCACCTCGAAGGCCACCTTTGCCTTCAGTTCGCCGTCCGAAAGGATGCGAACACCGTCCTTGGCGCGGCGAATCACGCCGGCAGCCTTCAGCGAATCGAGGTTCACAACAGCCTTGGCATCAAGCTTGCCTGCATCGATAGCGGCCTGAATACGGCCGAGCGACACAACGTTGAAGCTCTTTGCGAAGATGTTGGTGAAGCCACGCTTCGGCAGACGGCGGTAGATTGGCATCTGGCCGCCTTCAAAGCCATTGATCGAGACGCCCGAACGCGACTTCTGACCCTTGACGCCGCGACCACCGGTCTTGCCGGTGCCCGAACCGATACCGCGGCCGACGCGCTTGCGTGCCTTGACCGAACCTGGCTTGTCACGCAGATCGTTGAGTTTCATATCTCTGTCTCCCTGCGCTATCACGCCTCGTCCACAACGCGAACGAGGTGTGGAAGCTTGGCGATCATGCCACGAACTGCCGGAGTATCTTCCAGCGTGCTACGGCGGTGCATTTTGTTAAGACCCAGACCGATCAGCGTTGCGCGCTGTTCGGCTGGACGACGGATTGGGCTTCCGATCTGCTCGACCGTAACCGTCTTGCCCTTCTTCTCAGCCATCACTCAAATCCCTTGTCTATGGCGTATCCGGTGGCCACTTAATTCGCCGTCCCCAACGCAAAACCGCTTTGCACTTTTGCTGGAACTGCATGGCCCCGGACTAACACAAACTATCGGCTATTCTTCCGAACCGACCACATCATGGCGGCGAGCCTGAAGGGTCGAGTACTTGATACCGCGCTGTGCAGCGATGTCCTTCGGATGCATCTGATGCTTCAGAGCATCGAACGTCGCACGAACCATGTTGTAAGGGTTCGACGAACCGAGCGACTTGGCGACAACGTCCTGAACGCCGAGCGTTTCAAACACTGCACGCATCGGACCACCGGCGATGATACCCTTACCGGCAGGGGCTGCGCGAAGCAGAACCTTGCCAGCGCCGTGACGGCCTTCGACGTCGTGATGCAGCGTACGGCCCGAACGCAGCGGTACGAAGATCATGTCGCGCTTGGCAGCTTCGGTCGCCTTACGGATAGCTTCCGGCACTTCACGTGCCTTGCCATGACCGAAGCCCACGCGGCCCTTCTGGTCGCCAACAACGACGAGCGCAGCAAAACCGAAGCGACGGCCGCCCTTGACGACCTTGGCAACACGGTTGATGTGAACGAGCTTATCGACGAATTCGCTGTCGCGCTCCTCACGGCCGCGCTCTTCGCGGTTACGTTCTCTCTGTGCCATATCCTGATTTCCTTTTTCTTTTCCGGAAGCACAAATGCTGATTAGAAGCTGAGACCGCCTTCGCGGGCAGCTTCGGCGAGAGCCTTCACACGGCCGTGGTAAATGAATGCACCACGGTCGAACACTACGTCCTTGACGCCAGCCTTGACGGCGCGCTCAGCAACCAGCTTGCCAACGGCAGCAGCGGCTGCGGAATCGGCACCAGTCTTGAGCTTGCCCTTGAGGTCGCCATCCAGCGTCGAAGCGGCCGCAAGCGTAACGCCGCGAACGTCGTCGATGATCTGGGCGTAGATGTTCTTGGAAGAACGGTGCACGCTGAGACGCGGACGGCCATTGGCGACAGCCTTGACCTGGCGGCGTACACGAGCAGCGCGACGCTGCAAAGTTTCTTTTGGCGATGCCATGACGCGCTTCCCTTACTTCTTCTTGCCTTCTTTGCGGACGATCTTCTCGCCAGCATACTTGACGCCCTTGCCCTTGTAAGGCTCGGGGCCGCGATATTCGCGGATCTCAGCCGCGACCTGACCGACCTGTTGCTTGTCGATTCCGGTGACGACGATTTCCGTCGGCTTCGGAACAGCAACCGTGATGCCAGCAGGCACGTCATAGACCACTTCATGGCTGAAGCCGAGCGAAAGCTGCAGGTTTTTACCCTGCATGGCGGCGCGATAACCAACGCCGCTGATTTCGAGCTTCTTCTCGAAGCCGTCCTTCACACCAACAAAAATGTTGGAGATCATCGTGCGGGACATGCCCCACTTGGAACGAGCTTCCCTCGACTGGTCGCGCGGATCGACGCGCACAGCGCCGTCTTCCATCTTGACCAGAACTTCATCGTGCACGACGAAGGAGAGTTCACCCTTCGCGCCCTTAGCCTTGACGGTCTGCCCTTCAACACTGGCGGTCACGCCTGCCGGGACCGGCACGGGTTTTTTACCGATACGAGACATTTTGATACCTGTCTTTTATCTGTTCGCTGTCAACCGCATCAGAAGATGCGGCAGAGCAGCTCACCACCAACGTTTTGTTCACGGGCTTCATGATCCGCCATCACGCCCTTCGGCGTGGAGAGGATCGAGATGCCGAGGCCGTTCACGACCTGCGGGATCGACTTGACCGACACGTAAACGCGACGGCCAGGCTTCGACACGCGGGTGATCTCACGGATAACCGGAACACCTTCATAGTACTTCAGCTCGATTTCGATCTCGGCCTTGCCGTTTTCGAATTCGCTCTGCGTGTAACCGCGGATGTAACCTTCAGCCTGAAGAACATCGAGAACACGGGCGCGCAGCTTGGAAGCCGGGGTCGAAACCTTGGTCTTCTTGCGGCCAACCGCGTTGCGGATACGGGTCAGCATATCGCCGAGAGGATCTGACACAGACATATGCTACTCCTTACCAGCTCGACTTGACGACGCCCGGAATCTGTCCCAGCGAACCCAACTGACGCAGCGCAATACGCGACATCTTCAGTTTACGGTAGTAACCACGCGGACGGCCCGAAACTTCGCAACGATTGCGAATACGAACCTTGGCGGAATTGCGCGGCAGTTCGGCAAGCCGGATGGTGGCGCGGAAGCGCTCCTCCAGCGGAAGGCCCTGATCCATGACGATCGCCTTCAGGCGAGCACGCTTGACAGCATGACGCTTAACCAACTTTTCGCGGCGCTTGTTTTTTTCGACTGCGCTAGTCTTGGCCATAATTGATATACCTCGCTACGCTTGCCGTTACTGCCGGAAGGGGAAGTTGAATGCACGCAGAAGAGAGCGCGCTTCATCATCCGTCTTGGCGGTCGTGCAAACGATGATGTCCATGCCCCAGATCTGATCAACCTTATCATAGTTGATTTCCGGGAACACGATGTGCTCCTTGATGCCCATGGCATAGTTGCCACGGCCGTCGAAGCTCTTCGGGTTCAGGCCGCGGAAGTCGCGGACGCGCGGAAGAGCGATCGTGATCAGACGATCAAGGAATTCATACATGCGGTCCTGGCGAAGGGTAACCTTGGCGCCAATCGGCATGCCCTCACGCAACTTGAAGGTTGCGATGGAGTTACGAGCGCGGGTGACGACAGCCTTCTGGCCGGCAATCATCGCAAGATCTTCTGCGGCAACCGCAGGCTTCTTGGAATCACCGGTGGCTTCGCCAACGCCCATGTTGAGGACAACTTTGGTGATGCGCGGAATCTGCATCTCGTTGTCGTACTTGAATTCTTCAAGCAGGGCTTTACGGATATTGTCCTGATAAAGCTTCTTGAAGCGGGGAAGTGCCTTAGCTTCAGCCATCGATCAGCGCTCCAGAACGTTTTGCGACACGAACCTTCTTGCCGTCCTCGACGCGGAAACCGACGCGGGTCGGCTTGCCGTCCTTCGGATCAGCAATTGCCAGGTTGGACAAATGGATCGGCGCTTCCTTGGAGATGATGCCGGCTTCCTGTGTCTGGGTCTGGCGCTGATGACGCTTTACGATATTGATGCCGCTGACGAGCGCCTGCTCATCCTTCGGCATCACTTTAAGAACTTCGCCCTTACGGCCCTTGTCCTTACCGGACAGCACGACAACGCTGTCGCCTTTGCGAATCTTCTGCATCGTCTTGCTTCCTTATAGAACTTCCGGAGCCAGCGAGATGATCTTCATGTGGTTCTTTGCGCGCAGTTCGCGCGGAACCGGTCCGAAGATACGCGTGCCGATCGGCTCTTTCTTATTATCGATGAGAACGGCTGCATTGTTATCGAAACGAATAACGCTGCCGTCCGGACGACGGATATCCTTGGCGGTGCGTACCACAACCGCCTTCATCACGTCACCCTTTTTGACGCGGCCGCGCGGAATAGCTTCCTTGATCGACACCACAATGATGTCGCCAACGGAAGCATAACGCCGCTTCGAGCCGCCCAGCACCTTGATGCACATGACACGACGTGCGCCGGAATTATCCGCCACGTCGAGGTTTGTTTGCATCTGAATCATGACTGGCCGCCTTCTTTCCTCTCAGCTGGTTAAGGGCTCCTGCCCTACCTAAGCTGCGTGTTTATAATTTAGCCTGCTGCTTCGCTCGTCAGAACGACCCAGCGTTTGTCCTTCGAGATCGGCGCCGATTCCTGGATGGAAACGAAATCACCAACCTTGAACTGGTTGTTCTCGTCATGCGCCTTGTACTTCTTCGACTGACGGACGGTCTTCTGAAGAAGCGGATGCGAATAGCGCCGCTCAACCTTGACCACAACAGTCTTGTCGTTCTTATCGCTGACGACAACGCCCTGCAGAACGCGTTTAGGCATGATATTTTTTCCTTATGCCTTGCTTTCGGCCGCCTTCTGGCGGGCAATAGTCTTGATACGCGCGATGTCGCGGCGAACCTGCTTCACGCGCGCGGTTTTTTCGAGCTGGCCGGTGGCCTTCTGGAAGCGCAGGTTGAACTGCTCTTTCTTCAGGGTGCCCAGCTCGTCATTCAGTTGATCGAGGCTTTTCGCCCGAACGTCTGCGGCTTTCATAGTTGCCTCTCCTTATTCAGCAATGCGCTGGATAAAGCGCGTCTTGATCGGCAACTTTGCGGCGCCGAGTCTGAGGGCTTCGCGTGCCACATCTTCGGGTACGCCGTCAAGCTCAAACATCACACGACCTGGTGCCACACGGCATGCCCAGTAGTCAACCGAACCCTTACCTTTACCCATACGGACTTCAGTAGGCTTGGAAGTAACCGGCAGGTCAGGGAAGATGCGGATCCACACGCGGCCCGCACGCTTCATGTGACGGGTGATCGCGCGGCGAGCCGCTTCGATCTGTCGTGCGGTGACGCGTTCAGGCTCAAGAGCCTTCAGACCGAAAGCACCGAAATTCAGATCCGTGCCGCCTTTCGAGTTGCCGTGGATACGGCCCTTGAACTGCTTGCGGAACTTGGTGCGCTTAGGCTGCATCATTGTTCTCTACTCCAAATTTCTCGCCCGCGGCCCGCTTTTTAAGCGTTTTCGCGGCGGCGGTTCGACGAGGAACCCTGATTGTCACCCTCGACCGCACGACGCTCGGAAGCCATCGGATCGTGTTCAAGGATCTCGCCCTTGAAGACCCAGACCTTCACGCCGCAGATACCATAAGCGGTCTTCGCTTCTGCCGTGCCGTAATCGATATCGGCGCGCAGCGTGTGAAGCGGAACACGGCCTTCACGGTACCATTCCATGCGAGCGATTTCCGCACCACCCAGACGACCCGAGCAGTTGATACGGATACCTTCGGCTCCAAGACGCATTGCCGACTGAACGGCACGCTTCATGGCGCGACGGAATGCCACACGGCGTTCGAGCTGCTGAGCGATCGACTGAGCGATCAGCGTAGCATCGACTTCGGGCTTGCGAACTTCAACAATGTTGAGCGACGTATCGGCATTGGTCATCTCGGAAAGCTTCTTGCGGAGCTTTTCGATGTCTGCACCCTTCTTGCCGATGATGATGCCGGGGCGAGCCGAATGGATCGTCACGCGGCACTTCTTGTGCGGACGCTCAATCACGATCTTGGAGATCGCAGCCTGCTTGAGTTCTTCGGTGAGGAACTCGCGGATCTTGACATCTTCATGCAGCAGCTTGCCGTACTCACCGGTATTCGCGTACCAACGCGAATCCCAGGTGCGGTTGACGCCGAGACGAAGACCGATCGGATTAATCTTCTGACCCATTATGCGGCCTTCCCTTTTTCCGCGACTTCGCGGACAACAATGGTGAGATGCGAAAACGGCTTCTCGATACGGCTCGCGCGGCCACGGTCACGGACGTGGAAGCGCTTCATGACGATCGACTTGCCCACATAGGCTTCGGCGACGATCAGGGCATCGACGTCGAGATCGTGATTGTTTTCAGCGTTTGCAATCGCCGACTCAAGCGTCTTCTTGACGGTACCGGCGATCCGCTTGCGCGAGAACGTCAGATCGGCAAGTGCCGCATTCACTTTCTTGCCGCGAATCATGCTCGCGACAAGGTTAAGCTTCTGCGGGCTGACGCGGAGCGTACGGGCGACGGCTTTCGCCTCGTTATCCTTAAGCTGGCGGGGAGCCTTGGCCTTGCCCATCGTTACTTCCTCTTTGCCTTCTTGTCCGCGCCGTGACCGTAATAGGTACGCGTAGGCGCGAATTCACCGAACTTGTGTCCGACCATTTCTTCCGAAACCGACACCGGCACATGCTTGTTGCCGTTGTAGACGCCGAAAGTCAGACCGACAAACTGCGGCAGGATGGTGGAGCGGCGGCTCCACATCTTGATAACTTCGTTACGACCGCCTTCGCGTACCTTCTCAGCCTTCTTGAGAAGATAGCCGTCGACAAACGGACCTTTCCAAACTGAACGAGCCACTTCAGACTACCTCTCTTACTTCTTGCGCTGATGGCGCGAACGCATGATGAACTTGTCAGTCGCCTTGTTCGAGCGCGTCTTCTTGCCCTTCGTAGGCTTGCCCCACGGAGTGACAGGGTGACGACCACCCGAGGTACGACCTTCACCACCGCCATGCGGGTGATCGACCGGGTTCATTGCAACGCCGCGAACGTGCGGACGCTTGCCACGCCATACCGAACGACCAGCCTTGCCGTCGTTGATATTGCCGTGATCCGGGTTGGAAACCGCACCGACCGAAGCAAAGCATGCGCCGGAAACCAGACGCTGCTCGCCGGAGTTGAGGCGAAGAATTGCCATACCCTGGTCGCGACCGACGAGCTGGGCATAGGTGCCAGCCGAACGGGCGATCTGGCCGCCCTTGCCGGGCATCAGTTCCACATTGTGGATGATCGTGCCGACCGGCATCGAGCTAAGCGGCATCGCGTTGCCCGGCTTCACATCGACGGAGTTACCGGCAACAACCTGATCGCCGACAGCAAGGCGCTGCGGAGCCAGGATATATGCGAGTTCACCATCAGTGTAGCGAATGAGCGCAATAAACGCGGTGCGGTTCGGATCGTATTCCAGACGTTCAACCGTACCGACAACGTCGAGCTTGCGACGCTTGAAGTCGATGAAGCGGTACGAACGCTTGTGACCACCACCCTGGAAGCGGACGGTGATACGACCGGTGTTGTTACGGCCACCCTTCTTGGACAGGCCTTCGGTCAGGGACTTGACCGGCTTGCCTTTGTAGAGTTCCGAGCGGTCCACGATGACCAGCTGACGCTGGCCTGGCGTGATCGGATTAAAATGCTTGAGTGCCATTGTCTCTTACTCCATGGCCTCTCAGAGACCGGTCGAAACGTCGATGCTCTGGCCTTCGGCCAAAGTAACGATCGCTTTCTTGACGTCGCTCTGGCGCCCGACAAGGCCGCGGAACCGCTTAACCTTGCCTTTGCACACTGCAGTGTTGACTGCCGTAACCTTCACGCCGAAAAGCGCTTCGACTGCAGCCTTGATTTCCGGCTTCGTCGCCTTGCGGGCCACGTTGAAGACGACCTGGTTGTGTTCGGAAACCATGGTGGACTTCTCGGTGATGACCGGGCTGACGATCACGTCGTAATGGCGAAGATCAGTCATTTGAAACGCTCCTCAAGGGCTTCGACAGCCGCCTTGGAAAGAACGAGCTTGCCGCGGCGAAGGATGTCGTAAACATTGATGCCCTGAACCGGCAGCACATCGATGTTCGGGATATTCGAAGGCCGCGCGCTGGAAGTTCGCATCGATCTCCGCACCGCCGATAAGAAGTGCATTTTCGAGGCCGAGCTTGGCGAACTGCGAAACGAGCTGCTTCGTCTTGGCGTCGGCAGAGGCCAGATCATCGATGATGATCAGGTCGGATGCCTTGGCCTTGGCGGACAGGGCATGACGCAGGCCAAGAGCGCGAACCTTCTTCGGCAGATCGTGGTCGTGGTTACGGACAACCGGTCCGTGAGCCTGACCGCCGCCGCGGAACTGCGGTGCACGGGCGGAATGGTGACGAGCGCGGCCCGTACCCTTCTGCTTGTACATCTTGGAACCGGTGCGGCTTACGTCGCCACGGCCCTGCGCCTTGTGAGAGCCCTGCTGGCGGCGAGCCAGCTGCCAGCGCACGACGCGCTGAAGAATGTCGTCACGCGGGTCGAGGCCGAAGATTTCTTCGTTCAGCTTGACCTTGCCGGCATCCTTGCCTTCAAGAGTGGTAATCGTGAGATCCATTATTCGCCTCCCTCAGTCGCGGCTGCTTCGGCCTTTGCACCTGCACGCAGGCCTGCCGGCTTCGGCGCGTTCTCAGGCAGCGAAGCCTTGACGGCGTCGCGCACGAGGATCCAGGCGCCCTTGGAGCCGGGAACCGCACCGCGAACCAGAATGAGGCCGCGATCGCTGTCCGTCGAGACAACTTCAATATTCTGCGTGGTCACGCGGGTCTGGCCCATATGACCAGCCATCTTCTTGCCCTTGAACACCTTACCCGGATCTTGACGCTGACCGGTCGAGCCGTGAGAGCGGTGGGTAATGGAGTTACCGTGGGAAGCACGATGACCGCCGAAGTTATGACGCTTCATGACACCGGCAAAACCTTTACCGATCGAAGTACCCGTCACATCGACCTTCTGGCCGGCGACGAAATGTTCGGCGGTGATTTCAACGCCGACTTCGAGGAGGTTATCCGGGGAAACGCGGAATTCCGCAAGCTTCGCCTTCGGCTCGACCTCGGCCTTCGCGAAGTGACCGCGCATAGCCTTGGACGTGTTCTTTACCTTGGCCATTCCAACGCCAAGCTGAACAGCCGTGTAACCGTTCTTTTCAACTGTACGCTGAGCTACCACGTGGCAATTCTCCATACGAAGAACTGTCACTGGTACATGTTCGCCAGCGTCGTTGTAGACGCGGGTCATGCCCAGCTTCTGTGCAATAACACCTGAACGCATCGGGTTCGTTCCTTCCGTCCTCAAGCCGATTAAAGCTTGATCTCGACATCGACACCGGCGGACAGATCGAGCTTCATCAGCGCGTCCACCGTCTGCGGGGTCGGGTCAACGATATCGAGAAGACGCTTGTGCGTGCGCATCTCGAACTGCTCGCGGCTCTTCTTGTCGATGTGCGGCGACCGGTTAACCGTGAACTTCTCGATCCTTGTCGGAAGCGGGATCGGTCCGCGCACATTTGCACCGGTACGCTTGGCAGTCGACACGATTTCCCGCGTCGAAGCGTCAAGGATCCGATGATCAAACGCCTTCAGGCGAATGCGGATGTTTTGACCGTTCATTTCATCTGTTCCTTGTTACGCGGGACGCTCGCTCAACACGAGCGCCCCTGCACAATCTTCTTACTCGATGATCGACGAGACGATGCCGGCACCGACGGTGCGGCCGCCTTCACGGATAGCGAAGCGAAGCTTCTCTTCCATGGCGATCGGCACGATCAGGGTAACGTCCATGGCGACGTTATCGCCAGGCATGACCATTTCCGTGCCAGCCGGAAGCGTCACAACACCCGTCACGTCCGTCGTACGGAAGTAGAACTGCGGACGGTAGTTGGTGAAGAACGGCGTATGACGGCCACCTTCATCCTTGGTCAGAATATAGGCTTCTGCCTTAAACTTGGTGTGCGGCTTCACAGAACCCGGCTTGCAGAGAACCTGGCCGCGTTCAACGTCTTCACGGCCAACGCCGCGGATCAGCGCGCCAATGTTGTCGCCAGCCTGGCCCTGGTCGAGCAGCTTGCGGAACATTTCAACGCCGGTAACCGTGGTCTTCGTCGTCGCCTTGATGCCGACGATTTCAACTTCTTCACCGACCTTAACGATACCGCGCTCAACGCGACCCGTCACAACCGTACCACGGCCGGAGATCGAGAACACGTCTTCGATCGGCATCAGGAACGGCTGGTCGATCGGGCGTTCCGGGGTCGGAATGTAGCTGTCAACCGCGTCCATCAGGTTGCGGATGGCATCTTCGCCCAGTTCCTTGGAAGAATCTTCCAGAGCAGCAAGAGCCGAGCCCTTGATGATCGGGATTTCGTCGCCGGGGAATTCGTACTTCGACAGAAGTTCGCGCACTTCCAGTTCAACCAGTTCGAGCAGTTCTGCATCGTCAACCTGGTCGCACTTGTTGAGGAACACGACAATCGCCGGAACGCCAACCTGACGGGCAAGCAGAATGTGCTCGCGGGTCTGCGGCATCGGGCCGTCAGCAGCCGAAACCACCAGGATCGCGCCATCCATCTGGGCAGCGCCGGTGATCATGTTCTTCACATAGTCGGCGTGGCCGGGGCAATCGACGTGCGCATAGTGACGGTTTGCGGTTTCGTACTCGACGTGTGCCGTCGAGATCGTGATGCCGCGGGCGCGTTCTTCAGGCGCAGCGTCGATCTGGTCATACGCCTTGAATTCGCCGAAAAACTTCGTGATCGCCGCCGTCAGCGACGTCTTGCCATGGTCAACGTGACCAATCGTGCCGATGTTAACATGGGGCTTCGTACGTTCAAACTTACTCTTTGCCATTTGAGCTCTCCGTAAATTTAGCCTGCTCAGGCATTCTTTTGATTGGGGGGGGCGTAACCTGAGCGGTTACGCAAACTTCTTCTGGATTTCCTGTGCGACCGCCGTCGGAACCGGCTCATAATGGTCGAACTGCATCGTGTACTGTGCACGGCCCTGGGACATCGAACGCAAGCTGTTCACGTAGCCAAACATGTTGGCGAGCGGAACCATTGCATTGACGACCGTGGCAATGCCGCGGGCTTCGGTGCCGGAAATCTGACCGCGACGCGAATTCAGATCGCCGATAACGTCGCCGACGTAATCTTCCGGCGTCACAACCTCGACCTTCATGATCGGCTCGAGAAGCTGGGCGCCAGCCTTCTGCGCACCTTCACGGAACGCTGCACGGGACGCGATTTCAAAGGCGAGAACAGACGAGTCAACGTCATGGTACGCGCCGTCGATCAGGGTAGCCTTCACGCCGAGCATCGGGAAGCCCGCGAGCGGACCCGCACCCATGACGCTTTCGATACCCTTCTGGACACCCGGAATATATTCCTTCGGAACCGAGCCGCCGACGATCTTCGATTCAAAGATGAAATCGTCGCCGTCATGAGGTTCAAAGATGATCTTCACGCGAGCGAACTGACCCGAACCACCCGACTGCTTCTTGTGGGTGTAATCGATTTCCGCAGCGCGGGTGATCGATTCACGGTATGCAACCTGCGGAGCGCCGACGTTGGCTTCAACCTTGAATTCGCGCTTCATGCGATCGACGAGAATGTCGAGGTGAAGTTCGCCCATGCCGGCGATGATGGTCTGACCGGACTCTTCGTCCGACTTGACGCGGAAAGAAGGATCTTCGGCAGCCAGACGATTGAGCGCAATGCCCATCTTTTCCTGGTCGGCCTTGGTCTTCGGCTCGATAGCGATTTCGATAACCGGATCAGGGAATTCCATGCGCTCCAGGATAACCGGCTTCAGCGGATCGCAAAGCGTATCGCCAGTGGTGGTTTCCTTGAGGCCAGCCAAGGCCACGATGTCGCCTGCGAAAGCTTCATCGATGTCTTCACGGCTGTTGGAGTGCATCTGCAACATACGGCCGATACGCTCACGCTTGCCCTTGACGGTGTTTTCAAGCGAAACGCCCTTGGTCAGCTTGCCCGAATAGATGCGGGTGAAGGTCAGCGAACCAACGAACGGATCGTTCATGATCTTGAATGCCAGCATCGAAAGCGGTGCTTCATCCGAAGATTCACGGGTGGTTTCGGTTTCCGTCTTGACGTCGATACCCTTGATGGCAGGCACGTCGGTCGGAGCCGGAAGGAATTCCACAACAGCGTCGAGAAGCGGCTGAACGCCACGGTTCTTGAACGCGGTACCGCAAAGGATCGGATGGAACTTGACTTCGATCGTGCCCTTGCGGATCAGAGCGCGCAGCTCGTCATTCGTAGGCATGGTGCCTTCGAGATAGGCTTCCATCGCTGCTTCATCGATCTCGACAGCAAGCTCGATAAGCTTTTCACGATATTCTTCAGCCTTGTCCGCCATATCGGCCGGAATTTCACCAACCGTTGCCGGAGCGCCGATGGTGCCATCCCAGGTCAGGGCCTTCATTTCGATCAGATCGACGACACCGACGAAATCGTTTTCAGCGCCGATCGGCAGCTGAACCGGAAGTGCCACAGCACCAAGGCGCGAACCAACCATCTCCACCGAGCGGTAGAAGTCGGCACCGATCTTGTCCATCTTGTTGACGAAGACCATGCGCGGGACGTGGTACTTTTCAGCCTGACGCCACACGGTTTCGGTCTGGGGCTCAACGCCAGCATTGGCGTCGAGCAGCGCAATCGCGCCGTCGAGCACACGCAGCGAACGCTCAACTTCAATCGTGAAGTCAACGTGGCCAGGCGTGTCGATGATGTTGAAGCGGCGCTTCTTACCATCACGGCCCTGCCAGAACGTGGTCGTAGCAGCAGAGGTGATCGTGATACCGCGTTCCTGCTCCTGCTCCATCCAGTCCATGGTCGACGCACCATCGTGGGTTTCGCCGATCTTGTGGTTCTTACCGGTATAGAACAGAATGCGCTCGGTCATCGTCGTCTTGCCGGCGTCGATGTGAGCCATGATACCGAAATTGCGGTAGTCTTCGATTTTATATTCGCGGGCCATGATAGTCGCTCTTTGAATAGGTTTCGACGATTACCAGCGGTAATGCGAGAAGGCGCGGTTGGCTTCAGCCATGCGATGCGTGTCTTCACGCTTCTTCACAGCAGAACCGCGATTGTTAGCCGCATCAAGCAGCTCACCCGACAGGCGATCAACCATGGTGGTCTCGTTACGGCCGCGAGCAGCATTGATGAGCCAGCGGATGGCAAGTGCCTGGCGGCGTTCTGGACGCACATCAACCGGAACCTGATAGGTTGCACCACCAACGCGGCGCGAACGGACTTCGATGTGCGGAGCTACGTTGTCGAGCGCCTGATGGAACAGCGCGACCGGCTCGGACTTGGCCGTGGCTTCGATTGCATCGAGCGCACCGTAAACGATGCTTTCGGCAACCGACTTCTTGCCATGAAGCATGACTGCATTCATGAACTTCGTGATAACGAGATCGCCGAACTTCGGATCCGGATTGATCTCACGCTTCTCTGCCTTATGGCGTCTGGACATTTCGTCTCTTCTTTCAATTACATCGGGCTCAACTCGCCTTCCGGCGGCCGGTATCCCCGGAAAATCTTACTTCGGACGCTTTGCACCGTACTTGGAACGGCGCTGCTTGCGGTTCTTGACACCCTGGGTATCGAGAACGCCACGGATGATGTGGTAACGCACACCCGGCAAGTCCTTCACACGACCGCCACGGATCATCACGACGGAGTGCTCCTGCAGGTTATGCCCTTCACCAGGGATATAACCAATGACTTCAAAGCCGTTCGTCAGACGAACCTTGGCAACCTTACGCAGAGCCGAGTTCGGCTTCTTCGGGGTCGTCGTGTAAACGCGGGTGCAAACGCCGCGCTTCTGAGGGTTTGCCTGCAGTGCAGGAACCTTATTGCGCTTCACCGGCGCAGTGCGCGGCTTGCGGATAAGCTGGTTTACGGTAGGCATTGAACCTTCCTCTTTAAAAAATCTCGTATCCACGCCCCAAAGGGCCGTTTCACCGGCATGCTCATGCGCAAATTCGGAGTCAGCCCTCGTCAACCGGTGGCCACCCCGAACAAAAGCAGAGGAAGCTGACGCTTCATGCGAACGGCAAGTTGCATTTCGATCGTAAAACGAACCCTGTTTGAGATGAACTCCAGAACGCGTCGTCCCGAAAAAGCCTGTCTCACATCGGCTCAGATGGGCTGCTGATACGTGTTTGGAGGCGTTTCGTCAAGGGCAGGAGGCGAAGTTTCTTCACCGAAGGCCCGGAAACCGGCGTTTGCGCCCCACCAGGACACGATCTTGCACCATTATCGACGTCTATTCGCTAATATTTCGCGATCAAAACCGTCATTTTCATCTGCCAGCATGGCGCAACCACTTCACAACCGCTATTGAAGCACATCCGAGTCGAAACACAACAGAATATTAAGGGTTTCTCAATGTCTTCCACGACCACAAATGATTCCACACCTATGGGCGACGATTCGCCAACTGTCCACCTTGCCATCGCCGATGTCTGGAACGAGGGTGACGAAACCCCGATTGAGGTGCACCTGCTTTTAAAAGCGGACGAAAATGAAGATCTCGTCCAAACCGTTCTCAGCATCCTTGCCGAAGAAGGCTACCATGAAGCCGAGCTTCTGGAGATGGGCACCCTGACGGAAGAGCCGCACAAGAGCGCCTGGGCTACAGCGCTTTCGGGTGAAGTTGCACTGATTGAATTCGACGGCGACGACGAAGAGGAAGAGTAAGGATCAGAAAGAAAGCGCCGGTTCCGACCGGCTCTTTTTTATCCTGCGCTGAAAACAGAAAGGCCGCCCCGAAAGGCGGCCTTTTTCAGTTTACCGTTTGCCGATTTTATTCGGCAGCGTTGTTGGTCATATCAACCAGCATCGCATTTGCTTCGGCCGAACCGGAAGTCTTGCGACGTTCGTCGATAATCAGTTCGTCGCGCGCGGTTGCGATGCGACGGATCTGGTTGGTCATGCCGCCAGTACCGGCCGGGATGAGACGGCCGACGATGACGTTTTCCTTGAGACCCTGCAACGTGTCCATCTTACCGGCAACCGCAGCTTCGGTCAGCACACGGGTCGTTTCCTGGAACGACGCGGCCGAGATGAACGAAGGCGTCTGCAGCGAAGCCTTGGTGATACCGAGGAGGACAGGATTGCCGGAGCCCGGCTTCTTGCCTTCTTCGATAAGACGTTCGTTGATCTCTTCCAGCTCGATGCGGTCAACGTGGTCACCCGGAATATAGCCGGTATCGCCGGATTCCGTGATTTCCACCTTCTGCAACATCTGGCGAACGATCACTTCGATGTGCTTGTCGTTGATCAAAACGCCCTGCAAGCGATAGACTTCCTGGATTTCGTTCACGAGGTAGGAAGCCAGAGCTTCCACGCCCTTGATCGCCAGAATGTCATGCGGTGCCGGGTTGCCGTCGAGGATATACTCACCCTTTTCGATGACGTCACCGTCCTGAAGATGGAACGGCTTGCCCTTCGGAATGAGATACTCAACTGGCTCGATCGTATCGTCGTTCGGCTCGATAATGATGCGGCGCTTGTTCTTGTAGTCGCGACCGAAACGGACGGTACCATCGATCTCGGCGATGATGGCGTGGTCCTTCGGACGGCGAGCTTCAAACAGTTCAGCCACGCGCGGCAGACCACCGGTGATGTCCTTGGTCTTGGCGCTTTCCATCGGCAGACGGGCGATAACGTCGCCAGCCTTCACATGCGCGCCCGGCTCAACCGAAAGGATCGATTCCACGGAGAGCAGGAAGCGGGCATCGCCACCCTTCGACAGTTTCAGGATCTTGCCGGCCTTGTCCTTGATGACCATGGCAGGCTTGAGATCCGAACCGCGCGGGGTCGAACGCCAGTCGATGACAACGCGCTTGGTGATACCAGTCGACTCGTCGGCCGTTTCCGAAACCGACAGACCATCGACGAGATCTTCAAACTCAACGTAGCCTTCAACTTCCGTCATGATCGGACGGGTATACGGATCCCACTCGGCAATGCGCTGGCCGCGCTTGACCGTATCGCCCTCGTCCACGAACAGACGCGAACCATAGGTCACGCGATGGACCGCACGTTCCTTGCCCGTAGCGTCGAGGATCAGGACAGCCATGTTACGGCCCATCACCACGAGGTTGCCATCGGAGTTGCGAACCACATTGCGGTTGCGCAGCTTGACGGTGCCTTCATACGAAGCTTCAAGATAGGAGCTGTCGACCACCTGTGCGGTACCGCCCAAGTGGAAGGTACGCATGGTGAGCTGGGTGCCCGGCTCGCCGATCGACTGAGCGGCGATAACGCCGACAGCTTCACCCTGGTTGACCGGCGTGCCGCGTGCAAGGTCGCGGCCATAGCACTTGGCGCAAACGCCGTTGCGGGTTTCACAGGTGAGGGCCGAACGGATGCGAATCGACTGGATGCCAGCCTTCTCGATGATCTCGACGTCCTTCTCCTCGACCATGCGGCCAGCCTCGACGATGACTTCGCCGGTTACCGGATGCAGGATCGGATCGAGAGCCGTACGGCCCAGAACGCGCTGGCCGATCGAGGCGACGATCTGGCCGGCATCGACGATGGGCTGCATGGTGAGACCGATTTCGGCGCCGCAATCGACTTCCGAAATAATCGCATCCTGTGCAACGTCAACGAGACGACGGGTCAGGTAGCCCGAGTTGGCCGTCTTCAAGGCGGTGTCTGCCAGACCCTTGCGGGCGCCGTGGGTCGAGTTGAAGTACTCGTTCACGGTCAGGCCTTCCTTGAAGTTCGAGATGATCGGGGTCTCGATGATTTCACCCGACGGCTTGGCCATCAGGCCCCGCATGCCGCCAAGCTGGCGCATCTGGTTGACCGAACCACGGGCACCCGAATGCGACATCATGTAGACCGAGTTCATCTGCTTCTGGCGACCGGTCACCGGATCGAATTCGACGGCCTTCAGGCGCGCCATCATCTCTTCGGTGATCTTGTCGGTTGCCTTGCCCCAGGCGTCAACGACCTTGTTGTACTTTTCGCCCTGCGTAATCAGGCCGTCATTGTACTGCTGTTCGTATTCGGTCGTAAGCGCTTCGGTTTCCGCAACGATCTTGGCCTTCGATTCCGGGATGACCATGTCATCCTTGCCGAAGGAGATACCCGCACGGCAAGCATGGGCAAAACCAAGCTGCATGATGCGGTCACAGAAGATAACCGTCTCTTTCTGGCCGCAATGGCGGTAAACATGGTCGATCATCTTGGAGATGTTCTTCTTGGTCATCTCCTGATTGCAGATATCGAACGGAACGTTGACGTTCTTCGGCAGCAATTCACCCATGATCATGCGGCCCGGCGTCGTGTCGTAAATCTTCGACACAGGGTTGCCTTCGGCATCGACCGTCTTGAAACGGCCCTTGATCTTGGTGTGCAGCGTGACGACCTTGTTTTCAAGCGCATGTTGTAGCTCGCCCATATCGGCGAATATCATGCCCTCGCCCGGCTCCTTCTCCGCCACGATGGACAGATAATAGAGGCCGAGAACCATATCCTGTGACGGAACGATGATCGGTGCGCCGTTGGCCGGATGCAGGATGTTGTTGGTCGACATCATCAGCACGCGCGCTTCAAGCTGGGCTTCAAGCGAAAGCGGAACGTGAACAGCCATCTGGTCGCCGTCGAAGTCGGCATTGAACGCCGTGCAGACGAGCGGATGAAGCTGAATGGCCTTGCCTTCGATCAGGGTCGGTTCAAACGCCTGGATGCCGAGACGGTGCAGCGTCGGGGCACGGTTCAGAAGAACCGGATGCTCGCGGATCACTTCGTCAAGGATATCCCAGACTTCCGGGCGTTCCTTTTCAACCAGCTTCTTCGCCTGCTTGACGGTGGACGAATAGCCCTTGGCGTCAAGACGCGCATAGATGAACGGCTTGAACAGTTCGAGCGCCATCTTCTTCGGCAGGCCGCACTGGTGCAGCTTCAGTTCCGGGCCGGTCACGATGACCGAACGGCCTGAATAGTCCACGCGCTTGCCGAGCAGGTTCTGACGGAAGCGGCCCTGCTTGCCCTTGAGCATGTCGGACAGCGACTTCAGCGGGCGCTTGTTGGCACCGGTGATGACGCGGCCGCGACGGCCGTTGTCGAACAGCGCATCGACAGCTTCCTGCAACATGCGCTTTTCGTTGCGGATGATGATGCCCGGCGCGCGCAGTTCGATCAGGCGCTTCAGACGGTTGTTACGGTTGATGACGCGGCGATAGAGATCGTTGAGATCCGACGTCGCAAAACGACCGCCATCCAGCGGCACGAGCGGGCGCAGATCCGGCGGGATCACCGGAACGATCTTCATGATCATCCATTCCGGGCGGTTTCCCGACTCCAGGAAGTTCTCGACGATCTTCAGACGCTTCATCAGCTTCTTCTGCTTCAGGTCCGAAGTGGTCTCGGCCAGATCGACGCGCAGGTCCGCAGCGATCTTTTCAAGTTCCATCGAAGCCAGCAGTTCGTAGATCGCTTCCGCCCCGATGAGCGCCGTGAACTGATCTTCGCCGAATTCATCGACGGCGATCATATATTCCTCTTCTGACAGAAGCTGGTGCTCCTTCAGCGAGGTCAGGCCGGGTTCGGTGACGATGTAGTTTTCAAAGTACAGGACGCGCTCGATATCCTTGAGCGTCATGTCCAGAAGCGTGCCGATGCGGCTTGGCAGCGACTTCAGGAACCAGATATGCGCAACCGGTGCTGCAAGTTCGATATGGCCCATGCGCTCGCGGCGAACGCGGGAAAGCGTGACTTCCACGCCGCATTTTTCGCAGATGATGCCCTTGTATTTCATACGCTTGTACTTGCCGCACAAGCATTCATAGTCCTTGATCGGGCCGAAGATGCGCGCGCAGAAGAGACCATCGCGTTCTGGCTTGAACGTACGGTAGTTGATCGTCTCCGGCTTCTTGATCTCGCCGTATGACCAGGACAGAATCTTCTCAGGGCTGGCGATCGAGATTCTGATGGAATCGAACGTTTGCGCCGGAGCCTGAGGATTGAAAAGATTCATGACCTCTTGGTTCATGCCGTTCTCCTTAAGGGCGATCCGCCGCCCTGTGTGACGTCGATGACAAGTTGAAAATCCCTGCCATCCTGAAAAGAAATCGCGGTATTATGCAGTTGTGACTGACAATACGGGCGCGCCACGGCGATACCATGGCGCGCCTCGATATTTATTCTGCCGCGTCCGGAAGGGCCGGCTGCTCTGCCTCGCGGGTATCGTCCAGCTCGACATTGAGGCCGAGCGAACGCATTTCCTTGACGAGAACGTTGAAGCTCTCCGGAATGCCCGCCTCGAACGTGTCGTCGCCGCGAACGATTGCTTCATAGACCTTGGTACGGCCTGCAACGTCGTCCGACTTGACGGTAAGCATTTCCTGCAGCGTGTAGGCCGCACCATATGCTTCCAGAGCCCAGACCTCCATTTCGCCGAAGCGCTGGCCGCCGAACTGGGCCTTGCCGCCCAGAGGCTGCTGCGTGACGAGCGAGTAAGGTCCGATCGAACGAGCATGGATCTTGTCGTCGACAAGGTGATGGAGCTTCAACATGTAGATGTAGCCCATGGTCACCTGACGGTCGAACGGTTCACCCGTACGGCCATCGTAAAGCGTCGACTGACCCGAGGTCGCAAGGCCTGCATCCGTCAGCATCGCATTGATGTCGGCCTCAACCGCACCGTCGAAGACCGGCGTTGCAATCGACACGCCACGCTTCACCTGGTTGGCCAGCATGAGGATAGCGTCGTCGTCGTAAGACCGGACCGGTTCGTTGCGGTCGTTGTCGGGATAGATGTGCTCCAGCGTCTGGCGCAGCGGCTCGATATTGGCCGTTTTGCGATAAACGTCGAGAAGCTCACCGATCTTCTTGCCCATACCGGCGCAAGCCCAACCAAGGTGGGTTTCCAGAATCTGGCCCACATTCATTCGGCTCGGAACGCCAAGCGGGTTCAACACGATGTCGGCATGCGTGCCGTCTTCGAGGAACGGCATGTCCTCCACCGGCAGAATGCGTGAAACCACACCCTTGTTGCCGTGGCGGCCAGCCATCTTGTCACCCGGCTGGATCTTGCGCTTCACAGCGACAAAGACCTTGACCATCTTCATGACGCCCGGAGGCATCTCATCGCCGCGCTGCACCTTCTCGACCTTGTCCATGAAGCGTGCTTCGAGCAGCTTCTTGGAGTCGTCGTACTGGCTGCGAAGCGCTTCCAGTTCACCCTGCAGCTTTTCATCTTCAACGGCAAACTGCCACCACTGCGACCGCGGATATTCGGTCATCAGCTCGCGGGTGATCGTCGTGCCCTTCTTGAAGCCCTTCGGACCGGCAGCAGCAACCTTGCCATCGATCATGTCGGCGAGACGGCCATAGACGTTGCGGTCCAGAATAGCCTGTTCGTCGTCGCGGTCTTTGGCCAGACGCTCGATTTCCTCGCGCTCGATAGCCATGGCGCGTTCGTCCTTTTCAACGCCGTGGCGATTGAAAACACGAACTTCCACCACCGTACCATAGGTTCCGGGCGGCATGCGCATGGAGGTATCACGAACGTCGGATGCCTTTTCACCGAAGATGGCGCGCAGAAGCTTTTCTTCCGGCGTCATCGGGCTTTCGCCCTTCGGCGTGATCTTGCCGACAAGAATGTCGCCAGGATGCACTTCCGCACCGATATAAACGATGCCGGCTTCGTCGAGATTCTTCAGCGCTTCTTCCGAAACGTTCGGAATATCGCGTGTGATTTCCTCAGGTCCAAGCTTGGTGTCACGGGCGGCAACTTCAAATTCCTCGATGTGAATCGAGGTGAACACGTCGTCCGAAACGATCTTCTCGGACAGAAGGATCGAATCTTCGTAGTTGTAGCCGTTCCACGGCATGAACGCGACGAGCACGTTGCGGCCAAGAGCCAGATCGCCCAGATCCGTGGACGGGCCATCAGCGATAATATCACCCTTATGGATGCGATCACCGACGCGAACGAGCGGACGCTGATTGATGCAGGTGGACTGGTTTGAACGCTGGAACTTCTGCAAACGGTAGATATCGACGCCCGACTTGGACGGATCGAGCTCTTCCGTGGCGCGGATAACGATACGCGTTGCATCAACCTGATCGACGATACCGCCGCGGCGCGCTGCAATGGCTGCACCAGAGTCGCGAGCCACGATCGGTTCCATGCCCGTGCCGACAAACGGCGCTTCAGCACGCACGAGCGGCACAGCCTGACGCTGCATGTTCGAGCCCATGAGCGCGCGGTTGGCGTCGTCGTTTTCCAGGAACGGAATGAGCGCTGCAGCAACCGAAACAAGCTGCTTTGGCGAAACGTCCATCAGGTCCACGTTTTCACGCGGCGCCATCATCACCTCGCCGGCATGACGGCAGATGACGAACTCGTCAACGAAACCGCCCTGCTCGTCAAGCTCCACATTCGCCTGGGCGACCGAGTGCTTGGCTTCTTCCATCGCCGACAGGTAAACGACATCATTCGTCACCTTGCCATCGACAACCTTGCGATACGGGCTTTCGATGAAGCCATATTTGTTGACGCGGGCAAAGGTTGCAAGCGAGTTGATCAGACCGATATTCGGGCCTTCCGGCGTTTCAATCGGGCAGATACGGCCATAATGGGTCGGATGCACGTCGCGGACTTCAAAGCCAGCACGCTCGCGGGTCAAACCGCCCGGTCCAAGAGCCGACAGGCGGCGCTTGTGGGTGATTTCCGAAAGCGGGTTGGTCTGGTCCATGAACTGCGAAAGCTGCGAGGAACCGAAGAATTCACGAACAGCAGCAGCAGCAGGCTTCGCGTTGATGAGGTCCTGCGGCATGACCGTATCGATTTCGATCGAGGACATACGTTCCTTGATCGCGCGCTCCATGCGGAGCAGACCGACGCGATACTGGTTTTCCATCAGCTCGCCGACCGAACGCACGCGGCGGTTGCCGAGATTGTCGATGTCGTCGATCTCGCCGCGACCATCGCGCAGTTCCACCAGCATCTTGACCACGGCCAGGATATCTTCCTTGCGCAGCACGCGCACGGTGTCTTCCGCGTCGAGGTCCAGACGCATGTTCATCTTCACGCGGCCAACGGCCGAAAGGTCGTAGCGTTCGGAATCGAAGAACAGCGAATGGAACATGGCCTCAGCCGAATCCATAGTAGGCGGTTCACCCGGACGCATGACGCGGTAGATGTCGAACAATGCTTCCTGGCGGCTCTCGTTCTTGTCGACAGCCAGCGTGTTGCGGATATACGCACCGATATTGACATGGTCGATATCGAGAACGTTGATTTCCGTCTCGCCGGTATCGATCAGGGTCTTGAGAACCTTTTCATCGATTTCGTCACCGGCTTCGAGATAAATCTCGCCAGTTGCGTAATTGACGACATCTTCCGCCAGATACGAGCCGAACAGATCGTCTTCCGTCGCCTTGATGGCCTTGAGGCCCTTTTCGGCAAGCTGCTTGGCCGCACGCGCGGTCAGCTTCTTGCCTGCTTCCAGAACGACCTCGCCCGTATCGGCATCAACGAGATCGGAGATGATCTTCATGCCCTTGAAGCGTTCGGCGGAATACGGAATGCGCCAGTTATCGCCGTCACGGGTATAGGTGACAGTCTTGTAGAACGTGGACAGAATTTCTTCGCCGTCCATGCCGAGCGCCATCAACAACGTCGTGGCCGGCAGCTTGCGCCGACGGTCGATGCGCGCATAGACGATGTCCTTGGAATCGAACTCGATATCGAGCCACGAACCGCGATAAGGAATGACGCGCGCAGCAAACAGCAGCTTGCCCGAAGAATGGGTCTTGCCCTTGTCATGATCGAAGAAGACGCCCGGCGAACGGTGCATCTGCGAAACGATCACGCGCTCGGTGCCGTTGACGATGAAGGTGCCGTTGTCGGTCATGAGCGGCATATCGCCCATGTACACGTCCTGCTCCTTGATGTCCTTGATGGACTTCGCACCGGTGTCTTCGTCAATATCGAACACGATAAGACGCAGCGTCACCTTGAGCGGCGCCGAATAAGTCAGATCGCGCTGACGGCATTCATCAACATCGAACTTCGGTGGATCGAATTCGTAGCGAACGAATTCGAGCATGGAAGCGCCGGAGAAATCCTGGATCGGGAAAACAGACTTGAAAACCGCCTGCAAACCCTCGTCAGGACGCCCGCCGGATGGTTCTTCAACCATAAGGAACTGGTCGTAAGATGCCTTCTGAACCTCGATAAGGTTCGGCATCTCGGCGACCTCGGGGATCTTGCCGAAAAATTTGCGTACGCGCTTGCGACCATTGAAAGAATGGGTCTGAGCCATCGTCGCTCCTCGTTCTATAGCCTTGCGGCTTGCTCACGCCTTGCGGCCTTTATCATGCGCCGCCCTTCGGCGGTCCTTCTAACGGGCTAAAACCCGTTTCCTGAAAGCCGTTCCGGCACTCAGGAAAAGGGTTCCAGTTATCCGACCCACCGGGAAAGTCCAGCGGGAACTGGCGGATGGAAAACCATCCGCCAGAATAGTCCAAACTTACTTGAGTTCAACCTTGGCGCCAGCAGCTTCGAGCTGTGCCTTGATCTTCTCAGCTTCGTCCTTCGAGGCGCCTTCCTTGACAGCCTTCGGAGCGCCTTCGACCAGGTCCTTGGCTTCCTTGAGGCCGAGACCGGTGAGTGCGCGCACTTCCTTGATCACGTTGATCTTGTTAGCGCCGCCGTCAGCGAGAACGACGTCGAATTCGGTCTTTTCTTCTGCGGCAGCAGCAGGGGCAGCGCCACCGGCAGCAGCAACAGCGACCGGAGCAGCAGCCGAAACGCCCCACTTCTCTTCGAGAAGCTTGGACAGCTCAGCGGCTTCCAGAACGGTCAGGGCCGAAAGGTCTTCAACGATCTTTGCGAGATCAGCCATTTTTGTATTTCCTATAATTAAGGTTTGAACTGTTGACAGCGAGAAACGGCCTTAAGCCGCCTCGTTCTTCCGGGCGTGCGCGCCAATAACGCGGGCGATCTGGCCCGCCGGAGCGCTGGTAAGCACTGCAAGACGCTGAGCCGGGGTCTGGATCATACCAACCAGCTTTGCACGCAGTTCGTCGAGCGACGGGAGCGAAGCAAGCGACTTGACGCCATCGGCGTTAAGCGTCGTTGCACCCATTGCACCACCGAGAATAACGAGCTTGTCGTTAGCCTTGGCGAATTCGACGGCTACTTTCGGAGCGGTGATCGGATCGTTTGCGTAAGCAACGACCGTCTGACCCGTAAACAGGTCAGCAATACCTTCCGATTCCGTGCCCTGAAGAGCGATTTTGGCAAGGCGGTTTTTCGCGACTTTAACGGACCCACCTGCATCACGCATCTTCGAGCGAAGATCGCTCATCTGCGCAACGGTGAGACCGGTATAGTGGGCCACGACGACCGAACCGGACTCTTTGAAAGCGCCGTTCAGCCACGCGACAAATTCGCGCTTTTCCGCTCTATCCACTGTCTCTCTCCAGTTGACAGGACCATCATTGGCCCTGCCGGGTTGCCTTTGCCGGACGAACTTCACAGTCAGTCCGACGTTCGAGGATCCTGTCCCCTTCAGCTCCACCTGCCAGCAGGCTTCACTCAAAGGCAACTACGGTTCAAACCTCGCATGCGCTCATCGCGCGAAACCAGGTTATTCCACGTCTCATGCAGGCTCTGTGTTTAAGGTTCTCGCCCGAAGACGATACACCACCTGCAATCTCGGACAGGATAACCGGACTTTCATCCGGCTATCCGGGTCTTGCGACCCGGAATTCTTGCTTTTTGTCCTATCGGAACGGGCGGCAGCCCTTCCCTTCCCGGTCAGGAAAGATGAGGGCCCCGGACGAACCGGAGCCTTCCAAAATCAGTCAACAACCTTGACGGTCGACGGATCAACCTTGACGCCAACGCCCATGGTCGAGGAAATCGATACGCGCTTGACGTATTCACCCTTGGCAGCCGACGGCTTTGCCTTGATCACGGCATCCGCGAAAGCCTTGATGTTTTCTTCAAGCTTCGCATTGTCGAAGGAAACCTTGCCGATACCGGCATGGATGATACCAGCCTTCTCGACGCGGAATTCGACAGCGCCACCCTTGGAAGCAGCCACAGCAGCAGCAACATCAGTGGTGACGGTGCCAACCTTCGGGTTCGGCATCATGCCACGCGGGCCGAGAACCTTACCGAGGCGGCCGACGAGCGGCATCATGTCCGGGGTTGCAATGCAGCGATCGAATTCGATCTTGCCGCCATTGACGATTTCAAACAGTTCTTCCGCACCGACGATATCGGCACCAGCCTTCTTGGCTTCTTCAGCCTTGTCACCACGTGCGAAAACAGCAACGCGGACAGTACGGCCAGTGCCGTTCGGCAGATTGACAACGCCGCGGACCATCTGGTCGGCATGGCGCGGATCGACGCCGAGGTTCATCGCGATTTCAACGGTTTCGTCGAACTTGGCGACGGCACGTTCCTTCACGAGACCGATAGCAGCAGACAGATCGTACAGCTTGTTACGATCGACGCCTTCGTGGATCTTGTTAATGCGCTTGGAAATCTTCGCCATCGTCTCAGCCCACCACTTCCAGGCCCATCGAACGGGCAGAACCTTCGATCATGCGCATCGCTGCTTCAACGTCAGCGGCGTTCAGATCCTTCATCTTCGCTTCGGCGATCGCACGAACCTTGTCGCGCGTGATCGTGCCGGCGCTTGCCTTGCCCGGGGTCTTGGAACCGGACTTCAGGTTAGCAGCCTTCTTGAGGAAGTAGGTCACCGGAGGCGTCTTCATCACGAAGGTGAAGGACTTGTCCTGGTAATAGGTGATCAGGACCGGAATAGGCGAACCTTTTTCCATTTCCTGCGAGGCAGCATTGAACGCCTTGCAGAATTCCATGATGTTAATGCCGCGCTGACCCAGAGCCGGACCGATCGGGGGCGACGGATTGGCCGCACCTGCCGGAACCTGGAGCTTCAGCTGGCCTGCAACTTTCTTAGCCATTGCTTTCTGCCTTTTTAACTTTGCCGGATATCCGGCTTTCTCGATTAATGCCGGAAATACCGGCTCTCGACTGACGCCAGACGGACTGGCGGGCAGTTCGGTGGTGCGGAGATCGACGACCGGCTAAGCCGCCTTCCCTTCCACCACTCCCACCCCATCCACCGGAAGCGAATGGAGTAGAAAGCCCTTGCGGGCGAAATGATCAGAGTTTGTCAACCTGACCATATTCCAGATCGACAGGCGTCGCGCGCCCGAAGATGGAAACTTCAACCTTGAGGCGCGCACGCTCCTCATCAACTTCCTGAACGATGCCGTTAAACGAAGCAAACGGACCGTCGGAAACACGGACATTTTCGCCAATCTCGAAAGACACCGAAGTCTTCGGACGCTCGACACCGTCCTGAACCTGATTCAGAATCTGATCGACTTCTTTCTGCGAAACAGGAACCGGCTTGGAATCGCCAAGGAAACCAGTCACTTTGGGCGTATTCTTGATAAGCGAAAATACCGAATCGGTAAGCTTTGCACGAACCAGAACGTAGCCCGGGAAGAACTTGCGCTCTGCATCAACCTTACGGCCACGGCGCACTTCAACGATCTTCTCGGTCGGCACGACGATCTGTTCGATCAGATCGGACAAGCCTTTCTGCTTGGCCTTGGCCTCAATATCCTCGGCCACTTTCTTTTCAAAATTGGAATAGGCGTGAACGATGTACCAGCGCGCCGTCATCTAAAAAACTCCCCAATCCTAACTTAGCGGCCAAGGCCAAGAATAAACTCTACGCCATAGGCCATAAGCTGGTCGGCAAGAAAAAAGAATGCGGCAGCCAGAAAAGCCATGATCACCACCATGATGGTGGAGATGACCGTTTCACGCCGGGTCGGCCAGGTCACCTTCGCCGTTTCGGCGCGAACCTGCTGAAAAAAGGTGATCGGATTCGTCTTGGATGCCATCTGCCGCTCTGTCTGATCAGGCACAACCTCAAACTTCAATCAGCAAAAGCGAATCAAATGTCGGAGGTCACGCGTGGACGGCGCGCAAAGCTGAATTTTCAGCCCCACGCACCGCGTGTCTGTTGACGCTACATAGAATCGATTCCCGCAAAAGACAAGCCCAAAGGTTAAAAGAACACCATACAGGCTTATCGGAGTTCCGATCCTTGCGAATATCGCTCATCACACCATCCAATCGTGTAACGGCGACCCTTCCCCACCTGGCCAACACAGCATGCGGGGAATTATTATCTCGGCAGCACTGCAAAGCCGGAACCCGCGCCTCGCTCGCAAGAGCATTCTTGGCTGCGGGATAGATCCTGCACAACAAACACCACCAGAAGAAAAACGAAGCGGCTCTCACCGCCGCTCCTTCACAGCGTAAAAGCTGACTAAATAATATATAGAAAACGGGCATCCATAGTCAAGCTACAGACACCCGCTTTCAAAATGGCAGGGGCAGCAGGGTTCGAACCCGCGACCTACGGTTTTGGAGACCGTCGCTCTACCAACTGAGCTATACCCCTATCGGCGCCTTGGCGCCTTCATATTCCGTCTAGTTCCGAAAGGAACGGGCTTCAAGTTTTATTTGAAGCCGGAATTATGACCGGCGGCGAACCGCCGGTCGAAATCATTACTCGATGATCGACGAGACGATGCCGGCACCGACGGTGCGGCCGCCTTCACGGATAGCGAAGCGAAGCTTCTCTTCCATGGCGATCGGCACGATCAGGGTAACGTCCATGGCGACGTTATCGCCAGGCATGACCATTTCCGTGCCAGCCGGAAGCGTCACAACACCCGTCACGTCCGTCGTACGGAAGTAGAACTGCGGACGGTAGTTGGTGAAGAACGGCGTATGACGGCCACCTTCATCCTTGGTCAGAATATAGGCTTCTGCCTTAAACTTGGTGTGCGGCTTCACAGAACCCGGCTTGCAGAGAACCTGGCCGCGTTCAACGTCTTCACGGCCAACGCCGCGGATCAGCGCGCCAATGTTGTCGCCAGCCTGGCCCTGGTCGAGCAGCTTGCGGAACATTTCAACGCCGGTAACCGTGGTCTTCGTCGTCGCCTTGATGCCGACGATTTCAACTTCTTCACCGACCTTAACGATACCGCGCTCAACGCGACCCGTCACAACCGTACCACGGCCGGAGATCGAGAACACGTCTTCGATCGGCATCAGGAACGGCTGGTCGATCGGGCGTTCCGGGGTCGGAATGTAGCTGTCAACCGCGTCCATCAGGTTGCGGATGGCATCTTCGCCCAGTTCCTTGGAAGAATCTTCCAGAGCAGCAAGAGCCGAGCCCTTGATGATCGGGATTTCGTCGCCGGGGAATTCGTACTTCGACAGAAGTTCGCGCACTTCCAGTTCAACCAGTTCGAGCAGTTCTGCATCGTCAACCTGGTCGCACTTGTTGAGGAACACGACAATCGCCGGAACGCCAACCTGACGGGCAAGCAGAATGTGCTCGCGGGTCTGCGGCATCGGGCCGTCAGCAGCCGAAACCACCAGGATCGCGCCATCCATCTGGGCAGCGCCGGTGATCATGTTCTTCACATAGTCGGCGTGGCCGGGGCAATCGACGTGCGCATAGTGACGGTTTGCGGTTTCGTACTCGACGTGTGCCGTCGAGATCGTGATGCCGCGGGCGCGTTCTTCAGGCGCAGCGTCGATCTGGTCATACGCCTTGAATTCGCCGAAAAACTTCGTGATCGCCGCCGTCAGCGACGTCTTGCCATGGTCAACGTGACCAATCGTGCCGATGTTAACATGGGGCTTCGTACGTTCAAACTTACTCTTTGCCATCGCCGTTGTTCTCTTTGTTCTAGAACCGCTCAAGCGCCAGCACAAAAGCCGTCAGGCTTCCGGGCCAGCATTTATGCCAAAACGGAACGGCGAACCGCCCGTCGATGATTCCTTACACGCCATACCGCTCGGTAAAATCTGGAGCGGGTAGCGGGAATCGAACCCGCGTATTCAGCTTGGAAGGCTGCTGCTCTACCATTGAGCTATACCCGCGCACTCATGACCCTGATCCGACAGTGGTGGAGGGAGTTGGATTTGAACCAACGTAGGCATAGCCAACGGATTTACAGTCCGTCCCCTTTAACCACTCGGGCATCCCTCCAGATATCACTATCAGCAGAGTCGAGCGACTAGGCATTTTTGCGGGGGTTCAGGCTGACTGTCAGGCCAGCCGTCGATCCGCGAGGGGCCTTATGACGATAAGCTTATCCCCTGTCAACAGGGTAAAGGCGAAAAGAATGCATGTCCGTCCACAGCATAGTGGAAACACCGCCTTCACTCACCCATTCACGGAGCGGGAAAGCGCCCGTTTTGGCGGGCTTTGCGAATTATTTTACAATCGGAACAGCCTGATAGCATTTGCAGGGCAAGCCGCTATCTTCCGCCCCTCTAAAGAGCTATAAGCGCACCATGACCGATCAAAATTCGCCCCGTACACCCAAAGATTCTCACTATGCGCGCCTGCGTCGCCAGCACCGCGACCAGAAGGCCGGAGCGGAAGGCAAATCACCACGCAAACCGCAGCGCCCCGCGATCGCGGCAAGCGCGGTTGCCGAAGGAACCGTGCGCCTTTATGGCCTGCATACGGTTCGCGCCGCCGTGGAAAACCCGCAGCGCAAAATCCTGCGTATGCGCGCCACACGCAACGGCTTTGCCCGGCTTGAGATTGGCGAAGCCGATTCTCTCCCCTTCCCCGTGGAGATCGTCGATCCGAGGGATATCGACAAGGAAACCGGGTCGGAAGCCGTGCATCAGGGCGTCATGATCGAGGCCGAACCGCTTCGCACCAGAAAACTTTCCGAACTCAGGGAAAGCCCGCTGCTTCTGGTGCTCGACCAGGTGACGGACCCGCATAATGTCGGCGCGATCATGCGCTCGGCAGTCGCTTTCGGCGCTGGCGCCCTGATTACGACCAGCCACCACAGCCCGCAGGAAACCGGCGTTCTGGCCAAGGCAGCCTCCGGCGCATTGGAGCTCATTGCCCATATCGAGGTTCGCAATCTCGCCGAAGCCATCGAAGAACTGCACACGCTTGGCTTCCAGACCATCGGTCTTGATTCGCAAGGGCCTCTGGAGATGGAGGCGACGCTTTCAGGAAACCGAATCGCTCTGGTGCTGGGTGCCGAAGGCAAGGGCTTGCGCCAGAAAACGCGCGAAACCGTGACAGCACTTGCCCGCCTCGACATGCCGGGCGAGATCAAGTCGCTCAATGTTTCCAATGCGGCGGCAATTTCGCTTTACGCAGCCGAACGTTATCTGCGTTCACGCTGATTCGTACTTTCTGAGACCATGCCTCCCGACAGGGAAGGCATGGCAGCGAATCATCCGGCTTCAGGCCGTCGCGATATAGGTGCGAATATCTTCCGCCTCGCGCTCCACATCCTCGATGCGCCGTTTCACAACGTCACCGATTGAAATGATTCCCACAAGCTTGCCGCCTTCCTCCACCGGCATATGGCGGAAGCGGCTGCGTGTCATGATTTTCATCACCTGATTGATTGTGTGGTGTTCATGACAAACCTGAACCTTTGATGTCATGACTTCCGCGACAGACTTGCTCATGGCTTGGGATTCCTGGGCTGCGAGTGCACGCACCACGTCACACTCCGAAAGAATGCCCTCGATATGACCGGCCTCATCGCACACCACCAGCGCGCCGATCTTATGTTTGTTCAACATGGCGACGGCTTGGGAAAGCGTGTCAGCAGATGCGATAACCACCACATCCCTGCCCTTCGTCTCGAGAATCGATCTTACGGTCATGCCAAAGTCCCTCCAAGGTTTAGCATTCGCTGCTTCTGGCATTTAAATGCCATATGAAGCAAAACGCAGTTCCCTTCGACCGCGTTCCATGATGGTGCGCTTTGATCGCCTGATTGGCAAGTGGCATCAAATAGGGGAAGGCTTGGTCAAAGCCAGAAATGGCGCAGGATCTATCGCCTCAAAACGGCATCATAGCTGCGCGGGCGGTCCATCAGTGGAATCCCGAAAAACCCGGCAATGAAGCCGCCTATATGCGCCTCCCAGGCAATGCTGGAAAAGTCAGCGCCGCCAGTGGAATAAAGGCCGGTGACGATATTGATGAGAAACCAGACGCCGACAAAAATGAGGACGGGCTTGAGCGTCAGCGTCAGCCCGATGGGAAGCACCGGCCCGGCAAATTCCGAGCGCCGGCCATAGCCGACACGCCGAAAACCATAGCGGGCGGCAGCTCCCATCATGCCCGAAATCGCGCCCGACGCACCCACCAGCGGCGAAAGGCTTTCGGGATGGAGTGCGTAATGCGTAAGCCCCGCGACGACCGACGTGAAAACCCAGAATAGGATCATCCGGACCGCGCCGATTCGCCCGGCCAGCGGCGAGCCGAATGCGGCAAGCCAGATCATATTGACGGCAATATGCGCAAAACTGCCATGCATGAAGGAATAGCTGATAAACGTAAAAATCACCGCCGGATCAACAAAGCCGCTCGCCATCGAAAAGCGCGCCGGGATCAGCGCAAAGTTCATCATGAACTCAAAATCCTGCCGCTCGCTCAGAATATAATTCTGATAGACATAGACCGCGACACACAACCCGATCAGAGCAATCACGACACCCGGAATATTGAAGATCGGCTCGCGGCCGCCTGTGCCGCGCATTTCCGGCTGGGGAATGCTCATGAAGTGCTGCTCTCTCTTGTCTTTCGGAAGCATCGGCAGGCGCCCCTTACGGTTCGCCTTCCCTGCGCATCACACATGTTGATAGGGTAGAATATGTTAAAAATAAAGGCCGGCGGAGTTTCCCGACCGGCCCTGGTGCGAGCAGGAACTGTCCGCAACATGAAATCTGGAGATCAGAAAAACGCCTGACAAGTCAATGGCTTCTTCTGATGCCCTCAACTAAGCCTGTATTTGCGGGCTTTTCAACCATTACTTATTATTAACCTTAACGCGCGGGCACGGTGGATGAAGAAAGGGTTAAACTGGCTTCCTCCCCGTTAATACTATTTTAATGCGTCGAACAGCGGGGCCGGCCTCCGCCCCAAACGATATGTTGGAACCACGGCGCAAAATGAAACACCGCAGCACGATCGCGATTTTCGGCGAATGGCAGCGACTTGCGCGCGGTGAAAGCGGAAGCTTTCATGTGCCGCTGCGCGAGAATGTCGATCCGCGCAAGCTGGGGCGCCACCTCTGCGACCTCTTCTTTCTCGAGACGGACAAGCGCGGTGAATTATCGGTGCGGCTGGCCGGAACGCGAATCTGTACGCTGTTCGGGCGTGAGCTGAAGAATATCCGCTTTCTTTCGCTCTGGCCGGAACAGGACCGCCCTGCCCTTCGCGAAATGGTGCAGAATGTGGGCGCGCTGGAAGTTCCAGCCCTGAGCCTTCATGACGGCATCAGCCTTTCAGGGCGAAGCCTGCACTTTGAAATGTTTCTTGCGCCACTCATAACGGCCAGTGGACAGATCAGCTTTCTGGGCAGCATTGCCGTACCGAATCCGGTCGCATGGATCGGGGCCGACCCGATCGTACTTGGCCATTTGAATGCGGTCGAGCCGATTGCGCCTGATCTTGCCCTCGCAGAAGAAACCCATAAATCGGCGGCCATCACCGTGAATGCAAGCGCAAACCACCGCCATTGCGCAAGCCCGTATCAAAAGCCGGCAAGGAACGTTCCGAAACTGCGTGTGATTAATGGCGGGCGGGCCTGATGCCCCAAGGGCGAGGAAAAGATAAACGCGCGTCAAGGTTACGTAATAGCAAACGACATCAGGGCTTGAATGCGCTAAAAATGCTCAAAAAGCACTGAAATAAGGCCAAAAAGGCCCAATTATTGACAAAAGCTTTCCGTGTTCCGCGCAGTTTTAATCGAATTTGACTCGCATTTTCGCGCGTGAATTTGCCCGCTTTCAAATTATGCCGGTCATCTTGGTCTCCAACAGGGAGACAAAAGAATGACAAAACAAATCTTCATCGCAGCGATCCTGATGCTGCTGGGTGCCGGGCTGGCGCAGGCCGCCAATCCCGCCTCGACCTCGCCCTGGATGACCACCGGCGAGCGCACCTCGCAACCGATAGGCCACTATGAATTCTGCCAGCGCCATCCAGCCGAATGCAGCAGCACAAGCCGCAGCAGCGCCTCGCTGAAACTGACGCAGCGGCTCTGGCAGCAGATCATCGACGTCAACGAGCGCGTAAACACGACGATCGCACCGATGACCGACATGGAAGTCTGGGGACAGGAAGAATATTGGGAATACCCGACCACGGCGGGCAATTGCGACGACTATATGCTTCTCAAGCGCCGCGAACTGATGGCGCTGGGCGTACCGGCCAACACGCTTCTCTTCACCGTGGTTCGCCAGCCGAATGGTGAAGGCCACGCCGTTCTGACCGTTCGCACCGATCGCGGCGATTTCATTCTCGACAATCTCGACCCGCGTGTCCTCGCCTGGAACAAGACCGACTATACCTATCTCAAGCGCCAATCGACCTACAGCACGGGTAGCTGGGTTTCAATCCGGGATGACCGTGACATTCTGGTCGGCAGCATTCACTAATACACGGACCACCGCAAGCCTCGGCAAAAAGGGACGGGTCGTCATTCCCCGTCCCTTTTTGTTGGTTTCAGCCGCCTTTCAGGCAGGCTCCATGCCGCGCATGAAGGAATGTCCCCTCTCCACATAATGCTTTGCAGAGGCCCGCAGCTTTTCAACGGCAGCATCGTCAAGCTGGCGCAGGACACGCGCGGGAGAGCCGACAACAAGCGAATTATCAGGGATTTCCATCCCTTCTTTCACCAATGTTCCCGCCCCGATAAGGCAATTCTTGCCGACCTTCGCGCCATTGAGCACAATCGCGCCCATGCCGATAAGAGTATTCTCGCCAATCGTGCAGCCATGGAGAATCGCACGGTGCCCGATAGTGCAGCCCGCACCGATGGTCAGCGGAAAGCCGATATCGGTGTGCATGATCGTCTGTTCCTGCACATTGGTATCGGCACCGATAGTGATTGGCTCATTATCGCCGCGCAACACCGCGCCGAACCAGAAACCCGCATTCTCGCCCACGACCACCTTGCCGATCAGCGTCGCATCCGGTGCAATCCAGTTGCTCTCGCGGTCCGCAAACTGCGGCTTGTGCCCGTTATATGCATAGATCGGCATATGATTTCTCCCAATTCGCCAGATTACGGTAATTGACGATTAAGGGCTAGAGCGGTTCCTGTTTTAACAGAATCGCCGGAACCGCTCTAACTATTTGTTTTGTCGCATTATCCAACGCAAAACCGTTTCACACTTTTGCTGGAAATGCTCTATGCCGTTTTGGCCCGATGCACAAGCAGGAGTTCGCGCGTCATGACCTGAAAGGGGCTCAAACAAAAACGCCCTCTCCGGATGGAAAGAGCGTTTAAACTATACCCGGCTTGCGCCCGATCAGAGATCGACGTCGAGAATGGCCATCGAGAAATTATACGACAATTCGCCTTCATCCTCATCCTTGTAGATAAGGCCGAGAAATTCGTCGGCGAGGTAAAGCTCGGCGGAATCATTCTTGCGCGGACGCGCCTTCACCTGAAGATCAGGATTGTTGAAGGTCCGTTTGAAATAGGCGTCCAGTTTTTTGAGTTCTTCGGGTTTCAACCGGATTCTCCTGACATTGATTTGAAGCCGGTTTATTGCACCCGGCATTTTCTTATGTAAACCCCTGACATCGCCTATCGCAGGCTGTAGCGACGAATTAACTTTCGGTTTGGCATGGGCAAAAGTGCGAAGCGAGGTCAGAAATCAGTCCATTGAACTGATTTCCCCGCATGGACGTTTCACATTTTTGGCCCGAAGACGCTCCAAACAAAGCTTTCACCACATATAGGCCGTCTGCGGGATAAAACCAGCAGACAACCCAACTTTATGGCATGAGCCGTTATCAATATTGGAATTAGATGCCGTCACCCAGCATCTGGTCCATCACGCGGGATGGCTCCGTGCAGCCCGTTTCGCCGATGATGCGCGCAGGCACGCCCGCCACGGTTACATTATGCGGCACGGACTTCAGCACAACGGAACCAGCCGCGATCTTGGAGCACTGCCCTACCTGGATGTTGCCGAGGATTTTTGCGCCTGCCCCAATCAGCACGCCCTGACGGATTTTCGGATGGCGATCACCGCTCGATTTGCCGGTTCCGCCCAGCGTAACCCCATGCAGGATCGAGACATTATCTTCTACAACGGCCGTTTCACCCACCACAAGCCCTGTAGCATGGTCGAGAAACAGCCCGCTGCCAAGCCTGGCCGCCGGGTGAATATCGGTCTGAAAGATCGATGACGAGCGGCTCTGAAGATAATAGGCGAAATCCTTGCGACCTTGCTTGTAAAGCCAGTGCGCCAGACGGTGTGTCTGGATCGCATGGAAGCCCTTCAGGTAAAGAACCGGATCCATAAAGCGGCTATAGGCCGGATCGCGGTCATAAACAGCCTGAATATCCACACGCAGGACGTGCGACCATTCCGGGTTTGCCTCAAGCATCGTATCGAAGGTCTGGCGCAGGATATCCGCGCTCACATCGGGATGGCCAAGGCGTTCGGCGATACGATGCATCACCGCTTCTTCAAGGCTCGGCTGGTTGAGAATCGTGGCGTAGAGAAAGGCGCCCAGAACCGGGTCATTCCTGGTCGCCTCCTCCGCTTCGGCACGGATGGAATGCCAGATGGGATCGACCTGATCGAGACCGGCATTCACTTTTGAAGACATGCGAACGGACATATCCATACTCCAGTTTTGCATCGTGCAGGTCCGGCAAAAGTCAAATTTTCGCCAGTCGCACCGCAATACGAGTTCGGCGCGCAGGATAACTTAAAATGCATTGCCCTGACACCCGCCGAATTATTGTCGCTGATTTGACGGGGTGCGCGAATGCGCACCGCAATCACCGTCAGGTTAAAGCGGGTTTTCCTTCAGGAATTTCAGAACACCCTGCTTGTACACCTTGTCGCCCACCGCCAGCATATGATCGCGTCCCGGAATGTCGAGCGCCTCACCATTGGGCAGCAGATTTGCCAGTTCCTGCGCGCTTCCGGCAATGTCATCCGTGGTGCCTACGGCCACCAGAACCGGCTGGAGGATGCGTTCGATCGCCGCCACCGGAACAAGCTCCTTCGACGTGATGACGCAGGCTGCAAGCGCAATACGATCACTCCTGGTCTGATCCGCAAACTTGCGGAACATCTGGCCGCGCGGATGTGTGATTGTCGCCGGATCTTCAGCCAGAAGCGCTTCGCCAATAGGCTCCCAGTCTCCAGCCCCCGTCACCATGCCGATGCCAAGCCCGCCAAAAACGGCGCTATGCACGCGCTCGGAATGTTCGATGGCGAGAACGGCAGAAATGCGCGCGCCCATGGAATACCCCATGACATGGGCCTTCGCGATGCCCAGATGATCGAGCAGTGCTGCGGCATCGCCCGCCATCTTGCTTGGCGTATAATCCTCCGCTTTGTGGCTTTTTGTCGAAAACCCGTGGCCGCGATTATCGATGGCGATCACGCGATAGCCCGCTTCGGTCAGCGTACGGAACCAGCCCGGCGAAACCCAGTTCACCAGACTTGACGATGCAAACCCATGGATAAGCAGGATCGGATCGCCTTCTCCGGCCTGACGATACGCAAGACGCAATCCGTCATGTTCGAAATATTCGATATCGAAGGCACTCACCTGTTCATTCCTCTTGATTTCATTGCAGCGGCATCAGGAGCGGCATTCGCCGCAGATCACGCGATGGATCGCCCTGTCGCCAACTTTTATGCCTGTGCGTTTGACCGTACCGGCCAGGAGTTCAACGGCATACGCTGCCGGAACCTCGGAGGAAATGAGATTTTCAGAAAAAGGCACCGCATTTTCGTGAATGGCAACCACCCGGCCCTTGTCATCAAGAAAAACCATATCGAGCGGCAGTGGTGTATTCTGCATCCACATTACGATGCGGCGCATTTCGCCCAGGATGAAGATCATCGCACGGTCTTTGGGAAAATCCGTCCGCCACATCAGCCCACGCACACGCGCCTCATCCGTGTCCGCCACTTCAAGCGCGAAATTAATTTTGTTGCCTGTCGAGGTGATGAAGGTGAGCTGTTCCTTATCGACAGGCAATCGCATCGGTTGGGCTTCGTCCGCGCGGGCGACAAAGGCAACAAACATAAATGCCAAAGCGAGAAAAATGCGACCCATCTGCCTAGCCCTTCCTTGTTTTTATTGCGCCATTTTTCATTGCGTCCTGCGGGAGCGAACATTCCTGCGCGGCCGCAAATACGCCGATATTTCTTTGAATGGCAAAGGGCGCCATTGCACATGAAGATTATCAACCGGACGAAACGGCGACAAGGGCACAAGTTTCGTGCTTCACCAACCTATTACGAGAGGCCGGTCTGGTTCAATCAGACCCAAATGGGGGCTGGAGCATTTTCGAGCCAGAAGTGTGAAACGCCTATTCGGGAAAAGCAGTCCACAGGGCTGATTTCTGCTTCCGCTTCGATGCGTTGAAAATGGCGGCAAAACAAAGAGATAGAGCAGTCCCAGCGATTCCGTTTTAATCGGAACCGCTCTAATGTGAAACAGGTATGGCTGTTCCGATATCCGGGTGGATTTCGGCTGCCATGAGGCCCTTTTCGCCGGTGCCGAAGCGGATCAGCACCACCTGGCCGGGGCGCAGTTCCATCATGCCGAAACGGCGCAGCGTTTCCATGTGAATGAAAATGTCTTCCGTCCCCTCACCGCGCGTCAGGAAGCCGAAACCCTTGGTGCGGTTGAACCACTTGACGATCACGCGCTCCAGCCCGCTCGATGGCGTGACGGTAACATGCGTGCACTGCGGCGGCATCTGCGCGGGGTGAATGGCGGTTGAGGCATCCATGGAGAGAACGCGGAAGCATTGCAGGCCGCGGTCGCCATGGCGGACTTCGCAAACGATGCGCGCACCTTCCAGCGCCGTCTGAAATCCGTCGCGGCGCAATGAAGTTACGTGCAGGAGAATATCGGTCAGACCCGGCTGGTCCGGCACGATGAAGCCATAGCCCTTGGCCACATCGAACCACTTGATATGACCAGAAACCTCAATGAACTCGCCCAGTTCTTCCGAGGCGTGCTGGCTGTGGAACTGGTCATCAGACACAGACTTGTCCGCCATGCGTTCGCCTCTCCTCTGTTCTTCCTTCGGGTTTCCGACCTGATTCTTGCCTAAAGAATAACACTTCCTTAACCGGAGGCGGCAAGCTTAAACTTTTGTCCATCCCCATGATGACCACAGACTTTATGCTTTCATGGTTATTTTCAGTGGCATTTCGAGAATTGAAAGCCACCTATCAAGCTGAAATATGGCTGCCAGGCGTTTTGGCAATGTCATGTCCTTCACTTCGGTCTGGTCGATTATGGGCTTGACGAACGACATGCTACATCGGATTTGATGATGTGAGCGAACCAATCGGTTCTCCGTGCGTTTTCAAGCAGCGGGCGCACGGGCAACAAAACTCGGCAACCAAGGAAAAGACTATGCGCTATCTGCACACGATGGTCCGCATCCGCGACATCGACGAATCTCTCGATTTTTATGTAAACAAGCTTGGCCTTGAAGAAATCCGGCGCATCGAAAACGAAAAGGGCCGCTTCACGCTGATCTTCCTCGCAGCCCCCTCCGATACAGATCGCGCCCGGGCGGAGCGCGCGCCTGAACTGGAACTGACCTATAACTGGGACCCGGAAACCTATACCGGCGGGCGCAATTTCGGCCACCTCGCCTATATGGTGGACGATATCTATGCCACCTGCGAGAAGCTGAAAAGCGCCGGCGTCACCATCAATCGCCCGCCGCGCGACGGCCATATGGCCTTCATCAAATCCCCTGACGGCATATCCATCGAGCTGATCCAGAAGGGCGAGCGCCTTGCTCCGCAGGAGCCTTGGGCATCTGCCGAAAACATCGGCACCTGGTGATAAAAGAAAAAGCCCGGTCTCGCGACCGGGCTTCTTGTTGAAAGAAAAGACTTATTCCGTGCCTTGAATAGCGGCGAGTTGCCACGCGCCGCCATCTGTGCGGGTGAAGGTCCATAGCTCGACGCTTTCCACCGGCTCATTCGGGTTGCCTTCGACAACCGCGCCGCTGGTGCGATCCACCATCACGTCGATGGCCGAATAGCGCATCGCCACCGTTGCATATTCCACATTGCCTTCGCGCCAGGCTTCGGACACATCGCCCTGAAGAAGCTTCACATCCTTCACTTCATTGCGCTTGCCGCCGGATGCGATTTCGCCAAGTTCTTCCGCCAGATAAGACATGGCTTCCGGCGTGGTGAGCTTGCGCAGCGCCGCATAATCCTCACGGCCATAGCCCCCCTGGATATCCACAAGCATCTGCTCAAAACGATCCAGATCTTCCTGTCCGACATCCATCGGCTCATCCTCCACGACGGGAGCCGCAGCCTGTTTGGTCTCAAACGGATTGACGGATGGTGTGCGGCCGCTAAAGCTGCCCTGACCGGATGCGCTTTTCGCCGAACCGAAAGGCTGGCTCGCGCCGAAAGGCTGCGCCCCGGCATGGCCCGCGCCAGCCGCTGCCGTCTGGCGGCGATTGGCAAACATGCGCATCACGAACATGGCGATCAGGGCAATGACGGCCACTTGCAGGATCAGGCCGAACATGCCGGCAAGACCGCCGAGACCATTGCCAAGCAACATGCCGATCAGGCCGCCGACCAGCAGGCCGCCAAGCATGGAACGGCCAAAATTGCCGAACAGGCCACCGGAACGCTGTGCCGCATTCTGTGCGCCAGCCGCAGCGGGACGGGTCGTTTGCGTCGCGCCTGTGTTCGGTGTCATCGAGCGTTCGATGGGAGCCGCATTGTTGGGCGCGGTACGGGTCGGCGCAGGCGTAGAATAGGTGCGCATGCCACGGCTACCAAAACCGCCACCGCCCGCGCGGCGAGCCTCAGCGAAATCGACAGCCGTGAATACGGCAACAAGGCCGAGGACAAGTGCAAGCGTCAGTTTGGTTAGGCGGTTTCCGGAACCCGTCATTCGTTTCTCCCGGTTAGAGCAGTTTCGACGATTCTGTAAAAGCAGGGCCCCCTTCAGGGCCCTGTCTCAATGTTTAAATCAGGGCTCATATGGGAATTCGGCCCCATCCTTCACAAGGGTGGGAAGCCAAAAAATCCAGAAATTTCAAATGAACCAGAGCTTTAAACAGGCAAAGCCGCATCCAGAATCTGGATTTGGGGAGAAACAGAACCATTCCAATGGTTGAGAGAAAGATTTCCGGCCACATGCACACTGCAGCCGATATTGTTGAACAGGAAGCGTCCAAGATCGCCTTCTGCCGCTCGAAATGCGATCGCATTGACCCGCTTGCCGTCTGCCCCGCGCAATGTCACCCGCACATGATCCCGCCCGACGCCCCGCACATCGGCCAGCACATGATGCGGCAGCGCCAACAGGGGCTGCGGATGCGCAGAACCATAAGGACCGGCTTTCTGCAAAGCTTCATAAAGCGCCACGGTCGCACCGGATGCAGCCAGCGCCCCATCGATGGAAAGGCTCTGGTTTTCACGCAAGCGCGACACGATATCCGCGGCTTCTTCTTCCAGATAGGCGCGCAGCGCGCCAAGATTGCCGCGCTCAATGGTAATGCCCGCCGCCATGGCATGGCCACCGCCCTTCACCAGCAGGCCCTTTTCCACCGCACCGCGCACCAGCTTGCCCAGATCAAGACCTGAAATCGAACGCCCCGAGCCGGAGCCGACACCATTGGCGTTGAATGCAATAGCAAAGGCCGGACGCCGCGCCTTTTCCTTCAGCCGGGAGGCTAGCAGGCCGACAATGCCCGGATGCCAGCGGTCACTGGCCGTTACGATCACGGATGCGCCCGCCCCGCCCGAAATCTCCAGCGAAGCTTCCGCTTCCGCCTCCATGAGCATTTCGGCCTCCATGGCCTGCCGTTCCTGATTGAGCCTGTCGAGTTCCATTGCAATGCGATCCGCCATTGCCGGGTCATCCAGCGTGAGAAGGCGCGCGCCCAAGCCCGCATCGCCAATGCGCCCACCCGCATTGATGCGCGGACCGATCAGATACCCCAGATGAAAGGCATTGAGCGGCTCCCCGATGCGCGCAACGCGCGCCAGCGCCGCCAGGCCGACATTGCTTTGCCCGCGGGCAACGAGCAGGCCCTTCACCACAAAGGCGCGGTTGACGCCCTTGAGCGGCACCACATCGCAAACCGTCGCCAGTGCAACGAGATCAAGCATGGAAAGAAGGTCAGGCCCCGGCCCCTTGCCGCGCGCGCGCAGGATTTTGGCCACCTGCACCAATGCCAGGAAAACCACGCCTGCCGCGCAGAGATGGCCTTGCTGCGAAATATCGTCTTCACGGTTGGGATTGACGATCGCCACCGCATCTTCCGGCAGATCGCCGCCGACCTGATGGTGGTCAAGCACGACGACATCTGCCCCGGCCTGTTTGGCGGCGGTGATGGACGGCACGCTGTTGGTGCCGCAATCGACCGTAACGATCAGGCTTGCTCCCTTGGCGGCCAGTTCCCGCATCGCATCGGGATTGGGGCCATAGCCCTCGAAAATCCGGTCGGGGATATAGATGGAATGCTGGACACCGTAATGTTTGAGAAACCGCGCCATCAGCGCGGAAGAACACGCGCCGTCCACATCATAATCGCCAAAGATCGCGACCGTCTCGCGGCGCTGGATCGCATCGGCAATGCGCCCCGCCGCATTGTCCATGTCGTTGAGCGTCGCCGGGTCGGGCATGAGATTGCGCAACGTCGGATCGACAAATTCCGGCGCCCCTTCCACGGACACCCCCCGCCCCGCAAGCACACGCGCAACCAGATCGGAAATGCCATGATGCTGTGCAATGGCAAGTGCCGTATTGGCTTCACGCGGACCCAGCCGATCCACCCATTTCTGGCCGGTTGCGGATTGTTTCACTCCGAGGAAAAAACGCTCTGTTGTCATTGGTCCTTAAAGACACAAAAGCCAGCGTTCTTCAATGATGAGATTAAAGTCAGCTTCCCCGCGCCAAGCCATGCGCAACCAATCGATTGATAATTTCAGGATAGCTTACACCGCTCACAGCCATCACCTTGAAATACATGCTCATATCGGTGAAGCCGGGAATAGTGTTGATTTCATTCAGCACGATACGCCTGTCTGCCGTAACAAAAAAATCAACCCTCGCCATGGAATCGCAGCCCAGAACCCGGAAAGCCTTGGCGGCGATCGCACGGATTTCATTCTCTACCTGTTCGGGCAACTCCGCAGGAACCTTGATCTCAGTTCCATCGGCATCGATATATTTGGCATCATAACTATAAAAACAGTGGCTTTCCGCAGGCACAATCTCGCCAGCGCGCGAGACGAACAGCGCGCCTCCTTCGTCTTCAAGAACGCCGCATTCAACTTCGCGCGCCTGAATGAACTCTTCAGCCAGCAGCTTATCGTCATAAATGAAACCATCGGACATGGCAGCCTGATAATCTGCTTCCGTTACAACCTTGTGGACACCGACAGACGAACCCTGACGGGCGGGTTTGATAAATATGGGCAAACCCAAAGCCTGTTCGAGCGCACTGAAAGCGGGAACCTCTTCGCGCGTGATGGTCACGGATTTTGCCGTGGACAGGCCCGCTTCATTGACCAGGCGCTTGGCAATATCCTTGTCGAGTGCATTGGCGGAACCTGGAATACCACAACCTGCCAGCGGTACTCGCGCAACCTGAGCCAAGCCTTGCACAGCACCATCTTCCCCATGAAGGCCATGCAGAACCGGAAATATGATATCTATTTTGTCCGCCTCGTATGGAGCGCCGGCATCAGGAACCACGATGGCACGCCCACAGCCGCCCGGAACAAGGCAAAGCTCTGCGCCGCTTGACGGCTTTTCCAGCGCACCGTTCACGAAGCGGCTCAACAGCCATTGTCCCGCGCGTGTTACAAAAACAGGAACAGCCTCATATTTGGCCGGATCCAGCGCATTCATGACATTGGTTGCTGAAAGAACGGAAACATCATGCTCCGCTGAGCGTCCACCAAAGAGGACAACGATACGCATTTTTCCAGATGCCATGACTACCTCGATATAATTTGAACAAAGATTGCTTCTCAAAAATCCGGATCAAGTTCGGCTATATAATGTCGTCCCCATCAAGGGCCTAAAATATCGCGGCATCATACAGTTGCCGATGGAGCGTATCAAATCAAAAACCCCGAAAAACGATACGCTTTTCGGGGTCTGAAACGGCAGGCCGTTCGATCTCATATATGTCCTAGAGCGGTTCCGATTAAAACGGAATCGTTGGAACCGCTCTAACTATTTATTTTATCGCATTTTCCAACGCAAAACCGTTTCACACTTTTGCTGGAAATGCTCTAGAATTTGGACAAATCCTGATGGCGCGCCTTGATTTCACGCACCGTCTGCGACGACGAGCGCATCACGATCGTATGGGTCTGGATATAATCCCGCGCGAATTTCACGCCGGAAAGCATATTGCCATCCGTCACGCCGGTCGCCGCGAAGAGCACATCGCCCTTGGCCATTTCCTCCAAGGTATAGATCTTTTTCGGATCGGAAATACCCATCTTGGCGGCACGGGCAACCTTCTCTTCGGTATTGAGCTGCAAACGGCCCTGCATCTGGCCACCGATGCAGCGAAGCGCCGCAGCAGCCAGAACACCTTCAGGCGCACCGCCAATGCCGATATAGATGTCGATGCCGGTCTCGTCCGGATCTGTCGTATGCATCACGCCCGCTACGTCGCCGTCGCCGATGAGGCGGATCGCAGCGCCGGTCGCCCGCACTTCTTCGATAAGGCGCGCATGACGTGGGCGGTCCATGATGCAGGCGGTGATTTCATTCGGCTTCACGCCCTTCGCCTTGGCGATGGACATGATGTTGTCCGTCGGCGTGGCATCGAGATCAACGACACCCTTGGGATAGCCGGGGCCGACAGCAATCTTTTCCATGTAGACGTCAGGCGCGTAAAGCAGGTTGCCCTTTTCGGCAATGGCAATGACCGCCAGCGAGTTCGGCAGGTTCTTGGCGCAGATCGTAGTGCCTTCCAGCGGGTCCAGTGCAATATCGACAGCCGCCCCCTGCTTGGTGCCGACTTCCTCGCCGATATAGAGCATCGGCGCTTCATCGCGCTCACCCTCGCCAATCACCACCGTCCCGGTGATGGGCAGGCGGTTCAATTCCTGGCGCATGGCATCGACAGCAGCCTGATCGGCAGCCATTTCATCGCCGCGCCCGCGCAGCCTTGCCGCCGCCACGGCTGCACGCTCGGCCACACGGACGAGCTCCAGTGTGAGAATGCGATCCAGCCCGTGGGGGTGCTGCTCTGCGGTCTTGGCCATTTGAACAAAGTCCTGAATTTGAATTGCGTTTATGCGGCATCGCCGCCATCGCCGGCCCATGGCGACATTGTTCAAACCTTTTGTCAAAGTCCCCGACAGCCTGCAAGAGTGTAGGAGCTAAAAACAGTGCGCGCTCAAAGCCTTAATCGATTTAGAGCATTTCCAGCAAAAGTGTGAAACGCCTACGCGGGGAAATCAGTCCACTGGACTGATTTCTGATCCCGCTTCGATGCGTCGGATAATGCGACAAAACAAATAGTTAGAGTGGTTCCAACGACTCTATTAAAATGGGAACCGCTCTGAGCTCTACACGCTTCGTTTCATGCACCGGTCGGATGTGAACGGAATTCGTCCAATCCTGAGGTCGCAAAACCTTGATGGGGGAACAACACTCAGCCAGCGCGTTCAATGCGGATCATCTGCGGCTTGTCCACCAGATGATCGTCTTTCAGAATGGCTTCCAGAGCCTTCTTGACCGCAGATTCGGTTGTCTCATGTGTCACCAGAATCACCGTCTTGACACCTTCGCGCGGCGCGTCATCCATGGGCGGGCGCTGCACGATCGATTCCAGCGAAATGTCGTTTTCCGCCATGCGCCGGGCAATCGCCGCAAAAGCGCCAATGCGGTCATGTACCGTGAGGCGAATGAAATAGCCGCCCGCATGTTTGCGCATCTTGGCGCGATTATAGGGCTGCAAGGCCTTGGCAGGCGTGCCGAATACCGGCCCATGCTGGAAACCCGGACGGCTCTTGGCGATATCGGCCACATCGCCGATCACCGCCGAAGCCGTGGCATTGCCACCCGCACCGGGACCTGAAAGCAGAAGCTCACCCAAAAGATCGGTCTCGATGGCGACAGCATTGGTCACACCATGAACCTGCGCAATAACCGAAGAGGTTGGCACCATGGTCGGATGTACGCGCTGTTCGATGCCGGTATCGGTCTTCTGTGCAACACCAAGAAGCTTGATGCGGTAGCCAAGTTCGTCAGCGGCACGAATGTCAGCCAGCGAAATATTGCTGATACCTTCCAGATAGATATCGTCGGCGGCGATCTGCGTGCCGAAGGCAAGACTGGTGAGAAGCGCCAGCTTGTGCGCTGTGTCGTTGCCTTCAATATCGAAGGTCGGGTCGGCCTCGGCATATCCCAGGCGCTGCGCATCCTTGAGGCAGGATTCAAACGAAATCCCCTCTTCCCACATCCGGGTCAGGATATAGTTACAGGTGCCGTTCATGATGCCGTAAACGCGCGAAACCGTGTTTCCGGTCAGCGATTCACGCATGGCCTTGATGACGGGAATGCCGCCTGCGACAGCCGCTTCAAAATTGAGCAGGACGCCCTTCTCCTCGGCGATCCTGGCAAGTGCAACGCCATGGCGCGCAAGCAGCGCCTTGTTGGCCGTGACCACATGGCGGCCAGCGCGCAAGGCCGCTTCCACAGACGCCTTGGCCGGGCCATCCTCGCCGCCGATCAGCTCGATAAAAAGATCGATCTCGGCAGATTTGGCAAGTTCCACCGGGTCATCGAACCATGCAATGCCTGAAAGGTCGATGCCGCGATCCCGATTGCGGTCACGGGCGCTAACCGCCGTAACCGTTACAGGCTTGCCGCACTGGCGCGTGAGCATCTCGGACTTGTCACGCAGAATACGTAACACCGAAGCACCAACGGTGCCCAGGCCGGCAACACCGATCCGCAATGCATCACTCATTATTTCGACCTTCTACTGGAGTGGTTTCATCGGGTGAGAACTGCGGGCAGGATAAATCCAGCCCGCGAGCATGGGCGGCCGCAAGCATAGCCCAGCCTGCAAACATGGGCCAGCCCGCAAAGGTGGGAATGCCGTCTAGCGGTGACCTTCAAGCGGAATCACATTTTGCAGGTTCTCATCCTTGGCAGAAAAGAACCGCTTGATATTGCGCGCGGCCTGACGAATGCGATGCTCGTTTTCCACCAGCGCGATGCGCACATAATCGTCGCCATGTTCACCAAAACCGACGCCCGGCGCAACAGCCACATCGGCCTGCTCCACCAGAAGTTTGGAGAATTCCAGCGAACCCAGCGAGCGGAACCGTTCCGGGATCGGAACCCAGGCAAACATGGTGGCAGCCGGTGGCGGAACATCCCAGCCAGCGCGGCCGAAGCTTTCAACCAGCACGTCACGGCGCTGCTTATAGACATTGCGCACATAGGCAATGTCGGAGCCGTCACCATTGAGTGCTGCCGTCGCCGCCACCTGGATCGGCGTAAAGGCGCCATAATCGAGATAGGATTTCACCCGCGTCAGCGCGGCGATCAAACGCTCATTGCCGACCGCGAAGCCCATGCGCCAGCCGGGCATGGAGAAAGTCTTCGACATGGAGGTGAACTCCACCGTCACATCCATTGCGCCCGGCACTTCCAGAACGGATGGCGGCGGGTTGCCGTCGAAATAGATTTCCGAATAGGCCAGGTCCGAAAGGATGACGATGTCGTGCTTGCGCGCAAAAGCCACCACGTCCTTGTAGAAATCAAGCGTCGCCACATAAGCCGTCGGGTTGGACGGAAAATTGAGGATCAGCGCAATCGGCTTCGGAATGGAGTGTTTCACGCCGCGCTCAAGCGTCGGGATGAAATTATCGTCCGGCTTGGCCTGCACCGAGCGAATGACACCGCCCGACATGATGAAGCCAAAGGAGTGGATCGGATAGGTCGGGTCCGGGCACAGAACCACATCGCCCGGCGCGGTGATGGCCTGCGCCATATTGGCGAAGCCTTCCTTGGAGCCAAGCGTGGCGACAACCTGCGTGTCCGGGTTAAGCTTCACACCAAAACGGCGTGCATAATATTGTGCCTGAGCACGGCGCAGGCCCGGAATGCCCTTGGAGGCGGAATAGCGATGGGCGCGCGGGTCCTGCACAGCCTCGCAAAGCTTGTCCACGATATTTTGCGGGGTCGGCAGATCGGGATTACCCATGCCCAGATCGATAATGTCGGCACCCGCCGCTCGCGCCGATGCCTTCAGACGGTTGACCTGTTCAAAGACATAATGTGGCAGACGACGGATTTTATGGAATTCTTCCGACATGATCCTGTTCCAAAGGAGGGTTGAATATAATGGCGCTCACGCACCGCGAAGGAGCTATACACCTGTTCTCGAATCGGGTCGAGACTTGATACCGGGCCAAACGCCCAACTTTTGGCGGTTATGGAAGGGCTTATTCCTGACCGGACTCGATCTGCTTCAGGGTAGCATTTGTCTGCTCCTGCGCCTGGCGGCGCATAGCCTGAGCCTCGGCCGCCGTAAAGCCGCCCCCCGGAGCCTTCTGCGGCGCCAGACGGGTGCGGTCAGCGTCAAGCGTCGTGGTCAATTGCTGCTTTTCTTCCGGCGTGATCTGCGCTGTCGCAGCCTTGGGCAGATGACCAAACTTGGGATAAACGCCGGTGCGGGAAGCGCCTTCCTGCGGCGTACCCTGAAACTCTTTGCCACCGGCACAGGCCGTAAGCATCGCCGCCGCCATTGCTGCCAGCAAAAAATTGGCGATCTGCCGCGTGCGCTTGGTCATGGTCCTGTTCCCGGTTAAGCATATGCCGTGCTGCTTCGTGCAGCAGCGGACAGAGATAAAGTATTTGCTAAGGGATAGCATCAAGTTGAGGCGCCCTGTCAACAAGCGAATGCTCGCATGGGCAAATTGGGTCACGTGAAGGCTGTCCGGCATGGTTTGGCAACAAGGCCCGCCAATAAATATAACTACAGATTACAAAGATTAATATTCCGTGATGAACCAACAGCGGCAAGTCACTTAATCCCACAGAACATCAATAGTTGCACTCGGCTTCCAAAAAACTTAAAAATTGGTAACAAATTTCCGCAAGGTGATTTATATAATACGACGAGGCGATGCTTACAGCCCTGAAAAGACTGTTATAAATCGCTGATATTTCTGCAATTATCTTTCCGGCATTCCAGCCGGGATCGTGGGGACGATTGTTTCAGGCATGAAGCAAACCCTGCACGGGAGAACCGATCTCCCGAAACCAGGTGGGCTCGGACATGTCCGGTTCGCCAAACTGGTCAGGGAAATCGAGCCGGAGCAGACTGTTGAAACGTGAAAATTCATCAACCCGGACAACCGGCAGGTTTCTTTCAGGCAGCATTGCTTTGCTGGCGCTTTTTGTCACATCGTGCACATCCACCGGCACTGGCACCGGTCTCGACGGAAAACCGCTCCAGCTTGCCGCCGGTGCGGATGGCTCCATGATTGCCGATACGTTGCAAAGCGCGGCAGACCAGGCAGTTGCAGCAGAAGATTTGAAGGCGAAAGCAGACGAACCCGGCGCGACAAAGCCCACCGCGACGGCAAGCCCCAGCAGCACAGATACCAATAATAAAGAGAAGGCAAAAGCCGACGCCGACGCCTCATCGGAGGCCAGGGAGCCGACAGAGCTGACCGCCCTCGCCCCTCAGCCGCCGAAGACTTCCCTTTTCAGCATGTTTGGCAATAGCAAGCCTGCGGAAGCAAAGCCGGACGAATTTGCGAGCCAGGCAGAAAAACCACAGGAAACCGCCGCAACTGCGGTAAAACAGGCCGAACCTGCCAAGGCGCAGGACGTTGAGGCTGCAAAACCTGCACAGGCAGCAGAAAAGCCAATTCAGGTAAGCTCGCTGTTCGGCTCTTCCAAAACTGCCTACGCTTCTGCGCAACGTCCCCCCGCCTCTCAGGGCAGTATCGCCCGCCTTTTTTCCGACGAATCGACAGGCGCCCGGTCAAGCCGGACAGAAAACAAGAAGCTGGCGGTTATAAAGCCTGTCTCGTCCACCACCGCAACACACGACTATAACTATTCCCTCCCCGGCGTTCGCCCCAATGGCGGCATAGAAATCAAGCATCGAAACAGCCTCTATGACGATAGCGATATCGATGCGAACGAGGATGATGAATTTGCCAGCGTGACGCTGGCATCGGCACCCGGCCTTGCCCGCCTTGCACCCAATGGGCTGAAAGTCCAGCGCCAAACCGTGGATGTGGCTTGCCTAAAGCCAGAGCTTGTTACCATGCTGAAAACCATGGAACGCCATTTCCGCCGTCCTGTCATGGTGACATCGGGCTATCGCAGCCCTTCTTATAATCGCAAGGTCAATGGTGCGCGCCGCTCGCTGCACATGATCTGCGCGGCAGCCGACATTCAGATTGATGGCGTCTAGAAATGGGAAATCGCCCGTTTTGCCCGGTCCATGCCAAGGCGCGGCGGTGTTGGCACCTATTGCCATACAACCTCCGTGCATGTGGATGTAGGCCCCGAACGCGACTGGAACTGGCGCTGCAAAGGCTGATCCGCGTCCACCGCACAATTCGCCCAATGGAAAATCAAATGGCCGGTCTTTTCTTTTTTCTTGTATTTTCAAGCGGATAGACGGAAACACAGCAGGCTTTCATCCCGTCTGGGCAGCAATTGGCACTTTTTTCAGAAAAGTGTTGTTTTGGGCTTGCGAGTCGGAACCTTCATCAATATAAGCCCACTCACACCAGCAACGGGCGCCCATCGTCTAGCGGTTAGGACGCCGCCCTTTCACGGCGGAAACAGGGGTTCGATTCCCCTTGGGCGTACCATTTGCTGGTTTTATCCCTCAAAATCGATGCAAAAATTACTGGCTGAATTGGCGTTGTGCTGTTACGCGCATGTCTGTAAGCAAGTCTGCAACTTTTTTGGAAGGACCGGAAATGCCAAGAGCAACAGCAATCGTTCCCACTGCCCATGCCAGCCGCTACCTGCAACAGCTCTGCAAGCACTGGACACACAAGTTCGCGGTCGAATTCACACCGGAACATGGCACGATTGATCTTGGCGAAGGCCGCGTGGTGATTCTCGATGCCGATGCGGAAAAGCTGACCGCCACCGTGGAAGCATCACAAGAAAACCTTGCCTCTCTTGAAGATGTGGTTGCAAGCCATATCGTCCGCTTCGCCTTCCGCGAGGAACTGGCGTTCAACTGGGCCACAGAATAGCAGCAGGCGCGGCATTTTACCAATCTGTAAAATGCCCGCAAATTGCCCGGAATAGTCATTATCGCATCACAATCCGGGCCAAATCATCCGCGAAATTCTTCCCACTTCTAACGAGTGATTTGGTGGGAAGAAAATGACAAGCGAAACGAGAACAACCCTTACATTCCTCGGGGCCGGTCTTGTCGCAGCCGCTCTGGTTCTCGGAGCGGACTTAAGCTGGCATGACGTCATCAGGACCCTGTTTTAGAGCATTTCCGGCAAATCTAGAGTATTTCCAGCAAAACCGCTTCGCACTTTTGCTGGAAATGCTCTAAATCGCCCCATGCTGTTTCCTACCCCCCTCATTTCCGGCAGGCTGGAGCGCCGCTACAAGCGGTTTCTTGCCGATGTCACTCTTGATGATGGCCGGTTCATCACCGCCTCCGTTCCCAATACCGGCTCCATGCTGGGCCTGACGGCGCCCGGTTCACGGGTCTGGCTCAGCTTTTCGGACGCCCCGCACCGCAAATATGCGCACACACTCCAGATTGTCGAGGCCGACAATACGCTGGTTGGCGTCAATACCGGATTGCCGAACCGCATCGCGGAGGAAGCGATCCTGAAAGGCCTCATACCCGACCTTGACGGCTATGCGACCCTCAAGCGAGAGCAAAAATACGGGCGCAATTCCCGCATCGACCTTCTGCTCGATGATGGCCCCCGCCCGCGCGCCTATGTCGAAGTAAAGAATGTGCATTTCATTCGCACGCCCGGCCTTGCAGAATTCCCCGATACGGTGACGGCGCGCGGCGCAAAACATCTGGACGAACTTGTTGATGTTGTTGCCGCTGGTCATCGGGGCATAATGCTGTTTATTACCCAGCGCGCCGATTGCAGCAGATTTGGTATTTCCGGCGATCTTGATCCCTTTTACGCACGGGCTTTTGAACGTGCGATTGCATCCGGGGTTGAGGCTTGGGCCGTTCGGTGCCACATAACGGAAAATGGCATCGACGCCACAGAGCTGGTGCCAATCGAGGACATGAGACGGATCGAGTGATGGTAACCTATATCGAAGCGACAAG